>NZ_JAUOEQ010000004.1:0-233441 GCF_031931965.1 Shewanella sp. SP2S2-6 | reverse complement strand
CAATCCACCTCGCAAATCGAATTAATTGTTAGCCGCTTTAGGGAAAGTACTCAAAGGGCGACTTCGACTATGATGGCGGGACAAGAGCAGGTTAAACGTTCGGTCGGCTTAGCGCAGGAAGCCAGTATTGCTTTTGGCGAGTTGCTTTCATCTATATCAAGGATTAACTCCTTAAGTGATGATAATGCCGCCGCTATGACCCAGCAGACCTCAGTGGCCGCTGAAATCAGTCGTGCTATTCATGTGATCAGCGATTTGGCTCAGCAGAGTTTAGAGCAGACGCTCGATGCGGCGGCGCGGGGCGACCAAGTGTCGCGTCTATCGACTAAGACGCATCATCTGTCACAACAGTTTTGGCAGCAGAGTGTGCAACGTAAATATTAAGTGTATTTACTTTAGCTCGCATTGAATTTTGTGATTGATTTACTATCAACGCCTGGTTATAAATCAATCACTTAATCGCATTTTTCAGACAGTTTTATTTTCAACTTCTTGATGGCTGTCACATTTAGGAGATGCTAATACCTGAGTTGATCGAAATATTTGCCAATATCCCTTGTGTTTTATTCTGTATGCCCCAAGCTCTAGTAGTGAAGCGAAAATAAAAGTAATGACATTAAAAGGGACAACCTATGAAAATAAATATTTCTGGTCACCACGTCGATGTTACTGATTCTATTAGAGAAGATGTTAACGAGAAATTTGCTAAGATCGCCACTCATTTTCCCTCTCTGATCGCACTGGATATCATTATTGCGAAAGAGCATGGCGAGTATCAGGTTGAAATTCGAACCAATTATGAAGGCAGCCGCATTTCCGCTTCGGGTACCGATGAGGTGATGTACCCAGCTATCAAGGCCGCATCGAAAAAATTAGATGCAGCACTTAAGCACCGTAAAGGCCAATTAAAAGCAGATTTACATGAAACCCCGAGCTGCACAACGCCAGCCATTGCCCATGAAATTATCCAAGAGATGGAGCTTCGTTAGGTTTTTAGTCATTACTCACCGCCTTAGGTGAGCACAAAAAGGGCCTTAACTGGCCCTTTTTGTTGGCTATGATTTTTTCCAGAATGCTATTGGGTTAAATCAACGCCAGTTGTAAGCCCTTGAGTACCGCTTGGGTGCGGTCTCGGCAATCGAGTTTAGTGAGTATGTTAGAGACATGATTTTTCACTGTGCCCTCGGCTAAAAATACTGCATTGGCGATTTCCTTGTTGGAGAAGCCGCCCGCCATAAAACTGAGAATTTCCCGCTCCCGTTCCGACAATAATTCATTTCTAGTTACCCCAACGCTAGGTGCAGCTTTAGGCTCACTCATCTGTTTGAGTACCGAAGGCTCAATCAAGTAGCCGCCTTTGGCGACAGTTTCGATAGCGTGCAGTAACTTATCGAGTGACACGTCCTTGAGCAAAAAGCCGTTAGCTCCGGCCTGTAAACTATTGAGGAATAACTCACTGTCGTCGAAGGTGGTCAACATGATGACAGGTAAGCGATTGGCACTCTGGCGTATCTGTTTAAGCATGGCGATGCCGTCAAGATTTGGCATACGGATATCACTGAGCAGCACATCGACGGGATTGCTGGCAAGCTGTTTGAGTGCAACTTGGCCGTCTTCGGCCTGCCATAACACGCGAATGTTGTCGGAAATAGCGAGCAGGCTAGCGATCCCTTGGCGAACCAATTGTTGATCTTCTACTAAGCCGACACTGATGATGTTGTTTTGCATATCCATATTGATTCCAAAGCGTTTTTAATAAAAATTAAGCGAGTGCAGGGAGTGTGAGAGTGAGTTGGCAGCCGGGCGCCGAGTCATTCGCCCTTAGCTGCACCTTGCCATTAAAGGGCTGCAGTCTTTCCTGCATGCCGCTAAGCCCTGTGCCGAACTGCCCTGTACCGTTTAGCTCTCTGCCGTTTTTAGCTGATACGTTTCGTGCGGTTCCCCGTGTTAGCCCCATGCCGTTGTCGCTCAGTTGCAATACCAATGCGTTTTGGGAGTCTTCCATGCTTAGTTGCAGTTGATTCGCCTTGCCGTGGCGCACGGCGTTGCTGATGCCTTCTTGTAGGACTAGCAGCAGGGCTTGAGTCAGTTCGGCTGATTGTAGTGGTTTCATCGTCTTGCAGGTAAGAGTGACGCTAGGTAAGCGGGTCATCAACGCCTCTAGAGGGGGGACTAAATCCAATCCGACTTGCACTCTTTGCGCCCTGACGACGGCGCGAATACTTTCAAGTAGCTCTTTGGCTAAGGATTTACTTTGATTAACTTGAGGTTTGAGGTCTTCTGGCGCTTTATGACTCAGTACTTCTAATTGCAGAGAGAGTGCTGTGAGCTGGTGGCCGAGAATGTCGTGCAAATCGCGGGAGATCCGCAATCTTTCCTGCTGTTCGCTGGCTTGGCTAAGTAGGGCGCGAGTGGCGATGAGCTGTTGGTTTAGTTGTTCTTGTATCAAGCGAGATTTACGCTCGGAAAGCCTTGCTTGGCTGCTGCTGTAGGCAAAGAGTTGAAAGCCAAGATAGATCAAAATATTGAACACATTGCTTTGCTCATGCCAATGCCATTGCAGCAGCGCGTAATAAACAAGGTTGGCTAGCAGCAGCTGTGAAATAGCTTGGCGGCGATTAAAAAACTCAGGCAAGAGTGACGCCCAAATAACGAAGAGGATCGGCAGCAATGCATGGTTTGCCGTGAGTAATAAGTTCAGCACGATAAGCGGCATTGCTAGTGTGGCAAGGCGACGAAACCGCATATTGTTATGCGCAACTTTATCGGTAGCGATCAGTATAAATGCCACTAAATACAGCCCATAAAGCGTGGCATTGAGCATGCCTTGCCATGTATGCAATGCGGCTTGGTTTATCCCAACCCAAGCCACTAATGCCCAAGTGAGCACTCCTGCGGCAATTAACATGCTCTCTTCTTTCGCTAATCGATTTTCTAGCACGAATGTTTATTCCTTAATCCAATTCTGCCGACCATTCTAAGGTATCAGCGTCAGATGTCACTATGCCAAAAGTCATCTTGTTAAATTCTTGTTTCATGACTTTTGGCACCTGTTTTTAGTCCTGTGATTTTTTAAGCTAACTCCATCGCAATCACTTATCAGCGCAAAAAGCAGGAGTAAGACATGAAACACGTGAACTCAACTATGGCAAAAACACCCTTTTTTCAAACCAATATGAAGAAAAGGACGTTATCAGCGGTTTGGGGCGCAGGCTTAGCTTGTTTGCTCTTGTCTGCAGGAAGTATGTCGGCAGGCGCCATGTCCACAGACCGCCAGACACATACCCTGACTGTGGATATCGATAATATTCAAGTACAAACCGGAGCCTTGATGGTGGCGCTCTATGCCAATGCCGAGGATTATGCAGCAGGACACAATCCTAGCGTATCTATGATAAAGCCCGTCACTAAGACAGAGCACAGACTGGTATTTAGCGATCTCGCCGATGGTCAATATGCGGTTAAGGTCTTCCACGATGAAAACAACAACCATAGCTTAGATACCAATATGTTAGGTGTGCCGAGTGAAGGCTATGGTTTTAGCAATAACGCCGGCAGTTTTGGACCTGCGAGCTTTAAAGACGCCAGCTTTAGTTTGCAGGCCGATGCGCAAATCACTGTACACATTCGTTAAGGGAGGGCTGCACCATGGATAGACGTCAATTTCTAGCAGGCTCTGCCGCCCTCATGACGACCGCGGTTTGGGCAAGTTCAGTGGATAAATTACTGGCGCTGGATAACGCACAAGCGGTTGCCCGTGCACCATGGGCTATAGGTTTTAACGGGGCAGAAGGCGACTATCTGCCGCTCACTATGCAAGTTTCGGGCGAATGGCCAGCGCAATTGAGTGGCAATCTATATCGTAATGGGCCAGCGAAAATGTCTCGGGCGGGTAAGTCATATCAGCATTGGTTCGATGGCGATGGCATGGTGCAGCAGTTTAGTGTGGCCAATGGGCAAATTCAGCATCAGGCTAAGTTTATCCAAACAAAGAAGTTTAAAGTGGAGGAGGCCGCTGGCGCGTTTAAGTACACCACCGCAGGCACAGTGATCCCCAATGCTTTACCCATTCGAAATAACGATGACTTGAATGTGGCTAACACCAGTTTATTACCGCGCCACGGCGAGTTGCTTGCCTTGTGGGAAGCGGGTTCACCCTATCGACTCGATGCGCAGACCTTAACTACGCTCGGTGTTAAAAGCTTTGGCGACAAGTTTAAGGGCTTACCCTTTTCCGCCCATCCACTCGATGATGGACAAGGTGGACTGTGGAATTTTGGCGTCTGGTATGTCGGCGGCGAGAAGCAATTACTTGTGTATCAAGTGGCAGCCGATGACAGCATTGCCAGAATGGAAGTGATTGAATTACCGCAGGCGAGTTATTTACATGCCTTCGCGCAGAGTGAAAATAAGCTAGTGTTTTATATTTCATCCTGCGTGTATGAAGAGGGCGAAACTTATATCGATGCTTTTAAATGGCGCCCCGAATTGCCATCGCAATTACTGGTTATCGACAAAGCCGACTTTAAAGCGCGCCAGTTACACCCGCTGCCTGCTGGATTTGTGTTTCACTTTGGTCAAGCCATTGAGAAGAATGGCGAACTATCAGTGCAGCTTTGTCTCTATCCCAATTCGGCGATTTTAACTCAAGGGATGAAGGGGTTACTGACGGGCGCCCGTAAAGCAAAAACACCCCATGCCGAGTTAGTGACGATCACAGTACCGCTGACGGCACCACTTACAGCAGCTAGCAAAACGCAGTTTGCGGGGACGTTATCTCCCTCTGCACGTATTAACCGCAGCGGCGTGATGATGGAGTTTCCCCAGTTTGCGCAGCACACTATGAGTAACAAAGAGTCTGCACAGCAAACGAGCAATGCCGAAAAGCTTGCAGAGAGAACGGGTGGAGCTTCGGAGTTTGTCCCGTTATTTGGCGTTGGAGCAAGATCAGATTCTGCTGCTAATTCTGGTGCTAATTCTAATTTTAAATATGAAGCCGAATCTGAATCAGGACTGAGTAATACTCTGTATTGTATTCATAATGCAAAACACAGCAGCCAGCACGGTGCTAATACACTTGGCGACGCGAGCTATAGCGCGTTTTATCTTGGCAAAGACAAGATTGCCGAAGAGCCGCTTTATATCCCCGCCACTGAGCAGCATGAAGCCTATTTGTTGATGACTTGGCTCGATTATCACAATGCACAGTCTGGTTTGTCTTTGTTTCGAGCCAGTGACATCAGTGCGGGACCCATCGCTTCGGCTCAGATGAATAGGGTATTACCGTTAGGGTTTCACGGTTGTTTCATTAACGCTTAATATATTGACCTATAAACAAAAAACGCAGCCAAGGGCTGCGTTTTATTTCAGGCGAAAGCAGTGTTTAGTCTTCAATTTCCGCATTGTGATAGACGTTTTGTACGTCGTCACAATCTTCTAAAGCGGCGATAAACTTTTCAAACATGGCCACATCTTCACCTTCAACCTTAGTCATGTCCTGCGGTACGAAGGTAATGTTATCGAATTCGAAGTTAACGTCTGGCATTGCTTCGGTCAGTGCAGTTTTAACTTTAAAGTACTCAGTGTGCGGCGCATAAACTGTGATTAAGCCATCTTCCAGCTCAACATCGCTCACATCAACGTCAGCCATCATCAGCAGTTCTAAAATCGCATCTTCGTCATCACCGGCAAACACGAACACGGCTTGATGATCAAACATGTGGCCAACAGTACCTGGACCGCCGAGTTTGGCATCGTTTTTTACGAAGGCTTGACGCACTTCGGTGAAGGTACGTTTTACGTTATCGGTTAGGCAGTCAACAATGACCATGCAGTTGCCAGGACCAAAACCTTCGTAACGGGCGGTATCGTAATCTTCACCACCGCCGCCTTTGGCTTTTTCAATTGCGCGTTCAATAACATGCGCAGGCACTTGGTCTTTCTTAGCGCGTTCAATCAAGCGACGCAGTGATAAGTTTCCATCGGGCTCAACGCCGCCTTGTTTAGCGACAACGTAAATCTCTTTACCGTAGCGTGAATAAATGCGGGTTTTTTGACCGGCTGTTTTCGCCATGGATTCTTTCTTGTTTTGATATGCTCTGCCCATCTTGATCTCGTTAGCTCAAAAAAATTGCGCCGATATTAGCAGTTTTCTTGGCATAAGTGCAGTCGTCCATGTGGGATTTATTGTGTAGAAGGCGACGGGGCACGCATTTCAGGGCAAAGTTGGCTTTTTCAGGCGGGATTATCTTAAGAATGGACTAAGACTAAATCACGCGAGATTAATACTAATGTCTAATGCCATACACACGTGAGACTGTTGATGATAGTTGACTGCTACTTTGTTTATCTAGCTGGATAAATTATCTAGCTTATTCAGAGAAATAGACTAAAACTATAAATCTTGAGCGCTATCATAGTTAGCCCTTCTGAGTCAGCTGTAATTGATAGCTGCAGAACGAGGGCGAATGATTCGACTCTTAGCATTTCCCTTTTATTTTTACCTTGCGCAGTTACGGGAAGTATATGGAAATACAGCACAAAGTTTTAATTTTTATCAGTTTCACGCTGGTCACTCTAGGGAGTTTATTGCTTGCGGGGCTGCATCTTCCGAGCATTGTGCAGGCGTTGATCTTGGGCGCACTCGCCAGTGGTTTAGTGGTGTGGGTGTGTTTGCGCGCAACTAAGGCTAAGCTCGACACCGATGAGGCAAATGCTAAGGCATTAAAAGATCAAAGCCTTCCCGCGCATGATATCAGTGTGCAAACCAGTAAGATTGCTATTGGTTCGGCTGAAGTATCGCATTTTATTGATTTACTGAATAAATCTATTGAATCAAATGGCGAGCATGCCAGCGCTATTGCCGTTGCCGCGGGGCAATTGAGTCATACCACGGCCCAACTTGGCGATAATGCCGCCGATATTTTAGGTCAGGCACAAGAGGCCGAGCGCGTTAGCGTGCAGGGGCGCAGCCAAGCCCAAAAAGGTGTGTCGGCTATTCGCTCACTGAGTACGGATATTGATACCGCCGCCGAGCAAGTACAGGCGCTTAAGTCGCGAGCCGAAGAAATCCAAAAAATCACCGAAGTGATTAACTCCGTTGCCGAGCAAACGAATTTGTTGGCGTTAAATGCGGCCATTGAAGCGGCTCGTGCGGGAGAACAGGGTCGAGGTTTTGCGGTCGTCGCAGACGAAGTTCGCAGCCTTGCGGGTAAAACCGCAGGTGCGACCCAAGATATCGGCAAGATGCTATTAGAAATCCGCAGCGAAACCGATAAAACCTCTGGGCTGATGGAAAGGGTCGTAACGCAAACCGCCGATGTGGTCGCGGCTATGGGCGAGTTAGACGCGCATTTCACTGAGATTTCGGCCTCTGTGACTCAATCGGCCCATGCGTTAGGTGATATGGAAGATTCGCTCAAGCAATATAACAACACCACTAACGACATTAGCCGCTCTGTGACTCAAATACGTGATTCGTTAAATTCGACGGGTAAACAGAGTCATAGCGTATCTGAGCAGGCCTTTACTCTATCCTTGACCACCGAGGGCATTTTTAAAGCGCTGTCGAAGTGGGATACACAAACCTTCGATCAGCAGGTTTTGCAATTGGCCAATGCGGCCGCTAAAGCGTGCGGTGACAAGTTAGCACAAGGTTTAGCCAGTGGCAGTTTTAGCGAGGCGGATTTGTTTAATCCTAAATATCAACCGATTGCCAATACTCAGCCACAGAAATACAGCACAGCTTTCGATCGTTATACCGATCAGCATTTTCCAACGATTCAAGAACCCATCCTGGCAAAACATAGCGAAATTGTTTATGCGGGAGCCGTTGATAAAAAAGGTTATTTCCCGACCCATAATAAACGCTTTAGCCAAGCGCTGACGGGCAAGGTCGAAGTTGATATGGTGCATAATCGAACCAAACGTTTGTTTAATGATCCAACAGGGATCCGCTGCGGCGCTCATACTGAGCCTGTATTACTGCAAACCTACAAACGGGATACGGGCGAAGTGATGCACGACTTGTCTGTGCCCATATTTGTGAATGGTAAACATTGGGGCGGATTTAGAGTGGGATTTAAGGCTAAGTAAATAATAGATAATCAAATTTAGGTTATTTGCTCTAATAAATGCATAAAAACGCACCTTGTCATGTGTTGTACTTGTGATCCGTGGTGGGTAATTGATTAACATAATAGAAATAGATTGGCATCTTTTTGCTGAAGTGCTTAAATAGCTCAAGGTGTACAGTTTGATACAGTTCTGTACGCCATAATAAGAATATTAAAGATTGAATTAGACCTTAATTATTTGATTTAAAAATGGTTAAAATATCTTTGGGGATATTTTAAGATGTAGAGGACAAGGAGCTCTCTTGCGACGTAAATATAACGCAGCAGACGCTGCTTAATGTGAGTTAAATGTGATGCAAGCAAATCAAGCGACTGTTACTGTTTTATATTATGACGCGCCCGTAGGGTTAATTATGCACAATTCTGTGCTAGCTAATTTGCCTGTGAGTGAAGCTGGGCGTGTGATGATACCGGCAAGTTTTCGTAAGGGAAAATCGATCATTGCCGTACTCGAAGGTGAGTGTAAGATACTCAACTCATTGGGCGAGCGGGTGTTTGCTCAGGTTAACTTAGGCTGAAATGAGACAAGTATTCAATAACTTGCCATTCAAAAGTAGTCATATTTGGGACGCATAATAGCCTTGCAAAAAATAGTCGTCCCGATCTTCCAAGCAATACTTCTTTTACTCTTTTTATAATGTCGGAACTATTCACTGCCCTTCACTGGCTTGCATGGCGATAGCTTCTAAAACGTCAAACTCAATAACTGATCCTCAATAGCTCAACACTCAACGACATCTGAGCGATTACCCACTAAGCATTGGTATTCCCAGTGTCGATTTAGTCGCCCAGAGATGTGTCATTGAGCCGATTAACTGGTTTTAATGGCAGACTTCAGTCAGCAATCGATCGGCAAGATGCTGTAGGGTTTCGGCATCTGGATGGGTGTGGGCGAAGGTTCTTAAACCATAAATTCCCATCATAAAATATTGGGCTCTTTGCTCGTCGCTACGGTGGCCTTGTAACAATCCTTGCTGGGCTGCGCGCGTAAATTGTTGCGTTAGCGCTTGCTGCCAAGATTGCAGATACTGATTGATGATATCTCTAATCTCAACATCTTGCTCAGCCACTTCATTTAATGCCTTGGTCAGTAAACAAGCTTGGGCACTGTCGCAACTCAAACATTCAGCAACAATATGATTTAAATAATTTTTTAAGTTTGTTTGCACATTTTCGCTTTTAACGAAAAGGCTGTTGAACTGCGCATTTCTGTCGAGTTGATATTGCTCAATGGCCGCGATTAGTAATCCGCGTTTATTGGTAAAAGCGCAGTAAATCGACCCCGGATGTAATCCCGTGGCTTGAGTTAGATCTTGCATGCTCGTTTTGGTGTAACCCTTGTGCATGAAGGCGGCCATCGCGCCGCGAAGTACCTGTTCTCGGTCGAACTCTGCATTACGCATCGAATTTAATTCACTTGTATAGAAACGCTTAGGCCGAATTCTACCTAATTTTGAACGAACATTCAAAAATTAACTTGAATGATCGTTCAAATAATAATATCTTGAATGCATATTCAAGAATGGGACTGAGAAAATGACCACACAAACCACGCCAAATTCCTTGGCAAATCTGTTCGAAACCTACTCGCTTAATGACACTATTACCTTAAACAATCGTTTCTTAATGGCGCCTTTGACCCGTTGTATGGCCGATGCCGACTTAGTGCCAACCGATGATATGGTTGCCTATTATGCACGCCGTGCCGAAGCGGGTTTGATCATCACAGAGGCGACCATTATTCGTCCCGATGCCCAAGGTTATCCAAATACCCCAGGTATTTTTACTCAAGCGCAAATTGCAGGCTGGCGTAAAGTGACTGATGCGGTACATGCCAATGGCGGTAAGATTTTTGTGCAGTTATGGCATACGGGCCGTGTTGCACATCCACACTTTTTCGGTGGTGGTGATGTGCTTGCTGCATCAGCACAGAAGATTGAAGGCAGCGTGCCAAGAATGCGTGAGCTAACTTATGTTACGCCAAAACCAGCCACACTCGAGGATATTCAAGGCCTAGTGCGTGATTACGCCAAAGCGGCGGAAAATGCCATTGAAGCTGGCTTTGATGGTGTTGAAATCCACGGTGCAAATGGTTATTTAATTGATACTTTCTTACACCATGACAGCAATCGCCGCACCGATGAATACGGTGGCACTCCTGCCAATATGTCCCGTTTTGCGCTTGAAGTTGTCGACGCTGTTGTGGCTCGTATCGGCAAAGCCAGAACTGGTCTACGGATTTCTCCAGGGGCTTATTTCAATATGGCGGCAGATAGCCGTGACCGTGAAGTGTTCGATTATTTCTTACCTGAGTTAGAGTCGCGTGATATCGCCTTTGTGCATATTGGGATTTTCGATGACAGTATGGAATTCGACTATCTTGGCGGCAGAGCTTCAAGCTATGTGCGCGCACACTATGGCAAAACCTTAGTGGGAGTGGGAAGCTACAGCGCTGAAACTGCCAGTGAAGCGATTGCAGCGAATAAGTTCGACTTGATTGCTATCGGTCGTCCATTCATTGCTAACCCTGACTATGTTGCTCGCGTGCGTGATGGCGTTGAACTTGTACCTTACAGTGACGAAATGCTAGCAAGCTTAGTGTAATTTCACTTAATAGCCGAATAAAGAAAGGGTTAGCATTGGCTAACCCTTTTTGTTTGTCTCTCTCGCGTTTTTATTTAATCCGCTTTAACTAAAGATCTAAGTGCGGTGAGCTTTTGCTGGGCGATGCCGAAAATGCTCTCGGGAGAATATTGCCCTTGGCTAGGCGTGGCCGTTTGCGACAAACTGCCTGCGGTTTTACCAAGCAGCAACTCCATGGCTTGAGTCACATGGGTAATGGCCCAAATGTGGAACTCACCTTGCGCTACTGCATCGACAATGTCTTTACGTAGCATAAGGTTAGCCATGTTCGAAGCAGGAATAATCACCCCTTGATCTGACGTACGGCCTTTAATTTTGCAGACATCAAAGAAGCCTTCAATTTTCTCATTCACACCGCCAATGGGCTGAGCCTCACCAAACTGGTTCATCGAACCTGTAATGGCAATATCTTGCCTTAGTGCTTGCTCGCTAATCGCCGAGATAATGGCGCAACATTCGGCCATAGAAGCGCTGTCACCGTCCACACCGCTGTATGATTGCTCAAAGGTGAGGTAAGTGGTGAGTGGGATCTGCGCTGTTTTACCTAAAACCGAGGCTAAATAAGCGGTTAAGATCAACACGCCCTTAGAGTGAATTCGCCCCCCTAGTTTGACTCTGTGTTCGATATCCATCACTTCACCTTTACCGAAGGCAGTGGTTGCTGTGATGCGATTAGGCATACCAAACTGATGATCTGAGGTCGAGATGACGGATAAGGCATTGATTTGCCCAACCACTTTGCCTTGAGTGCTGATCAAGGTGGTGCCGTTGGTAAAGCTCTGCATTATGTTGTCGTGCAGACGTGATACCCTTTGCTCTTGATTTCGCAGTGCTTGTTCAACATGCGGTACTAAAATGTGCAGACTGCCTGCCGATTTCGCGCAGTAGTTTGATTCCCGCAGCAGGTTGGCAATATTGGCCGAGTGTAGCGACAGTTTTTGCTGATCTTCGGCCTCCCGCGAGCTGTATTCTATGATGCGTGCTATGGCGGCGCGATCGCAGTGCAGCATGTTGTTGTCGTGGACTATGCTCGAAATAAAGCGGGCATAGTGCGCCTCTGAGGTCGCGGTTCTGTCCATCACATCTTCAAAATCGGCGGTAACGCGAAATAGCTCGCTAAAGTCAGGATCATAGTGCTGAAGCAGCTGATAGGTTTCATGATCGCCAAAAAGAATAATTTTCACATCTAATGGGATAGGCTCGGGCGCCAAGGAAATCGTACCCGATAGAGACACTTCCCGTTCGAGTGAGCTTAAATCCAGTTTGCGTGAACGCAGGGCGCGCTTTAGTCCGTCCCACACATAAGGGCGCTCTAATACTTTAACGGCATCCATCAATAACACGCCGCCATTCGCCTTGTGCAGGCTGCCGGGCCGGATAAGCGAGAAGTCGGTGAACACTGTGCCTCTAAATGTGGCGTTCTCCACATAGCCAAATAGGCTGTGATAACTCGGGCTTTCTTCAACGACTATGGGGAATTTTTGAGTGCCTTGGCCGACCAAAACGTTAACTTGGTAGCGACGGGGCATTTTCTTTTCTAGGGAAGCGTAGGCTAGGCCCAATTGTTCTTCGCTTTCTTCTAAGAAAATATCCAGATTATCTAAGATATCCGCCTGCATACCGGTTAAGAAAGTGCGCGCTTCTGGCTGATGCTTAAACTTATCTTTAAGTGGCTTAATAAAATGGATTAACACTTCTTTGGCTACTTGCTCATCATGCTCTTGCTGCTTGTCGCTAAATTCTTCTTCCCATTCTGTGATTTGGCGAATAATCCCGCGCAGTTTGACTTCTAGGCCATTGATATTGCTTTCAAATTGGCTGCGTTCAGCATCGGTCAAGGCGTCGAATGAGGCTTCGTCATGGGGGTCTTCTCCATTGAGCGCGACCATTTGATAGTCGCCCTGCATAGTCAAGCTGAGGCTGATGCCTTTTTGTTTTGCTTCTTCGGTTAATTCTGTGAGTGCGACTTCTTGTTTCTGTGATAGCTGGCTTTTGAGCTTTTCTGTGCGGGCATAATACATTTCATTATCAAAGGCTAAAGGTAAAGCTTTGACAAGTTTTAGCATTAACTTTTCGACGGCTTTTTTGAATTCAAGCCCAGTCCCCGCGCTCAGTTTGAGCACTTTAGGGCATCGGGTATCATCGAAATTAACCACGTAACACCAGTCGTACAGCGTATGATCGCTTGGCTCGTGACGACTTAAATAACGCAGCATCATAGTGCGTTTGCCAAGGCCGTTCTGGCCGATGGCATAAATGTTATAACCCTTTTCTTTAATCCCCATCGCAAACTCTACCGCTTGCTGGGCACGTTCTTGGCCGACAATATCATCAAGTGGCGTGAGCTCGGCTGTGGACTGGCAATCTGTGCTTAATTGGTCGAGTTCGCAAATGCGATACAGTTGTTTACTGTCGAGTAGGGTGGCTTGGCTTGATACGACGTCAGTGGGCATAAATATCCTTGGTTTTTCAGCCTTATTATTTCCATTGTAGACAATAAGATAGCATTTTTGTCAATCAAAACTCTGTTATTGCTGATTTATGCCTTTAGGGATAGTTATCTGCTGCTCACAAAGTGCTGTGGCATTGCGAACAGGCTTAATCGGTTAAGTCTAACTAATTGTTACGCAATAAACTTATCCCAATACTGACTCGAAAATTTTGTGCTAAAGTAGCAAAGTCTATGTCAGCAGTGCTTAACTGTGTTAAGACACGTTAAGTAGGCTAGAAAGAGTCGGCTAGAAACATTCCTCTAACCTTGATGGTTTGACCTCTCCAGCCTTAAAAGGTGGTTATGATGAGGACGGTTTGCGATCTAAGACTCGCGCCAATTGAGATGTAGTGGATTGATGTTAAAAGTAAAATTTTATGAAGTTTTACCCCTTGGTTAACGCTTTCCCTCTGGGGCTAATGTGAGCATGCGTTTGGGGTCTTACGGTATTCTCGCCGTGGGTCGATTGAGTAGTAACTAAGTATTAGTTGGCAAGATGATGATAGATGTACCTATTTCGCAGCAAGAGCTGGATAACTGGTTGAGGGACGTAAACTTAGTCGCCGAGATATCAAACAGTAAAGCAATATTAATAGCATGGAATGCTGCAGGTGAACTTGGCAGCATGTTAAGTTCAGACTCAGCGGCTGAAAGCGAAATACAGGCGATAGTCTGTCATTTAAGTGGCAATCATTCGGCGAAAACCCTGCCTATCTCAACATTATCAGCTGCTACGTCATCAACCGCTACACAGTCAAAAGCTGCTCCATCAACAGCGACGACATCAGAACTCACTTCCAATCCGTCCGATACGTTTGAAACTTCCGTTGATGCCCAATTAGCCCAAGAACAGTTGGTCGGCCCAACCGAGTCGATTTCGGTATTGCCGCGATTAGGTCACCATCAAATCACCTCGTCATTATCTGTGTCAGAGTTAACTGAGCTGGTCAGTCAGTCCCAATTGATCATAGATACTCGGCAGCACTCAGATTGGCGCACTTGTAGCGCAATCGGCAGCGTGATTTGTTTATCCCTCGCTTGGCCATCTGGGGCAAATTTTGGCTTTTTATGTTTCTATCATAACGAGGCGCACGGCGTGGATTCGAAAACGCTGCAGCTTGCAAAGCTTATCAGCGATAGCATTCAACGCCAGTTAGGCGAGATATTGAGCCAGCACAGTGCGACTGAAGCATTAAGCCGAGGTGCGCCAAGCTGTGTCGATACGGTCGATTTACAAACATTTATTGATAGTTTTGAAGAACATATTTGGATGAAAAATGCCGCTGGCATTTATACACTCTGTAATCGCAGCGTCGAGAAAGCATGGGAAATGCCCCGCAGTGAGATTGTCGGTAAATCCGATGTCGAACTCTTTGGTGAAGATATTGCGGATATTTTCCTAGAGGGGGATAGGCTCGCTATCGAGTCTGGTATGCCAATTATTGTCGCTGAGTGTTTAGACGGCAATGAAGCTAAAAATCATCTTTGGTTAGAAACGCTCAAACTCCCAACCTTAAATACCCAAGGTGAGTTTGTGGGCGTTATCGGGATGACTCGCAATATTTCTAAGCATAAAGCGGTTGAAGAACAACTGACACTGGCGACCAATGTATTTAAAAACTCGGTCGAAGGCGTGGTTGTGACCGACAGACACGGCAATATCACCGACGTTAACGGCGCATTTTTTGAGATCACAGGTTATGTGAGGGAAGAGCTGCTCGGTCAGAATCCACGGATTTTTAGCTCGGGTCGCCATGATAAAGCATTCTTCGACAAACTGTGGAATGCCCTGTTAGCTAACGGTAAGTGGAATGGTGAAATCTGGAATCGGCGTAAAAACGGCACTATTTTCCCGCAAAATATCACCATAAGTACGATTTATGACGAAGTCGGTGATGTGCGTTATTTTGTCGCTGTGTTTGCCGATATTTCTGCCCAAAAAGAGAATGAAGCCCAACTCACGCACTTAGCGTATTTCGACCCGCTAACGCATTTGCCTAATCGCATGAAGTTTATGATGCAGCTCAAACAAGAAGTACGGCAAGCTAAGCGGCTGAATTTGCAGTTAGCGACAGTGATGATAGATGTCGATTTGTTTAAGCATATCAACGACAGTTTTGGCCATAGCATAGGTGATGAAATGCTGGTCGAGCTTGCCAAACGTTTACGCAGCCAAGTAGGCGATCAGGATGTGTTATCACGGATTGGTGGCGATGAGTTTGTGGCGTTAATTTCGGGGATCGACAATAACGAAGATGCCACGGTTGCCATTAATCAATTACGCCAAGTATTTGAACAACCATTTATTGTGAGCACAGGCGACCACTTGCGTTTGACCGCGAGCATGGGCGTGTCTTTGTATCCAAATGATGGAACCGATGCGGACACTTTACTGCGTAACGCCGATGCGGCCATGTATCGTGCAAAAAATGATGGCCGCAATAATTATGCTTTTTATACTGAGTCCTTAACGCAACAGTCTTTTGAACATCTTAAGCTGCAAAGTGCCCTCTATGGCGCGATTGAGCAAAATGCCTTGTACTTGATGTACCAGCCAAAACTTGACTTAGTGTCTCGAAAAACCGTGGGATTTGAAGCGCTGCTGCGTTGGCACGATCCTCAACTGGGTTTAATTTCACCCGCGGTATTTATACCCGTGGCTGAAAAAATTGGTCTTATCCATGAGATAGGTTTATGGGTGCTAGAAACCGCCTGTCGTCAGGGCATGCGTTGGCTTAGTGAAGGTAAACACTTTGGCCGCATTGCGGTGAACGTGGCCGGACAACAGTTACAGCGCAGCTCCTTTGTGGATGATGTAAAACGTGTCTTAGCTGAAACAGGCTTACCCGCCAAACACTTAGAGCTTGAAGTGACCGAAAGTGTGATGATGCAAAATCCCGATCTTGCTATCCGTGACTTAAAGTTACTTGGCGATCTGGGCATAGAATTATCGGTCGATGACTTTGGAACCGGTTATTCATCGCTGAATTATTTGAAAAAACTACCCATCCATAAGCTGAAGATTGACCAATCCTTCGTGCGGGATATTCCCTTCGACACTAACAATACTGCGATTGCTAAAGCTGTAATTGCGCTTGGACATGCGTTGAAGCTCGACATTATCGCCGAAGGAGTGGAAACCAAAGAACAAGCCGATTTTCTGCAACAAAATCAGTGTGATCAAGCCCAAGGTTATCTCTTTAGCCGTCCGCAACTACCAGAAGATCTCGACGCATTTCTATCGTGATACTGGCGTATTGCGAGGCTGACTTATGGTAAGGCTGACTATCGTGAAATTGATTTAGTTTCACCCGATAGAACCACAGGGCTAGCGCTATGGCGCTAGTCGCTTGGGTTTGTGTCTGCTAAAATTCTGGTCATTATTTTCAGTGGTTAACCGCAATGTCTTTTAGTGTCTTATCCTTAAACTCCAAGTTAGTGAATACCTTAGCGAGTCTTGGCTATGAGTCGCCAACGCCTATCCAGCTAGAAGCGATCCCTGCCATCTTGGCTAAACGGGATGTGATGGCTGGCGCCCAAACGGGCACAGGCAAAACCGCGGCGTTCGCCTTGCCAATCTTGCATCATTTGTTGGCACTCAGCCCTTTGCAAGAGTTAACGGCGGTAAAGCCAATACGTGCATTAGTCTTAGTGCCGACACGTGAGCTGGCAGTGCAGGTACAACAGAGTTTTGTTAAGTACGCTAAAGGGACAGATATCCGTGTCGGTATCGCCTACGGCGGCGTTAGTATCGATGCGCAGGTCGCTGTGTTTAATGCAGGGATTGATGTGTTAATCGCAACACCTGGCCGCTTACTCGACCACCTCAGACAAGGCGCATTAAGTCTTAAGCAATTGAGCGTGCTTGTTTTTGATGAAGCCGACCGTATGCTCGACATGGGCTTTATGGATGAAATTCAAGCCGTGCTCAAGCAAGTGCCGAGTGACAGACAAACACTGTTATTTTCTGCCACATTAGATGCCGCCATCTTTAGCTTAAGTAAAACCTTACTGCGTGATCCCAAGTTGATTGAAGTTGCCAAGCGCAATACGACCGCTGCCGAAATTGAGCAAGTGGTTTATGCCGTCGACGCCGACCGTAAAACCGAACTCGTCAGCCATCTGGTGCGCAGTAAAAACTGGCATCAAGTGCTGATTTTTAGTCGCACTAAGCAAGGCGTCGATAAACTGGTTCAGCAACTCAATAAAGCCGATATTATTACTCAGGCGTTTCACGGTGACTTGTCCCAAGGTGCACGCGAGAAAGTCTTACAGGAATTTAAACAAGGCAAGATCCAAGTGCTAGTGGCCACGGATGTCGCCGCCCGAGGCCTAGATATCGTCGAGCTCAAATACGTGATTAACTTTGAGCTGCCTTTTATCGCGCAGGATTATATTCATCGTATCGGCCGCACAGGTCGAGCGGGCAGTGCAGGGCTTGCGATCACCCTTTTTAGCCAAGAGGACGCCCTATTACTGGAAGAAGTCGAAGTTGTATTAGACAAGCGTTTACCACAACAATGGTTGCCCGGTTTTGAACCCGACTTTGATAAAATGGACACTGAACCAAGGCGTAACGGCAAAGCGGCCCAAAAACAACGTGCCAAAAAGCGCGCTCTGGGCGGTAAGAAGCGTTAATTTTTTTATAGGAGTTTGTGTAGCGGTGTAAAGTTAATCATGTTTATCGTTTCACCGTCAGTTAGCGTTTTAATAGGATTCGGCCTTTTTGAATTGTTTTTTTGGGTGTTGTATGAAGCGATTGATGCTGTTTTTGGTTTTTATCTTGTCTATTCCTTCCGTGATCATCGCTGCATTTGTCTTTGAGGATATAGGAGGACATATTTTATTCTCTTGGTTCTCATTGACCCTTGGTCTCATCGGGATTGGTGGAATATTGAGATTTAGAGAGGATCAATTTTTAACATACGATATCGTTGAAGGGACTATTATTTCACTGGATGAAAATACCAGATACAGCCCAGAACATGAGCACTTCAGGTACCAACAAATTTTCATTAATCCGGTTGTAGAATATTTTTGGCAAGGAAAGCGTTATACAAGAGGAACTCTGATTAATTATGACGAACAAGCTTACACTCGGTTTGGACCTCAAATCGGTGACAAGATCAGTTTATGTGTTCCAATCAATTGCCCTGAAGAAGCGATTGAAAACAAATTCCTATCTAGATATATACATTTAATCATTGGTTTAATTTCTATTTCGATTTCAATCGCACTTGCTGTATTACTCTTCTCGTACTGATTTTTGCCGTTTTCATAGGTTTTAGTGATGGCGGAGCCAATCGTTAGCAGCAATGCGTATGTCTTAGATGGTCAAGTCCAAGCAGGTGATCTGAGTTATATCTCATTCTCAAACTACCCAAGCTAGAAAATCTCAAACCATCCGAGCTAGCAAAGCTTAATTGTGGAAATAAAATCTCAAACTGCGTTCCATGAGCAGAGCAAACAAAAAGGGCTTAACCTTGCGGTTAAGCCCTTCTGGTAAAATTGGTGGAGGCGGCGGGACTTGAACCCGCGTCCAGAACACCTACATCCAAGGCACTACATGCTTAGTCTCTCTTTTAATTAACCCGAATAAACTCCGAAAGACAGGATTTCATCGGGCGAGTCCGGTACTATTTCGCGGTTCACCCCCGGACGGAGTTCCCTCGCTATCAAATGTAAGATGACCATCTGTATACACTGCCCATTTGAGAGACCTGTGTCAGATGGCTAGCTAGCCTAAGCTGCTAGAGCGTAGTTATCGTCGTTTGCAACTATAACTTTGCGGCTTTTTACGAGGCCAACCGCCCCTCGGCATGCTCCCAGGGTTTCGTGAATCCTGTCGAATCCAGAATCGCCCCCAAGAATTTGATTGTAACCCGTAGCATAATGATTACCTAGCATCATTTGCTTCAAGTTCAATCGTTTGTTCATTATCCGTGCGTTTTTTCTTTTTTCATCACACGGGCTTTTTCAACTTCCCATTCACGCGCTTTAGTATCTTCGCGCTTATCGTGATCTTTCTTACCTTTACCTAGGCCAATTTCCACTTTTACCCATGCACCTTTACGCCAGTACATTGAGATAGGAATGATAGAGTAGCCTTGGCGCTCAACTAAGCCCGCTAGTTTATCTAGCTCTTTACGGCTGAGTAGCAATTTTTTTAAGCGTAGTGGGTCGCAGACAACGTGTGTCGAGGCCGTATTCAAGGGAATAATGGTGCAGCCATGCATAAAGGCTTCGCCATTTTTCAGGAATACGTAACAGTCAGACAAGTTGACCTTACCCATACGAATAGATTTAACTTCCCATCCCATGAGGGATAGGCCAGCTTCCATTTTCTCTTCGAAACGGTATTCGAAGGTTGCGCGCTTATTACGTGCGATAGTCGCAGGCGCGGCTTTGCTTGATTTTTTCTTTACCATAGTGGCGCCATTATACGCACGGTTAATCAATTTGGTATTGATATAAGGTTTTATTTAGCTAATTTCAAGCCTCTATCGCGTTGTTGCTGTTTTTTTGAACGCGATTAGGCTGTTGAGTATCAACCTAAGTGCACAAGGGGTGCGTTTTTTACGTATCGTGATAAAATCCGTGCAAATTTTGATTGCTTGCCTAAGTTGTTTATCTTGCGTGCGTTCTTTTTGTGCGTACGAGCTTGTTTAGGTCGTTGTGAAGTCGTTAGTGAAGAGTGCTAAGTCCTATGCCGCAAATTTCTCGAAGTGTGTTAGTCCGTTTTAGTGCGATGCAAATGTATGACTTAGTGAATGATGTCGAGTCGTATAAAGAGTTTTTACCCGGTTGTGTGGGTGGCAAAGTCTTAGAATTTGACGGCAAAACTATGCTGGCATCTGTGGATGTGAGTAAAGCGGGGATCCGTAAGACCTTTACGACTCGCAACCAAGTGGTTCCTGGTAAGAGTATTGATTTAACATTGGAAAATGGACCCTTTAAGCATTTATTGGGGCAGTGGCGTTTTACTGAGCTGACTGAAGAGGCCTGCAAGGTAGAATTTGAGCTGAGTTTTGAGTTTTCAAGCTCGTTAGCCGATATGGCCTTTGGTAAAGTGTTTAATGATCTTATGGTATCAATGGTGACGGCATTTACGAGTCGCGCTAAGGTAATTTACAGTGATAAATGAGACAGATAAGTTTGTAGTTGATGTGGTTTACGCCTTACCTACACAGCAAAAAGTGATTTCGGTGAATGTGAATCCTGGCACGTCAGCGATAGAGGTGGTGCGTTTAAGTAACATAGTGAGCTTTTTCCCTGAGATCGATTTAGACACGGTTAAGCTGGGTGTGTTTAGTAATGTGGTCAAACATGACCAAGTGATTTTACCAGGCCAAAGGGTTGAGATTTATCGTCCTTTGATTGCTGATCCTAAGGATGTGCGTCGCCGCCGTGCGGATAAAGCTAAAGATGAAGGCCGCGCGAATAAAGTGACGGGCGGACGAGCTTAATAGGATTGCTATAAAGACTGATATCAGTTTGCCATCATTGCTCAATAAAAAAGCGCCCTTAGGCGCTTTTTGTATTTCATTTGACTGAGAAGAGCATAAGCAAAGTTTAGGATATTACTTAATTGGTTTTTGAACCTGCGCTTCTGCTTGGTTTTCTTTTACTAAGGGCTTGGCATCGGGACGCTGTGCAGGAATTTGTGGCACTAGCTCAGTTTTATTCCCCGTAGGTAAACTACTTTGCTCGAGTGGCGTATCAAATTCTTTGCTTAGCTCATAATCACCATTCACTGCGGTCAGTTTATCACCCGTAAAGTGCAAAATGAGTTCTTTATGCGTAATGCTGGCATCGCGTCCACTCTTGTAGTGATACACATAGTACCAAGTATCGTCGGCGAAACTATCGCGTAAAACCGGACGGCCGAGAATGTATTCGGCTTGTTCTTTGGTCATGTCAATGCGCAACTTTTCAACTTGTTGCGGTTCCATGTAGTTACCCTGTGGAATGTCGGGCTTATAAATCAACCAATCGAACACACTACAAGCACTGAGCGAAACAGAGAGCGCCACAGCGCTCAGCAGGGTAAGACTTTGCTTTTTATTGATCATTGTATGCGCTACTTCTGAAAATCTGGCGGCCATAATACCCAAGCATTCCCCCTCATGACAAGGGCAATCGGGCTTTGCTGCCGTCATAGATCGAATTGTGTGACTTTTCGACCCGCGATATTTGCTTTAGTTCTCAATCTTTAAGGATATTTATTACTGGAAGTCACGTGGCAACTGTGGAGGTGTTTTTAGCCTCTTAAGCGTGCTGACAGGATTGTATAAAAGGAAATGAGGGCCAGATTTTTTCTTTAAAGCCAAGCAATTAGTCAGTAAGTCGATAAACAGTTTGTGTGGCGATAAACATAGTAATCTTGCTTAAATCAGATTAAAGTTACCAATATGTTTTTATTATGTTCTTGTGCTGTGGCTTTGGTTATGAGTTCGCAGTGTTTGAAATAAAATTTTGGGATAGATGCTTTGGGGTCATTAGTTTGTGTAGGCACTGGCTTGCAGCTGGCTGGACAAATTTGTGTGATGAGTCGCAGTTATATTGAACATGCCGATGTGGTGTTTTCACTCCTGCCCGATGGTTTTTCCCAGTGTTGGATCCAGAACATTAATCCCAATGTCATCAATTTACAGTCGTTTTATGCTCAAAATGGCGAAGTGAAAAATCGCCGAGAAACCTATGAACAAATGGTTAATGCTATATTGGAGGCTGTGAGGGCTGGCAAGAAAACCGTTTGTGCGCTTTATGGTCATCCAGGAATTTTTGCCTGTGTTTCCCATATGGCGATTACGCGGGCTAGGGCAGAAGGGTTTTCAGCGAAGATGGAGCCGGGGATTTCGGCCGAGGCGTGTTTATGGGCAGATTTAGGTATCGACCCCGGCAGCTCTGGGCATCAAAGCTTTGAAGCTAGCCAGTTTATGTTTTTTAATCATGTGCCCGATGCGACAACCCATTTATTGTTATGGCAAATTGCGATTGCTGGTGAACATACCTTAACTCAGTTCCATACTACGAGTGACAGGCTGCAGATTTTGGTTGAACAACTGCATCAATGGTATCCGCGAGATCATCAAGTGGTGATCTACGAAGCTGCTAATCTGCCAGTTCAAGCCCCTAGAATTGAGTATTTGCCATTGAGTAAGCTGCCTGAGGCAAACTTGTCTCCGATCAGTACTTTACTGATCCCGCCAGCAAAAAAACTCGAATACAACTATGCTATTTTAACTAAATTAGGCATTAGACCTGAAGACTTAGGTTAATTGCGAGTGCTGTACTTCTGAGCTGAGTTCGGGAGTCATTATTTAAATAAGGAAAAGTATGTCTGCATTATCGGATTTTTTTACTCAGTTGGGTCAAGATGCACAGCTGATGGAAGCGTATCAACAGGATCCTGAGGCCGTTATGCGTGCCCAAGGGTTAACTGATGAAGAAATTGCAGCCGTCATGTCGGGAGACATGGAAAAACTGAAAAGCTTGAGTGGCGATGGTGATTATCAGTCCTACTTAGTTATTTCCCATGGTAACGGTGAGTAATTGAAACTCCTGCGCGCTTTTTTGTGGTTATGTTCGGGTATATTTTGTATGCCCTTAATGGCTGCAACTATCAATTTTGATGAGGCGTTAGCAGAGCTGGAGCAACTACAACATACCGATCTACCCAGTGCTATTACTAAGCTCCATGAACTTGAAGCTGATTTCGAGCATATGACGCGTTTTCAACAAGGGCGCTTATTAGTATTTAAAGGGACTTCATTTATTTATTCAGGTCAATATCAAGAAGCCCTAGATAATTTAATTCAATCAGAAAATTTAGTTCAAAATAGCGATTATTTATTTTCTGCCTATAGCTATGAGGCAACGGCGTACATCGCCCTTAGGAACTTTAAAGATGCTTTTGTTGTAATGAGCAAAAGTCTAGGATTAATAGATCGAATTGATAATATAGATATCAAACGTGCTGCATATCTACGTTTAGCCAGTTTGTACTCTGCAATGGGCATAAAAGAAGAGGTCGGGATCTACGCGGCTAAGGCACTATCACTTGCTGCAGCAGATAATGTAAAAGATATTTGTACTGCAAAGTTGTATTTATCAGTTTATCAATTAGAGCTTGAAATATATGACAAGGCATTTGATGAATTCCAGAACACACACGATTTTTGTGAGTCTAATGGTTTCCCATTGATTTCGTTTATTGCATTGAAAGGAATGGGGGAGTCTAAGTTAAGGTTGCAAGAATACACCTCTGCAGTTGCTTTACTTTTGAAAGCGCTAAAGGGGTACGAGTCTTTTAACTTTCAATTAGAAATTAATAGTGTCCATTCTTTGTTAGCCGAAGCATATTTTTCACTGAAGCAATTTGCTAATGCGGTCGAGCATGCCAAGTTCGTTACGTCATTACCTAATGAACCTAGTTATACCGAGTTAAAGCATAATGTCTTTAAAGTGTTAGCTGGCTTAAATGCTGAGAATAAACAGTTTGAACAAGCCTATGAGTATTCGAAAAAAGAGCAGTATTACAATCAGCTGATGTTTGATGAAGCGAAAATGAAAACGTTAGCGTATCAGGCCGCTAAATTTAATGCCGATGAACAGGCGCGTGAGATCAATCTACTCAATAAAGAGCGAGAGCTTTATATCGCCCAGCAAACGGTAAAAGAGCGCGAATACACCAATATGCTGATGTTTATCACTATTTTAGTGGGTGGACTGTTCTTCCTCGGCATTTTGTTAGCGGTAGGCCAGATGCAGAAGCGCAAGTTTATGCGTATGGCGAGAATGGATGCATTGACAGGTATTTTGAATCGCGGGGCAGGGCAAGAGTTAGGAGAAAACCTTTTTGTGCAAGCCACGGCCCGCGGCGGGGATTTTTGTGTCATTTTATTCGATTTAGATTTCTTTAAGCGCATCAACGATTCTTTTGGCCATGGTACTGGCGATTGGGCGCTTAAAAAGGTGGTTGATTCCCTTAAATCTCATATCCGAAATGGTGATGTTTTTGCTCGTATCGGCGGTGAGGAGTTTGCGCTTTTATTACCCTATGCCGATGAAGAGAAAGGTATGGAAGTGGCAGAGCAATGTCGAGCCCGTATTGAGGCCATTGATACCCAACATTCAGGGCATAAGTTCGTCATTACGGCGAGTTTTGGCGTGAGTGGTTTAATGGCTGATGATCTGAGTTTGGATCCATTATTCCACCGAGCCGACATGGCGCTCTATGCCGCTAAGGCCAATGGTCGCAACACTGTAGTACGCTATTCTGACATATTAAAATGTGACAAGCAGGCAACAGATTTACGGCGTCATATCGCATCGTCCTCAGTGTAATGCAAGTCCTGTGAGCCATGTAGTCTCATCCAGAGTTGGCAAGCCCTTAGTAGTTTTATCCTTCCTTAGTTTATTGCTCGTTTTATATTTTGCAGCCACTCACTTACATGCAGCAACAGTCTAAGGTGTTTCTAAGTACCTAAGCTTCGTTTACTCAGCACTGTTGCTGCAGTTTACTTTCACAGTGCTTAAGTGATTTCACATCAAAAATTTCTCATTTTTAATGAATTGCCTTGACCTTGTTAATAAGTAAATGGGATATCATAGCTGTTAATTTGCCGAGCTGCGGCGAGGCAAATATATATGGAACACTGCGCATTCCTTTTTCCGTTGGAGCCTTCATGGAACAGTCGAGTTTACTCACGTCGGTGCTGCTATTTTTATTGGCGGCGGTTATTTTTGTTCCTTTAGGTAAACGTTTTGGCGCTGGCCCGATCCTTTCCTATCTAGCTGCTGGCATCATTTTAGGCCCTGGCGGCATGGCCTTAGTTTCTGATCCTGCTGCTGTATTACATTTTGCCGAGTTAGGTGTAGTGCTGATGTTGTTTGTACTTGGACTCGAATTGAATCCAAGTAAATTATGGGAACTTCGCAGTGCTATCTTTGGTTTAGGCAGTGGTCAGTTGTTGTTATCATGGGCTGCGATTGGGGGCTTGGCTTGGGGCTTTGGCTTGTCTGTTGACGCAGCTTTAGTGGTTGGCGCCGCGCTATCTTTATCATCGACAGCCTTTGCCGTGCAGTTAATGAGTGAGCATAGGTTGCTCACAACCCCACTCGGGCGTGATGCCTTTGGTGTCTTGTTAATGCAAGATCTTGCCGTTATCCCCATGTTGCTGCTGACAGCATATTTGGCGCCCAATTCGGCGCAGATTGAACATCATGCCGTGCCTTGGTACTGGACGTGTCTTGCGCTCGTTGGTTTTGTGTTAGTGGGGAAATATTTACTGCCTAAATTCCTTAAACTAGTGGCAAGCAGCGGGGTGCGTGAAGTGCTCACCGCTTTTGCATTATTGCTGGTCATGGGTAGCGCTGAGTTAATGGAGTGGTTGGGACTTTCTGCGGGCATGGGGGCATTTTTGGCGGGTATTATGCTCGCAAACTCAAGTTATCGACATCAACTTGAAACCGACATCGAACCTTTTAAAGGCTTATTGCTTGGGCTGTTTTTCATGGCGGTCGGTATGAGTATGGATTTGAAGTTATTACTATCAGATCCGTTACTTATCTTAGGTATTTTAATGGCAATGTTGCTGATTAAAACCTTTGTGCTGATGGTGCTGGGCCGCATTCGGCACCACAAATGGCGACCGAGTATTGCACTAGGGTTGATCCTTGCTGAAGGCGGTGAATTTGCCTTTGTGCTGTTATCTCAGGCACAGTTATCTGGCATTGTCGGCGATAAAATTGCGCAAGTCCTTGTGCTTGCTATTGGTTTGTCTATGGCGGTGACGCCGATATTGTTTACCCTGTTTCGCGCAACTAAAGCCAAAGTGGTGGATACTCGCTTGCCAGATACGATTAATGTCACCGAATCTGAAGTGGTGATTGCTGGTTTTGGCCGAGTAGGCCAGATAACCGGGCGTATTTTGGCCTCATCAGGTATCCCTTTTGTCGCCTTGGATAAGGATGCGAGTCATGTGGATGTGATTCGCAAATATGGCGGTGAGGTCTATTTTGGTGATGCCAGACGCTTAGACATGTTGATGTCGGCGGGGATTGCTCGCTCGCGTTTATTATTGCTTGCCGTGGACAGTGTTGAAGATTCTATTGAAATCGCTCAGCAAGTGAAAACGCATTTTCCGCATATCAACATAGTCGCGCGGGCGAGGGACCGTAACCATGCATATCGTTTGATGAGCCTTGGGGTGACAGATGTATTTCGTGAGACCTTTGGCTCGGCGCTGTCGGCCAGCGAGAAGATCCTCCAAGGTTTAGGTTTATCTCAGGTACAAGCCAACGAGCGGGTAAAAATCTTTGCTGAGCATGATAAGAAACTGGTGATTGCCAGTGCGGCTCATCAGAATGATTTAGCGACGTTAATCAATCTATCGAACAAGGGTAAGGCAGAGTTAGAATCCCTTATGCGCGGCGATAGGGAGAATGTGAGCTAATGTTGTCACTCTGATTTGGATATAAAAAGAGAGCATAAATGCTCTCTTTTTATTGGTTTAAAACATCAAATTTAACGCTGATGTTTAGGTGTTAAAAGCTATAGCTGTATTGCAGTTTGACGTTGCGTTCTTCACCCGGCATACCACCGAGGAACATGGCTTTACTGTAATAGTCTTTATTGAAAAGGTTATTGATGTTCAGCTGGATTTTCCAAGAATCCGCGTTGTAGCTCACCGCCGAGTCGACAACGGTATAGCTAGGCACATAACCGTCTGGAATACCAAATGAGCTAGAGTGTGTACTACGATCATCGACAAATTTAGCACCAAGGCTTAATTCGATTGGGCTTGATAAGCTAAACCAATCGGCGCCATAGGTCACCCAAGCACTGGCAGTGACATAAGGTACGCCTTTTTGTCGGCTATTATAGGTTAAAGTATTTGGATTTTGTTTATCCCTTGCATCTTGGTACATGCCGTTGAGGTTAACGCGCCATTGATCATTAAGATGGGCATTGAGATCGAGTTCAACTCCCTGAGTATCTTCGCTACCATTGTACAAATACACTGGGATGTTAGGTGTTAATATGCCATTGGTATAGTCAGGATTGTTATAGGCGACATTAGTGCGCGAGCTCTTAAAGAGCACCAATGATGCTAGCATTTGGTCGTCGAAGGCTTTAAAGCGCATACCTAAATCATTACTAACCGATTCTGAATCATCTCGGTTGGTAGCATTATCTTTTACTGCATCGAGCACACTGTAGGCGGTGCGTCCCTTTGAGTGATTGATAAAGAATGATAAATCCTCTATCGGCATGTAGGTCAAGCCTAAGTTATAGGTCATGCCGTTATCTGTGGTATCGGCCTCTGGAGTCGCTTGGGATTGGCTAATGCTGTAGCGAGGATCAAGGCCTAAGTGTTCATAACTTTGTTTTATCTCGTTAAATGCGACACCTACACGTGTGGTGAAGCCATGTCCTAAATATCCCACGTGTTGTACACCCAAACCCCAAGCGCTGACTTTTTTGTCATAGTTCGCGGTCTTGAGTGGGTCATAGTCTTCAAACTTACCTGTACCCCAGTTAGGATTACGGATGTCGTAAATATAAGGCAGGGAACCTTGATAAGTGATTTCTCCATCCTTGTTTTTATAGATTTGATCGGCATCGAAGATAGAATATTGCTGGAAACGAATATTACGGTCTTCATAGTTGGCATTGACCAATAATTCATTGTCTATGTTACCAATTTGGAAGTCATAACGTAGATCGGCAAAGTACTGCCACGACGTTTCGTCGGCATCGACTTTACGGTATTCCTGACGTCTTGCGGCAAAAGGATAAAGTACGCCATTTTCAACTAATGGCGATCTAGGCTCTTCGTTAATCACGTCGGTAAGAACGTTTTTAATCTTGATGTTACGCTTCCAATAGACGTAGTTATAGGCACCAGTTTGGCGGGCGAAACCTGACGTGTAGTCGCGATACTGCAATTGTTGATTGAGGAACAAATTGTCAGTGAAATAGATATTATGGGTCAGTTTAAATCTTAACTCTTCACCCTCATTGTCCTTCGCCATCGGCGAAATCAGCCCTGCATCACCAAACGAATAGGGTGTTAAGCCGTCTGCGCCCGACAACGAGGCCGCTAACTGCTGACGCTGTGCATCGGTGAGTTGTAGACCATTACCATTGGGATCATTGACCAGATCTTGCCACGTAACCTCGCCCGCGCTCTTACCGCCGACAGATTCTGCATTGTAAATCCGAATCGGGTGACCAATTGAATCAACGGCAATAGCATCTTTTATGTAAGCACCTGAAAGCATTAAATCTTGGCTATCACTTAATACCCATTTTAAGGCGCCATAGATTTCGTCTCTGTCTGTACCTATATCGCGATACCCATCACTGCGGCCAGATTTAGCCACTAAACGGTAGGCGACATCATCGCTCAGGCCGCCCGTGCTATCCAGAGCAAGAGAGTAGGTGTCCCATTGGCCCATTTCGGCGCTGAACTTATGCTTTGACTCAAACTGCGGTTTCTTTTCAATAAGATTGATCACGCCGCCAGCACTTCCCATGCCATAGAGTCCAGTCGCTGGGCCTTTTAATACTTCAACGGATTCAACGTTGGTTAAAGAGCGCGTAGGGTTGAAGGTATTTCCTAGGCCTGCACCGCCATACATACCGTCATAGGTGTAATTTGCGCCTAAACCACGGATGACTATGTTGTCACCAATGCCATAGTTATTTCCCGCTTGAGTTACGCCACTGATGTTACGGATCAAGTCCTGCAGATTATCTGTACCTTGGGTTTCGATCAGCTCTTGGTCAACAATCACTACAGCTGCTGGGGTTTCCATAAGAGACATGTCGGATTTAGTCGCCAGCCCTGAATTCTTCACTACTGAGTTCTGTCTGCCATAAACCGTGATGCGCTCAACGTTGGTTTCAGCATTTGCTGATGTCGAGTTGACTTCGGCGTGTGCGGTTTGTGATAAAACAGAAAGGCAGGCGAGTGCAGTTAGCGACAAACGAAATGGTTTCATTAATGGTTCCCCCAAATAAATAGGTCGCGAATAGTAATGATTTGCATTTAAGTTGGCAACAAATGTTTCAGTTCTTATTGTCAAAATGTGCAGTGCTGCCAATAAATGCTGCAAAAAGCATCTTTGTGAGCAAACCAGTAATGGGTTCTAGCAAGAGAGAAGCGTCATAAAAGGGCGGTTTTACGCTCCATCCCGTTGTAATTTCAAATTTGTTTCATTTTTTTTATAAAAAAGTGATTTATTTTTTGAGTTAACCATCACATCCCACCTTGTTGATCGGGAAACGCAACCTAGTGCTTAGCTGGTATTACACTTGGGTGTTATTTCGTTTACGTAAACGTCAAAATAAAACGGTCGTTTAAATTTGTGGTGGTGGTGGCAGTCGTTATCATTATGATTTATATGGATTTAGCTTGCTTCCCTCTAGGTTAGTTCAAAACATTGGGTATTTTCTACTTAGGTCTAATAGGATAAAAATGCTGTCTTTATATATTTACTGTTGGTAATTTAATTACGTAAATAATTACTTTGCGTGGGGGTTGGTAAAGTTGTCTGACAAGTTTCATTTAACTCAAATTACCTAATGTGATTAAAATGTTTAATGTATTTTGTATCATGATGTTAGGTTGTTTTTTGTTGCTTGGTAAGACCAATTTTAGCATGGTTTTTACTTAGGTTAATGCCCGTTTTTGTCAATCTTGGACTGTTGCAAATACAAACGTTTGTCGGTAAGTTTTAGTTCGAAACAAACATTTGATGGTTTATTGGTGGGTTTATAAGCAGCTGTGATTGGGGATGCTACTGCTTTATATGTCAGCGTTAAGCCTGTGATAGTGGAGCCTCTTGGGAGGGCATCAAGATGACGGAACACACTTTGAGTGAACAGCAATTGAATTCGACACTGGGTAAAGCTACAGCAAACGCCACGCTTAATATTGTGGGTCGTGACATTCCAGGCCAAGAAGTCATCTTTACCGAAGGGGCTGTCGCCTTACTCGAATCCCTTTGTCGTGAGTTTGCCGACGAAGTACCCGCCTTACTCGCTAAACGTAAAGATAAGCAAGCGCGTATCGATAAAGGATCATTACCCGACTTTCTGCCTGAAACCCGCGCTATTCGTGATGGTGCATGGCAAATTCGCGGTATTCCCGATGACTTGCTTGACCGCCGCGTGGAAATCACAGGTCCCGTTGAACGTAAGATGGTGATTAACGCACTCAACGCCAATGCCAAAGTGTTTATGGCCGATTTCGAAGACTCTTTAGCACCAAGCTGGGAAAAAGTCGTCGAAGGTCAAATCAATCTACGTGATGCCGTGCGTGGTGATATTGAGTACACAGCACCGGACACAGGTAAGCACTACAAATTAGGACCAAATCCGGCAGTGCTTATTTGCCGCGTTCGTGGTCTGCATCTTAAAGAAAAACACGTGCAGTTTAACGGCAAAGCGATTCCTGGCTCACTGTTTGATTTCGCACTGTATTTCTACCACAACTATCGCCAACTTTTGGCCAAGGGCAGTGGTCCATACTTTTATATTCCTAAGTTAGAAAGTCATGTTGAAGCGCGCTGGTGGGCAAAAGTATTTGCTTTTGTTGAGGAAAGGTTTTGTCTGCAAGCGGGCACGATTAAATGTACTTGCCTGATCGAGACGTTACCGGCCGTGTTCGAAATGGACGAAATCCTCTACGAGCTGCGTTCCAATATCGTCGCGCTGAACTGTGGTCGCTGGGATTACATCTTCAGCTATATCAAAACATTAAAGCGTCATAGCGACCGAGTCTTACCGGATCGCCAAGCCGTCACTATGGATACGCCTTTCTTAAGCGCTTATTCAAGACTCTTGATTAAGACCTGCCACAAACGCGGTGCGTTAGCGATGGGCGGCATGGCGGCCTTTATTCCAGCCAAAGATCCGGTTCAGAACGAAGCCGTATTGCAGCGAGTTCGTCGAGATAAAGAACTAGAGGCGCGTAACGGCCACGATGGCACTTGGGTGGCGCACCCAGGTCTTGCCGATACCGCTATGGGGATTTTCAACGAATACATAGGCCAAGATCACTGTAATCAATTACATATCACCCGTGATGTAGACGCGCCAATTCTGGCTAGCGAACTGCTTAAAACCTGCGACGGTGAGCGCACTGAACAGGGGATGCGCCTGAACATTCGTATCGCACTGCAGTATTTAGAGGCGTGGATCAGCGGCAACGGTTGCGTACCTATTTACGGCTTAATGGAAGATGCGGCGACGGCTGAGATTTCTAGAGCCTCAATTTGGCAATGGATCCAACACGGTAAGTCGCTATCAAACGGCAAACTCGTGACCAAGCAACTCTTTAAAGACATGTTGGTTGAAGAGCTGTCGAACGTGAAAAAAGAAGTGGGTAGCGACAGATTCACCCATGGCAAATTCACCCAAGCGGCGGTGTTGCTCGAAGACATTACCACCTCCGACGAGCTGGTCGATTTCTTAACCTTACCCGGTTACGAAATGCTGACAGCCTAGGATGAACCCATTTGCTTGACCCGTTTTAGGTAAAACAGATTTAGCCGTGGCGGAGCTACCGCCAACCAAACCATTTAGCAGAGTGAAACTGGGGGGCAGTTTCACGCTAGCTACAACATCAAAGATAAAGGAGCGACATTATGACTAAGGCAACGACTCAGACTTCACGTCAAGAACAGATTGATGCAATCAAGCGGGATTGGGCAGAAAACCCACGTTGGAAAAACGTGCGTCGTCCTTACACCGCAGAAGAAGTGGTAGCACTTCGCGGTTCAATCGTGCCTGAGAATACTATCGCTAAGCGTGGTGCGGCTAAGTTATGGGAACTGGTTAACGGCGGCGCTAAAAAAGGCTACGTGAATTCGCTCGGCGCGTTAACGGGCGGTCAAGCGGTACAACAGGCGAAAGCGGGTATCGAAGCGATTTACCTTTCAGGTTGGCAAGTGGCTGCCGATGCTAACTTAGCCGGCACTATGTACCCAGATCAATCTTTATACCCAGCCAACTCTGTGCCTGCTGTGGTGTCACGCATCAATAACTCTTTCCGCCGTGCTGACCAAATTCAGTGGGGCAATGGCGTTAATCCAGAAGATGAAAAATTTGTTGATTACTTCCTGCCTATTATTGCTGATGCAGAAGCGGGTTTTGGCGGCGTATTAAATGCCTTCGAACTGATGAAGTCGATGATCGATGCGGGCGCTGCCGGTGTTCACTTTGAAGATCAGTTAGCTTCTGTGAAGAAATGTGGTCACATGGGCGGCAAAGTATTAGTGCCAACCCAAGAAGCGGTACAAAAGCTGGTTGCTGCACGTTTAGCGGCGGATGTGAGCGGTGTCGATACACTGGTTATCGCCCGTACCGATGCTAACGCGGCCGATTTGTTAACTTCAGATTGCGACCCATACGACCGTGACTTCGTGACTGGCGAGCGTACTAATGAAGGTTTCTACCGTGTTAAAGCGGGTCTTGACCAAGCGATTTCTCGCGGTCTTGCCTATGCCCCGTATGCGGATTTGATTTGGTGTGAAACCGCTAAACCGGATCTTGAAGAAGCGCGTGTTTTTGCTGAAGCGATTCATGCTCAGTACCCAGATCAATTGTTGGCGTATAACTGCTCGCCTTCGTTCAACTGGAAGAAAAATCTGGACGACGCCACCATTGCGCGCTTCCAACAAGCCTTGTCAGACATGGGCTACAAGTACCAGTTCATCACTTTAGCTGGCATTCACAACATGTGGTACAACATGTTCGACCTCGCTTACGACTATGCTCGTGGCGAAGGCATGAAGCATTATGTTGAAAAAGTTCAAGAAGTTGAGTTTGCTGCTGCGAAGAAAGGTTACACCTTCGTTGCGCATCAACAGGAAGTGGGCACAGGTTATTTCGACCAAGTGACTACGGTTATTCAAGGTGGCCATTCATCAGTGACCGCACTGACTGGTTCTACCGAAGAAGAGCAGTTTTAAGCAGTAAGCAGCGCTTAGGATGATCCATTGTGATTGTGGATCACTCCTTAGCACGCCTTATGCTGATGTATGTGGTAAGGCGTGGTTAAAAACTCGAAATAGAGGGCAAGGGCGGACTGTGATGAGTTACCTCCCTTGCAGCTTAAATCTCGAGTCGAGTATGAAAGAGTGTTACCCGTAAGCCTGTGTTTAGCTGCTCTGCAGCTGTTATCCCCCGTGCAGTTCGCCTACATGTGTTGTGCGGGTTTTTAAGTCAAATCTTGTGACTTAACTTCCTACCCAGTGAGTTTTTGCTTGCCTTAGCTTGGCGACTCTATGAGTCGCTATTTTTTTGCTTATTGGTTCACGATTGCGCTGATTAATATGGTGCAACTCTGATCCAACTCTGATACGACTTGGTGCAATAATCGGATTATTTTACAGCAGCTTATTGCTATCTTATTGTTATTTAATGGCTATCAATTGTGGCCTGAAAAATGCTCTGAATAATGTGGAAAGTTATAGCGCATTAAAGCTGATTGCTGGCATTCACATTGAGGTCACCGCCATGAAATATTACAGTCGCCGTTTAGTTAAACCTGAACATTTAAATCCAGCAAATACCCTGTTTGGCGGTCAGTTGCTCAGTTGGATAGATGAGGAGGCCGCCATTTTTGCAGCTTGCCAGATGAAGAGCACTAGCCATGTGACTAAGCTGATTTCTGAAATCAACTTTATGACGCCAGCGCATCAAGGGGATGTGATTGAGTTTGGTCTGGAGCTGGTGAGTCTCGGCCACAGCTCGATTACTGTCAGCTGCCAAGTACGTAATAAGATGACGCAGGCGCCAGTGGTGAGCATAGATAAGATGGTGTTTGTGCATGTGAATGCCCAAGGATTGCCTGTGCCCCACGGTATTCGGGCGAATGCGGCTTAGCGGCCGTGGCGCTTAAAATGCGTGACGTTTGAATAGATAAGATACTTAAAACAGACAGTGACGCCTAGGCGTCACTGTGATTAGTCTTTGGTTAAATCTTCTTTTACTGATTTGACGGCATCCCGCGAGGCATGACCTATGGCTTTGGTGGTGTCTCGAGTCGCGTGGCCTATCTCAGTGGTGACATCTTTAGTGGTTGTGCCGATAGCACGGCCTGCGTCCTTTAAATCCGCACAGGCGGATGTAGCGAGTAATAAAGGAATAATAATGAGCGTCGCTTTATTCATTGTGATGCTAATCCTCAATTTAAGTTCGTAACTCAATTTACTGGGCCCTGCCATTTCTACAGTGCCAAATAACATTCGGGACAATATAACAGATCTTGAGCTGAATCACGCTATGACACCAGTATCTGCCGAGTCGTTGTCGTAATGTCGTTAGGCAAGTTTGGGCAAGAGGTGTGGAACGTATAGGGCGAAATGACGTCGGAGTTTAAATTTTATGAATTCAGTAAATAAAAACGCCAGTGGCGTTTTGCGCACTGGCGTCTAAGGTCGCTAAATAATACTGCAAAGATTATTCGAGTTTGGCTAAGCGTTGTTGATAGTCTTCAATCAGGTGCTGCATGATTTCTTCAGGCGCCGCATCGTCACAGCAATCGTCTAAAAAGATTTTAAAGGTGACTAAGGCATGGCCGTCATTTTTGAGTCTGTCACTCTGCATTGAGAAGTAAGCATCTTCATTTTCGGCTTTACGAACCACAAACTTATTTGTTTCGAAGGTTTTTTCCCCAGAAAGCTCGTGCCATTTAGTGATGCGATTTAACGCGATCTCACAGGACTGGTTCATTTCAATATGATTTAACCAAGTAACGGGATGTTCAGGATCTTTGTAATGTGGACATCTAACTGTGTAGTTATATACATGGGTGATTGCAGTCATAGCGTACCTACCTGTTCGAGGATATTGTTGCCATCATAGGCATCGTTTTTGAATTCGGTCAATCATTAATTAAGTCTATATAGCCTTGATGTTTTTTGACGGAGAAGGATAGTTACTGCATGAAAATTAACCATTTACTTAATCTGTCATGTCTCTATTTAGCATGAGTTTTATGCCAATAACTTTGTGCTAGATCTCAGTTTTGGGTGAAGTTTCGCTTTTGCTGAATTACTGATTAATAAAGCAACAACTTGGTCGTCAGTAAGTCTTATTGAGTGTAAGTGATAAAAAGAGTGAACCGCGGAGTAAATAGGTTAATCAAGCTTTGATGGGCGTAATACGATTAAGTGGCAGTATAAGTTGTCGCAGAGGAAACGCAGAAGGCAGAATGGACAGAGGCCCATTCGTTAGAACGGGCCTCTCAGCTGGCTTCATCTTTTGCAGGGAAAAAGCGAACTGGGGCCATCTTATCGGATCTGTAACAGTCTGTAACCCACAGAGATCACGTTTTTTATATCATTTTGCTATGAATATTTGAGGTTCAGATCCTTTCTTCTTGAATATGTGGATTTGTGAGTGTTTTGTCAGTGCAAAGGTGCATAGACACTGAGTTTTATGTTGGTTTTTGTTACTCAATTTTTAAGATAGCAACCTTGTCGATACCAGTATAAAAAAGGCCCCAATAGTGCAGCGATAATCTGCGCACTATTGGAGCCTAAAACGCATTCATTGGAGGGATGAAGTCGTGTTTATGCACTAGCAGGACAATCAGTCGTTATCCTGCAAGTTAGCGCACGATTGCTGTGCGATAACTTGCGATTGATAAAGTATGGCGATTACAGCGCGCAACTACAGCGCATTAGTGAAGATCTGACAGATCTCCGCATGGGTCGCTTGTTTTGGATTGGTAAATCCACAGGCATCTTTTAACGCGTTATCCGCAAGTGTTGGAATATCTTCCGCTTTCACGCCTAACAAGGTCAGGTTTTCTGGGATCTTAACCGCAACAGACAGCTTTTTGATTGCCGCTATCGCCGCACTGGCACCTTGCTCATCGGTCATGTTGGACACATCCACACCCATAGCCTTGGCAATGTCTTTTAAGCGAGCAGGGACGACCTGGGCATTGTATTCCTGTACATGGGGCAGCAGCAGGGCGTTACACACACCGTGGGGCAGATCGTAGAAACCGCCTAATTGGTGCGCCATCGCATGCACATAACCTAAGCTGGCATTGTTAAACGCCATACCCGCTAAGAATTGGGCGTAGGCCATTTGTTCACGGGCGTTGATGTCTTGACCGTTTTCAACCGCGTTGACTAAGTTAGCCTGAATCAATTCTATGGCCTTGATCGCACAGGCGTCGGTGATCGGATTGGCTGCAATAGACACATAGGCTTCAACCGCGTGAGTGAGTGCATCCATACCGGTTGCGGCCGTGAGGCTCGCAGGCTTTTTCAGCATGAGCTCAGGGTCATTGACCGACAGCAAAGGCGTAGTGTGTTTATCGACAATCGCCATTTTAATGTGGCGGGCTTCGTCGGTAATGATACAGAAGCGCGTCATTTCACTGGCAGTACCTGCCGTCGTATTAATAGCCACTAATGGCAATTGTGGTTTTGCGGATTGATCTAACCCTTCGTAATCTTTAATGCTGCCGCCATTGGTGGCAACAAGGGCAATACCTTTGGCGCAATCATGGGGTGAGCCGCCACCGAGTGAAATAACAAAGTCACACTTGTTGGCTTTTAACAGGGCTAAACCGGCTTCGACGTTGGTCACGGTTGGGTTAGGTTGTACGCCATCATAGATGGTGGAGGTAATGCCATTTTGACCAAGTTTTTCGGCCACTTCACCGACTAAGCCAATTTTGACTAAGGGTTTGTCTGTCACTATGAGTGCGTGTTTAAAGCCTAAGGTTTTGATGTCACCGATAGCGTCATCCACTGCGCCTTGGCCTAACACGTTGACAGAAGGAATAAAAAATTTAGCAGCCATAAAATCCACCTATTTGCTTGTAAAGATTAAGTTGTGTTCTTTTCTGGTGATCAAGCTACCAATTTGGAGGTAGTGAAAGTGTGAGCTCGATCGAGTTCGGCGCTTATCTGGGGGCAATTTCCCACTAAAGTTGGAACTCGGTAACTAAACTTCGGACTTTTATGACGGGTATTAGTGTTGGCGTACGATATGGTTTTTCTGGGGGGAGCGCCCGTGGCGAGGCATCATTTCTGTGTGTTTTTTACTGGTCTTTTTATCTCACTTTTCATCCCACTTTTTAGCTAACATTTGACGGCTCAATTGTTAAATCTAACAGAGGTTAAACCTCATTAATACTCTCATTCGTAGCATTAACTTCAGTTAATTAGTTTGATATCTAATATTAATTCATGCGTGCTGCTGTGGTTGTGGTAGGGCCGCAAGTCAAAGAAATCTATACATTTATCTTGTTTTTACACATTAATTCTTTTTTACATAACTAACTTGTGAGCTTTGTCACTGTGCTATTTTAGGTTGATAGTTACATCACTAATCATTATCATGATTGTTAATTGAACGTTCAATTAACGTCGTTCAGAGTATTGAGAGAGTGGTTATTCCTTGAGTATTTATGCCTAAAGCCGCAATGAAATTGATACGCAGACAGCAGCTTATCGATGCGACATTAGCATCGGTTGCCTTGCATGGATTGCAGCACACGACTATCAACAGCATTAGTCAGTTGGCGGGGATGTCGTCGGGGATCATCAGTCATTATTTCAGTGGTAAGCAGGGCTTGATCCAAGCGACGCTGCGCCACTTACTCGAGCAGTTAAAGCAGGCGTTGCTCAATCGAATCCAAGGACAAGTGTTGGCGCCAACAGAGCGCTTAATGATGATTGTTGAAGCGAATTTTACCGAGTTACAGCGCTCAAGAAATGTCACTCACACTTGGCTGAGTTTTTGGGCACAAGCCGTCCACGATCCCCAGTTAGCCCGTTTGCAGAATATTAATAGTCGTCGTTTATACAGCAACTTACATTTTTCCTTTCGGCACGTGTTGCCCAAAGAGTTTGCCTTGATGGCTGCTGAGCAAACGGCGGCGATGATCGATGGATTTTGGTTACGTAGCGCCTTAAGTGAAACCCCTGAGCAGGATTTTGCTCAGGCCGAAAAATTATGCAAAACCTTTATCCACAATGTGATAAAGCAGCATGGAGTCAATACATGTCAGTAGAAGTACAGTACAACTTTATTGCGGGCCAGTTGCTCGCAAACGATAGCGACGAAACCTTCGACGTCGTCAATCCTGCCACAGGGCAATTGGCGTATCGAGTGCAAGTGGCCGATGAAAAAATTCAGCAAGCAGCCATCGAGAGCGCCAAAAAAGGCTTTGCGATTTGGTCTGCCATGGGTGCCACTGAGCGCAGCCGTATTCTGTTAAACGCGGTTGCGTTATTGCGTGCTCGTAATGATGAACTTGCTGCAATCGAAGTGCGCGACACAGGTAAACCTTGGCAAGAAGCCTCAGTAGTTGATGTGGTTACTGGCGCAGATGCTATCGAATTTTTCGCCCATATCGCCCCTGGGCTTGAAGGCGCGCAGCAGCAAGTCGGTGGGGATTTTTATTACACCCGCCGTGAGCCCTTAGGCATTTGTGCTGGCATTGGCGCCTGGAATTACCCATTACAAATCGCCTGTTGGAAGGCCGCTCCTGCCTTAGCCAGCGGCAATGTGATGATTTTTAAACCTTCGGAAGAAACGCCGCTTGGCGCACTGAAGTTAGCGCAACTCTTAAGTGAGGCGGGTTTGCCTGATGGCGTATTTAACGTCGTGATGGGCGATGGCAAGGTTGGCGCTTGGTTAACGGGGCATCCGGATATTGCCAAAGTGTCCTTCACTGGTGAAGTTGGTACCGGCAAGAAAGTCATGGCGGCGGCGGCAAGTTCATTAAAAGACGTCACTATGGAACTCGGCGGTAAATCACCGCTTATCGTGTTTGACGATGCCAATATCGACAATGCGGTTTCCGGTGCCATGCTCGGTAACTTCTACACCCAAGGTGAAGTCTGCACCAATGGGACACGAGTGTTTGTCCATGAGTCAGTTTATCCATGCTTTATTGAGAAGCTGCTTGCCCGTACCCAAGCCAATATTGTGGTGGGCGATCCTATGACGCCAGAGACTAATTTTGGCGCGATGATCTCCAAAGACCACCAGCAAAAAGTGCTCGATTATATTCAGCAAGGTATCGACGACGGCGCAACTTTGCTCACTGGTGGCACAGCGTTAACGCCAGATAATGCACCCAATGGTTACTTTGTCGCCCCAACCATTTTTACCGATTGCACCGACGAGATGCGTATTTGCCAAGAGGAAATCTTTGGCCCTGTGATGTCGGTACTCACCTTTAAAGATGAAGCCGAAGTGATTGCTCGGGCAAACAATACCGCCATGGGCCTAGCTGCTGGGGTGTTCACCCAAGATATCAGCCGTGCACATCGGGTTATTCATCAGTTACAAGCGGGTATTTGTTGGATCAATGCCTATGGTGCATCGCCAGCCGAAATGCCAGTAGGTGGGTATAAGTTGTCGGGTATTGGCCGTGAAAACGGTAGCGAGACACTCAAGCATTACACCCAAGTTAAAGCCGTTTACGTGGGTCTACAGCCCTTAGAAAGCCCATTTTAAGGAGGCATTTTGACCCATTCACTCCAGCAAAAATATTATAACTACATCATAGTCGGCGCCGGTTCTGCAGGGTGTGTGCTCGCTAATCGTCTGTCTAAGGATCCTAAAAACGAAGTACTGTTATTAGAAACCGGTGGCAGCGATAAGAGCATCTTTATTCAGATGCCGACGGCGTTATCGATTCCGATGAACAGCCCTAAATATGCTTGGCAGTTTGAGACGCAGCCTGAGCCGCATTTAGATAATCGCAAGATGCATTGTCCTCGGGGTAAAGTGCTTGGCGGTTCATCGTCGATCAATGGCATGGTGTATGTCCGTGGTCATGCCAGAGACTTTGATGAGTGGCAGGCGCAAGGGGCGACCAACTGGGATTACAGCCATTGCTTGCCGTATTTTAAAAAGGCAGAAACCTGGGCCTTTGGTGGCGATGAGTATCGCGGCGAGTCTGGGCCGTTAGGCGTGAATAACGGCAACCAGATGCAAAATCCCTTATACCAAGCCTTTGTGGATGCGGGCATCGCGGCGGGGTATTTATCGACCGCCGATTATAATGCAGCGCAGCAAGAAGGTTTTGGCCCTATGCACATGACGGTCAAAAAAGGCGTGCGTTGGTCTACCGCTAATGCCTATTTACGCCCGGCGATGGCCAGACGTAACCTTACCGTGTTGACCCACACTTTAGTGCATAAAGTGTTATTGGAAGGGCAAGCGGCCGTTGGCGTTCGCATTGAGCACAAAGGCAAAGTTGAAGATATTCGTTGTAATAAAGAAGTGATTTTAGCTGCTGGCTCAATAGGTTCGCCGCATTTACTGCAATTATCAGGCATTGGCGATCCCCAAGTATTGGCCGATGCAGGGGTCGAGTTACAACATGAGTTGCCCGGTGTTGGTCAGAATTTACAGGATCATTTAGAGTTTTATTTTCAATTCAAATGCCTTAAACCGATTTCACTCAATGGCAAGTTAGATCCTTTCAGCAAGTTCTTAATCGGTGCACGGTGGATCTTAGATAAGTCTGGCCTAGGGGCCACAAATCACTTTGAATCCTGTGGTTTTATTCGCTCAAAAGCGGGTCTCGAGTGGCCAGATTTGCAGTACCACTTTTTACCTGCGGCCATGCGTTACGATGGTAGAGAAGCCTTTGCGGGTCATGGTTTTCAGGTACATGTAGGCCATAACAAGCCTAAAAGCCGTGGTGCCGTGACCTTAGTGTCGGCAGATCCTAAAGCGCCGCCTAAGATCCTGTTCAATTATTTACAACATCCTGATGATATTGAAGGCTTTAGAGCCTGCGTGCGTTTAACCCGTGAGATCATCAATCAAACGCCATTCGATGAGTATCGCGGTGAGGAAATTCAACCCGGCACACAAGTGCAAACCGATGCGCAAATCGATGCCTTTGTGCGTCAATCGGTTGAGAGTGCTTATCATCCTTCTTGTTCGTGCAAGATGGGCACAGATGCGATGGCGGTGGTGGATCCTGAAACTCGCGTGCATGGATTGCAGAATTTACGGGTGGTGGATTCTTCTATTTTCCCGACTATCCCGAACGGCAATTTGAATGCGCCGACCATCATGTTGGCTGAGCGCGCTGCGGATATGATCTTAGAGGCTGAGATGTTAGCGCCAGCAGATTCCGCCGTTGTGCTTGCCGACGCTTGGCAAACCACACAAAGAAGTACTGCGACAAGTTAACGCCATAAGTTAACAACACGCCTGCTCAGTCCGTCTTATCGACGGACTGGCGGCTTCAATTTTGAAGTGACTCATTAATTGATGACTCAAAACTCATTAATTGATTACTCAAAATAAGGGTCATGATTCATTTTATCTAAAGGGGCGGTCAGCCCGCAGTGAGTGTGCAAATGATCACTTTCACGACTGAACATCTATCAGGGTTTAACTATCGCAGAGCGCTTTTTAAGTAGCGATATTTAAGGCTTGAGGGCAGAGCGCTGCCTTTAAAAATGATTCAGTTTTTTATTATTAAATAAAAACATGGAGTTACATTTTATGGATTCATATCCTCATGCCTACTTATATCCAGTATCGACTGGGACGGAGTGCATCCTATGACCTGGTTATTATCCGCAGGGATACTGTTCACTTTTGCCGCGATTGCGTTTGTGATTTATCGCTGGGGTAACATTCGCTGTATCGGTGTGACGCCTGTGCGTACGTTTACCTTTATCGCGATTCTGTTCACCTCTGGCCTTGATGTCGGCTTGATCATGTTTCCGCTGACCGAGTTTGCCGGCTATGCCAATGTGGCGGCGAGTCCCGAGTACGGCTTTACCAATCCGCTGGCGATTGAGTTTGGCTTTTGGGCCTTCTTAATTTGGGGTTTCTACTTTTTAACCTGCTTCTATTTTTGTGTGATTGAACCTAGGGTGAAGTTCTTCGACATTCCTTTGGTCAAGTTCATCAATAATATCGTGATTATTGGTACCTGTGCCTTTACCGCCTATTTGTTATTAAGCAATTTGCCCTGGTACTTACCCGAATTAGGTGATGGCGAAACCATAGTCGGTAGCTTTTATTTAATCGTATTTTTGGTGATCGCCGCGGCGGTATATTCCAGCACCAGCATACGTTATGTGCGTATTTTGAGCTTAGCCAGCACTTGGTTATTTTTAGGCTTGATTGCCATGATGTGGGCCAGTGCATTTTTATCGGCTGACTCAAGTGTGGGAGAGTTCTTTACGACCTTTGCCATGCTGGGCGACTACTTCGGCAATATTCAACATTTTGTGTTACCCATCAACGACTACCATGAGTTTTATCTGTTCTGGTGGTTTGCGTGGAGCATTATGATTGGTCAATTTACCTCGCGCTTTGTCGGCGGGATGAAAACCTATCAAGTGCTGCTGGCCATGATGGTGTTTCCGTCTATCCCCATCGCCATCTGGTTCACCGTGCTTTATTACTACAGCGCCAATGGCTTAGATACTTCGGGCTTCTATAATCTGGCGATGGTGATTGTAGGGGTGACCTTTGTGATTAATTCACTCGACTCACTGGTACGCCTGTATACCGACAATCTTAATCTGACGATTGAGCGTTTAGGCAAGCTTAAATATGTCAGCTTTAACTTAGTGTTGCTCTGCAGTCTGACATTACTCTTTCAATTAGACTTTCTTCAAATTCAATGGGTTGGTGCAATCGCACTGGGCCTGATCTTTAGCTGTTTTGGTTACATCATGATGACGCAATTGCAAACAGTTCGTGCCATTGAGCGCTCGCCAAAAGAGAACAAAATCGACTTTACTAAAATTGAGCTAGCTAACTAATGGAAAAATTAATAATGAAATCAAAATGTTTTTATCTTGTCGCCGGCGGATTGTTATTGATGTCGACTGCGGCGAATGCCGGATTATCGGCCACTGTGACGGCGACGTCGGATTACACTTTTAACGGTGTTAGCCAAACGGACAACGGCCCTGCACTGCAAGGCAGTTTGGATTACGGTTTTGATTCGGGCTGGTACGTGGGCGGCTTTACCTCGAACGTCGACTTTGGTGGCAGCGATGACACTTGGTTGGAGCTCGATGCCTATGCGGGGAAGTACTTTCAGCTTAACAAGCAACTGAGTCTCGATGTCGGACTGGCCTATTACACTTACCACGGCGATTCCTTCTCCGATGAGTACAACTATCCTGAGCTGTATAGCAAGCTGGGTTACGACACTTCCCTTGGCCACTCTGAAGCTAAGTTAACCTACACATGGGACTACTTTGGTTTAGGCGGCGGACATTACACTATGTTGCTCGGCCATACGATTAGCGTTGCCGAAGGCCATGATATTCGCTTCAGTGTTGACCGCTCGACGTCACTCGATGAAGACAAATGGTCATGGGATGGCGGTAAATCCTTTAATCACTATCGCGTTGCCTATATGACCAGCTGGAGCGGCTTTGATTTCAGCCTTGCTGCTGAAGATACCAGCATGAACTTAGATACCAGTGACGAGCGCCTAGTGTTGTCGGTATCGCGCCAATTCATGTTGTAATCTAAGGGACTTTTACCATAAAAGTGCCTCCTCTTGGTGAGTTCAGTCGCGCTTTCTGGTAAGGTGCACTGGACAACTGGGACGGGACATTATGGAAAAGTACGAACAACTGCTCATTTCGCTGCGTCGAGTGATACGCGCTATCGACATTCATTCTCGCCAGCTAAACAAACACTCAGGTTTAACTGGGCCGCAATTGATGGTGATGCAGAAAATCGCCCAATTGGATGCGCCATTGGCGAAAACTGTGGCGGAAGAGATCACGCTGAGCCCTGCGACAGTGACGACCATTATCGATCGACTCGAGGGCCGTGGTTTAGTGATCCGTCTGCGCAGTGAGACTGATAAACGTAAGGTGCATTTATACCTTAGCGATGCGGGCCGAGCACTGTTACAGGACTCACCTAAACCGTTACAGGATCATTTTATTAAGCGTTATCAGAATCTTGAAGAATGGGAGCAGAGTCAATTGCTCTCTGCCGTTGAGCGTATCGCGACTATGATGGACGCCGATAAAATTGATGCGGCGCCTATGCTCTTGGTCGGGAAGATCCAAGGCGACGAGTAATCGTTTAGATCATGTTTTAAATGATTAGACGTTAAAATCGATTCGTTTTTAAATGAAAAAGCACTGAATCTTCAGTGCTTTTTTGCTTTTAACTCGATGTCGTTTAGCTGTGCGTCTTTTTAGATGCTTAAGCTGCAGGGCAGCTTGTTGTAGCCACAGAGTTAATCAGAATTTCTTGTACTGGCGTGTTGGCGAAACCACCGCTACTTTTTGTTGGTACTATGCTGATTTGATCCGCCACATCCATACCGTCAACCACTTTGCCAAACACGGCATATCCATAACTACTTGCAGACGCATCCAAATGTGGATTATCTAACACATTGATAAAGAACTGTGATGTTGCAGAATTTGGATCATCCGTGCGAGCCATAGAGATAGTGCCACGTTTGTTGCTAATACCGACTGCGGCTTCATTTTTGATGGGGGCATCGCCTGGTTTGCTTTTGAGCCCTGTGGTAAAACCGCCGCCTTGGATCATAAAGTTATTAACGGTTCTATGGAATAAGGTGCCGTTATAGAAAGACTTATCAACATACTGCTTAAAGTTTTTACCTGTGATAGGCATGTTCGTTAAGTCAATGGCGAGTGTGATATCGCCTTTTGTGGTTTTCATTAAATAACATACATCCGCAGCTAAGGCTGGCGGAGTGGGATCGGGCGTCGGTGGCGTCGGCGTTAGATCACCATCTGTACTTCCTTCACAACCGGTTAAGGCTATGCAGCCGACAAACAGTAATCCTGATAACTTCTTCATTTCATATCCTTATTCTCAATCATCATTGGGGAGTTTCTGCTTTAGCGTTCCATCGAGCGAGCCTCTGGCGGATAAGCGAGGGCATATCAGGCTCCATGAATGTAATGTTGTTATTATGTTTCTACGCTGTAGCGAGATGAGATGTTGACAGAGGAGAGATAGGCTGTTCAAGTTATAAAGTGCAATTGATACAAAGTGTTGCACCGAACTCACTAGTCGATATGTTTTGGGTCTTATTCATTGGGTTTTAGTTCGAATGCTATGACATATAAATGTCTTACGCCTGTCATGTTATTTCTATGCCTTAGTTCCCTGCTTAGTGCTTGTCTTTTGTAACTGCCTCTCGCGACTGCTTTTCGTTAAGGCCTTGAGAAGCATGCTTGCCCTCTTGCTGAACGCATGCCCCAAGTTGGTGCGTTCCATGTTTATTATTTCGATTGTCACTGCGCGCGAACTTAACTGAGTGCTTCTAGTAAGTTACTGATTTTTTGAAAAAGTTTTTTGTTATTTCCCTGAAATATTTATGTCATCTTCTTGTTACTTTTGGTTGGCATGGTTACTGTATATCTAAAGCCATGGATGAGCGGTCGCGGGGGCGACAAAATATGGGGCTGGAAAAGTTGCTGTATTTGCGGGGGGTTGGAGCAGAATTTACTGATTGTTTTGGCCAAGAGATCCATATTTCCGAGGTAGACAGGCAAGGTATCTTGACCTGTATGTTACAGGAAAAAAACACTGTGGCAGGGACTGCCATTGATGCTTCTGCTACAGAGGCGTTATCGAGTGATGCTGGGCTGACTAATGTCGATGCGGTATTGACCGAAGCGCTGATCGCCTCACAAATTGACTTGCTGGATGCCCGTCCTTGGACTCAGGTGTTACCCGAATTCCATTGGTGTTTTGTGGATGAACCTTGGATAAGCCTTTGTTTACCCGAAACCTATACCTCAGATCTGAGTGTGGCGATTGAATGCGAACAGGGTGAGTCTATCGTATTTGATGTGCCGTTTTCAGCGCTTAAGTCGATTGGCGATTACCGTATTGAACAAACGCTTTATCTCCATTATCGCCTTGATCTTACGCAACTGGGATTAGCACGCCTAGATTTAGCTGAGGCTAAGACCCAAGCTTCCCCAGAACACTCAATGCCCGCTGAGACTGAGGCGGTGAATTTAGCGTCTTATTTCTTGAGCAGCCAAGAGTTCACTAACAATCCAGCCTTGATCAAAAACCAAGACTCATTTGCGCATGCAGCTGACAAAAATGCGAGTGATTTCTCTGTGTTAGGTTTGGGCTTTCATCGCATAGCTTTAAGCTTAAAACATGCTCTAGAGACCAGTGCATCAGCGCCAAGCTCGTCGCTACAGAGCAGTGTGACGGCAGAGGCTGATACCAGCACCTTGTTTTCTGGCACCTTAATGGTGGCACCGCGGGCCGCTTATCAAGGCGTACTCACGGCTGTCGCCCAAGGTAAACGCCATAAACCTTGGGGGATCAGCGTTCAACTCTACAGTTTACGCAGCGAGAGCCAATGGGGCATTGGTGACTTTGGCGATTTAGAACAACTGATTGCGCTGGTGGCGGCGCAGGGCGCGGATTTCATTCAACTCAATCCCTTGCATGCCCTCGACATTGCGGCGCCAGAGCATCCGAGTCCCTATAGTCCGTGCGATCGCCGCAGACTCAATCCTCTTTATATTCAATTACAAAGCGTTCCTGAATACCAAGCACTTACCACTGAATTTTCAAGCGCTTCTTGGCTAGAGGCCATCGCCTTACTGAATCGTGACAATTGGCTCGATTATCCTAAGGTGAGTGAGCTCAAATACCGTGCCTTTGAGCAGTTATATTGCGTTTTTTGTGAAACCCATTTAGCAAACGACACGCCCAGAGCGCAAAGATTCCATGAGTTTGTGCGTGAGCAGGGCACTGCGCTGCAAGAGTTTGCTCAAGCGGAATACTTACGTAGCCCAAAAGCGTTTGTACAAGAAGAAGGTTTCTATCTTTACCTGCAATTTGTGGCCGAAAACCAGTTACACCTTTGCCAGCTAAAAGCGAAAGAAGTGGGCATGGGGCTGGGATTGATCCGTGATTTGGCCGTTGGCGCAGCGCTGCAGGGCAGTGAAGTACAGGCCAATGCCGAGCAGTTTTGTTTGCATGCCAGTATCGGCGCACCGCCCGATCCCTTTGCACCCCAAGGGCAAAATTGGGGCTTAACGCCCCTCGATCCGGTGAAGTTAAAACAACATAATTTCAGTCATTTTATCGCCTTGATCCGCGCCAATATGGAAAGCTGTGGCGCCTTGCGTATCGATCACGTGATGGGCTTACTGCGCCTCTGGTGGTGGCCACTGGATAAACAACTCGGCCAGGGTGCCTATGTGTATTATCCCGTTGAAACCATGCTCGCCATCGTTTGCCTTGAGAGTCAACGCGCCCGCTGTGTGGTGATTGGTGAAGACTTAGGACTAGTGCCACCGGACATTATTCATCGTCTCTACACCTCTGGCATTTACTCCAACGAATTGTTCTATTTCTGCAAAGACCATCAAGGCTTTAAGTCACCGGATCAATACAAGTCCCAGAGCCTGATGATGCTGGCGAACCACGATGTGCCGACCTTAGTGGCTTGGTGGTGCGGCAGCGATTTGCACCTGCGTCGACAGTTATCCCTGTTTGAAACTGACGACCAATTGGGTGAGGCGCTGGCTGGGCGTGAACATGAAAAGCAACAGCTTATTTCACTGTTAGTCGCTCAAGGTCTGTTAGCCGAGGTGACGATAGCCGAGCTTGATATTCAAACCTTGCTCACGGCTTGGATGACCCTAGGGGCTCGCGGAAATAGTGCGCTGTACAGCGTGCAACTGTGTGATTTATTAGCCGATCGCCATGCGGTGAACATTCCCGGCACTTGGCTCGAATATCCTAACTGGCAGCGCCGCTTGCCGCTGAGTTTAACGCAAGTGTCGGCTTCGCCAGAGATACTGCTGCGATTACAAAATATCGCCGCGGCGAGACAGCTACCGAGTTAATGCTGCTGATCCAGTGCTACATTATGCCATCCCTAAAGGTTCGATAATTAGGTGGTGTTATGCGGATAAAGAGTGCCAATTTGCAAGTTTAATTGACTGATAAACGGAAGAAAAATGATGACTCAAGCCAATGCCTATTTCTACGATGGCGCCGACGTCGCCCTACTTAATGGTCAATACACTGATGTTTTTTCGCTTTTGGGTATGCACAGTGCCAACGAGGGTAAGGCATTAATTGTTCGTTGTTTTTTACGCAATGCCCTCAGTGTGGATGTGATCAGCATTAAAGATGGCCGCAAAGTAGCGAGTCTGGACAAAGTTAACGAGCAGGGATTGTTCGCCGGTACGCTGGGGCGACGCGTCAAACCGTTTCTCTATTTGCTGCGGGTAGAATATCCCCTGTGTCAGTTAGATATAGTCGACCCTTATCAGTTTGATTCATTGCTTAATAGTGACGATATTTACCTGTTTGGTGAAGGCAGCGCCGAGCGCGCCTATGAATTTTTAGGCGCCAACTGGCGTCAGACTCAAGGCGTTGAAGGTGTGCATTTTTGTGTGTGGGCACCCAATGCCAAACGGGTTTCTGTGGTGGGGGATTTCAACCATTGGGACGATACTCGCCATGTAATGCGCCAACATCTTGCCAATGGTTTGTGGGAGCTATTTCTGCCTAATGTGGTTGAAGGCGCCCACTATAAGTTTGATTTGGTTTATCAAAATGGTGAGCGTCATACCAAGTCTGACCCCATGGCGACTCAAATGGAATGCGCGCCCCATAATGCTTCTATCGTGCCCCCAAAAGCCCATCACAGTTGGAATGATACCGCTTGGATGAGTAAGCGAGCGGCGACTGCTTGGCATAGAGCGCCCATGTCGGCTTACGAAGTGCACTTAGGTTCGTGGCGTCGTAAGGGCGAGCAATATCTTGATTATCAAGACTTGATTGAACAGCTGATTCCCTATGTGAAGGAGCAAGGTTTTACCCACATTGAACTGATGCCGATCAGCGAGTTTCCCTTTGATGGTTCGTGGGGATATCAGCCCGTGGGTCTCTATGCACCGACCCACAGATTTGGCGATGCCAATGGGTTAAAAGCCTTTGTGGATGCCTGCCATCAGGCGGGAATTGGTATCATCCTCGATTGGGTGTCGGCGCATTTTCCTAAGGATCCCCACGGCTTAGTGCGTTTCGATGGCACTTGTTTGTATGAGCATGAAGATCCTCGCAAGGGCACACATCCCGATTGGGATACCTTGATTTATAACTATGATCGCGGTGAAGTGCGCAGTTTCTTGTTGAGTAATGCCTGTTACTGGCTGCGGGAGTTTCATTTCGATGGCCTGCGTCTCGATGCCGTGTCTTCTATGTTGTACCTCGATTACAGCCGCGAGCCGGGCCAATGGCTGCCCAATGCCTATGGTGGACGGGAGAATCTCGAGGCCATTAGTTTCTTACAAATTTTGAATCAACGCTTGTACCAAGCTTTCCCCGGCATTTGCATGATCGCCGAAGAGTCCACCGCTTTTGCGGGGGTGACTAAGCCGACGGATCAGCAAGGTCTTGGCTTTGGCTTTAAATGGAACATGGGCTGGATGAATGACAGCTTAAGCTACTTAGGCCGCGATCCGCTTTACCGCCAATTCCACCATCATCAATTGACCTTCAGTTTGATGTACGCCTATACCGAGCAATTTATGTTGTCCGTGAGTCACGATGAAGTGGTCCATGGCAAGGGCTCGTTGCTGCATAAAATTCCCGGTGATGATTGGCAGAAATTTGCCACCCTGCGTGCTTATTACGGTTTTATGTGGGGGCATCCCGGGAAGAAATTACTCTTTATGGGCTGCGAGTTTGGTCAGCGAAATGAGTGGAACCATAACCAGAGTTTAGATTGGCACTTATTGGCTTATGAACCGCACCAAGGTGTGCAACGTTGGCTTAAAGATCTCAATCACTTATATCAAAAAATGCCAGCCTTATCGGTTCAGGATTACGAGGGAGCAGGATTTAGTTGGCTAGATTGTGAGAATAGCCGCGACAGCATCTTTACCTTTGTGCGTTACGGCTTAGCGGGTGATGCGCCGTTAGTGTTTGTCATCAACATGACGCCCCAATTGCACACTGGATTCCGTATTGGTTTGCCCTTGGCGGGGGATTACCGCGAATACCTGAATAGCGATAGCCAGATTTATGGTGGCAGTAACCAAGGTAATGCGGGCACTGTGGTTGCTGAGCTGCTGCCGTGGCAGGGCATGGCGCAGAGCGCGCTGATCACTGTGCCGCCCTTGGGCTGTCTAGTCATAGGGCCTGCAACTGGATTGGCTGAGGCGAACTAGTATGCAAAAGCCCACGGCTGATGATATCAAGCTCAACCCTGACGCTAAACATAACCCTTCTCAAAATGAGAAATGGGCCTTGGGGGCAGGTGAGCCTTTTCCGCTCGGTGCTAATGTTGAAGGCGATGGCGTCAACTTTGCGTTATTTTCAGCTAACGCGACAGCGGTCGAGTTATGCCTATTTGATGACAATGGCGAGCAAGAAGTCGCGCGGATTGCGTTAACTGAACAAACCCAGCAAATCTGGCATGTGTTTGTGCAGGGGCTTAAAGCGGGGCAACTCTACGGCTATCGCGTTTATGGCTCCTATGAGCCTCAGCTTGGCCACAGATTTAACCCCAATAAGTTATTGCTCGACCCCTATGCGCGCCAGCTGGTCGGTGAATATAGCGACCATGAGTCTAACTATGGTTACGAGCTGAATCACAAGGATGAAGACTTATCTTTCAGTAAGTTAGATAACGCTGCCTATGTGCCAAAATGTAAGGTTGTGGACATTCGTCCATTAATCGACATCGCCGCTAAGCAGTCGATTCAGCCCGTAGCGACGAGGTTTCAGCCCAAACCCCTAGAGCGCAGCATTATTTATGAGATGCACGTTAAAGGCTTTACGGCGGCGCATCCTGAGATTGAACCTAATAAACGCGCCACCTTTGCGGGTTTAGCGACTCAGCTTGCTATCGATTATTTGGCCGAACTTGGGGTGACGTGCGTCGAGTTACTTCCAGTACAGGCCTTTTTTACTGAACCATTTTTGCTCGAGAAAAAGCTTACTAATTATTGGGGTTACAACAGTATTGGCTTTTTTGCCCCCGAGCCGAGTTATCTGTCATCCGACGATATTGGTGAGTTTCGCGCTATGGTGGATGCACTCCACGGTGCGGGTATCGAAGTGATCCTCGATGTGGTCTATAACCACAGCGCCGAGGGCAGTCGACTTGGGCCAACCTTTAGTTTTCGTGGCATAGATAATCTCAGTTATTACCGCCTACATCCGAATGATAAGCGTTTTTACATTAACGATACGGGTTGCGGAAACACCTTAAATATCAACCATCCACGCATGTTGCAGCTCGTGTTAGATTCGCTGCGTTACTGGGTAGAAATCATGGGCGTCGATGGATTTCGCTTCGACTTAGCGGCCTGCCTAGGTCGCGAGGCCTATGGTTTTGATCCCGGCTCAGGTTTCTTCGATGCATTGTTGCAAGACCCTGTGTTGTGCCGAGTGAAATTGATTGCTGAGCCTTGGGATATCGGCCCTGGCGGTTATCAATTAGGTAATTTCCCCGTGGCCTTTAGCGAGTGGAATGACAGATATAGAGACACTATGCGCCGCTTCTGGCGCGGCGATCACAGCATGTTGCCCGAATTTGCCAGGCGGTTTCATGGCTCGGGGGATTTCTTCGAGCATGGCGGCCGTCCGCCTGCGACCAGTCTTAACTTTTTAACCAGTCACGACGGTTTTACCCTCAAAGATTTAGTGAGTTATACCCAGCGCCACAATTTGGCGAATGGGGAAGATAATCGCGACGGTCACCAAGAAAACTTCAGTCATCATTATGGGATTGAAGGGGAAACCGAAGATAGCGCAATTCTGGCACTTCGTGGTCGTCAACAGCGTAACTTATTGACTACGCTATTTTTATCCCAAGGTGTGCCTATGTTGTTGAGCGGCGATGAAACGGGCCGCACCCAGCAAGGTAACAATAATGCCTATTGCCAAGACAATGAACTGAACTGGTTTGATTGGTCGGCAAAGGGTATGGATACTGAGCTGTTAGCCTTTACTCAGCAGCTTATCGCCCTGCGCAAACGTTTCCCCTTGTTATGCGCTAAACGCTTCATTCACGAACAGTTATTGGCCGAATCCTTAGCCGATACCGGTGCTCGCTTAGATTGGTTTAGTCGTCAAGGTGAGCAAATGACCAAGAGCCTGTGGACTGAGTCTATGTGTCGCAGTTTGTCTGTGGTGCTTTCTGGTGACTTAGAAGGCCGAGGCAAGCAGCAAGCTCTGCTGTTGATGGTCAATGCCGACGATAATCCGTTAGCTTTTACGCCGCCGACCTTTGAGCACTTGAGTCCGTGGCAATGCCTTATTCATACCCAAACTGAGCCGCTGGATGCTCAGATCTCTACGACGCGATACTTGCTGCAAGATCGCAGTCTCATGCTTTTTCATGCTGATTTGATTTTCAAGAAATGAAGGAATTAACTATGACTGACGAAAGCGAACTGAGCCCCAATACCAGCGAAAAAACCGTACCATCCGCGCCAAAAGCGGCAAGTAAGAAGGCGCCAGCTAAGCGTCAGGCCAAGCCTAAAGCCGCTGAACCCTGTGAACCCTGCGATTCCTTGCCCGCTTCCTTTGAGCGCCATTTACGTTATGGACTCAGCCGTGGCGAAGGTGTGAGCTGCGAATTATTTCAAGCGCTGGCTTACAGCGTGAAAGAGCAGATGCTAGACAATTGGCGTCAAACCCGCATGGATGACAGCCATTTTCAGCGCAAGCAAGTGGCGTATTTATCCCTTGAGTTCTTGATGGGCAGGGCGCTAGGTAATGCACTGCTGAGTCTAGATTTACAGCAAGATAGCCGTGATGCCTTGAGCAACTATGCGGTATCGCTAGAAGAGTTAGAAGAAGCTGAACATGATGCCGGTTTAGGTAACGGCGGTTTAGGCCGATTGGCGGCGTGTTTTCTCGATAGCTGCGCCAGCATGGACTTATCAGTGACAGGCTATGGCATACGTTACGAATATGGCATGTTCGCCCAGAAGATAGTCGACGGTTATCAGGTTGAACGCCCTGACCGTTGGCTGCGCGAAGGCAATCCGTGGGAAGTTCGTGTGCCCACCCACAACGTAATAGTGCCATTTTTTGGTCACACTGAATCCTATGTTGATAAACAGGGCCGCAGGCACATTATTTGGGTAGAAACCCAAGATGTGCTCGCCGTCGCCTATGACATGCCAGTTCCTGGTTATCGCAATGGACGGGTGAATACCCTGAGATTGTGGAAGGCCGAAGCGACCGATGACTTTGATTTAGCTGAGTTTAACCAAGGCGACTACACAGAAGCCGTGGCCCGTAAAAACTTGGCTGAGCAGATCACTATGGTGCTCTATCCCAATGATGCCAGCGAGAACGGCAAAGAGCTGCGATTACGTCAGCAATACTTTTTATCCTCCGCCAGTTTGCAGGATTTACTCAAACGTTGGGTGAGTCGCCATGGCCATGATTTCACCCAGTTTGCCGCTAAAAATGTGATGCAGCTGAACGACACTCACCCTAGCATTGCCGTGCCTGAGTTGATGCGGTTATTGATCGACGAATACGGTTTGGAATGGGACAGTGCGTGGGCGATTACCAGCCAGACCATGGCGTACACTAACCATACCCTATTGCCAGAAGCACTAGAGCGTTGGCCCGTGCGCATGATGGCGCAGATGCTGCCACGCATTTTAGAAATCATTTATGAAATCAACGCCCGCTACTTAGATTTAGTCGCCCACCACTGGCCGGGGGACGCTAGCAAACTGGCGAGTATGTCGATTATTCAAGATGGCCCCCATCCTCACGTGCGCATGGCCTATCTGGCGATTGTGGCGAGTTTCTCGGTCAACGGCGTCGCGGGTTTACACACGCAACTGCTTAAATCAGGGTTGTTTAAGGATTTCTATGAGTTGTGGCCGCACAAGTTTAATAACCGCACCAATGGCGTGACCCCAAGGCGTTGGCTTGCCCATTGTAATCCTGCCTTAGCTAAGTTATTGACGGCCCATTTAGGTAAAGAGTGGGTGACAGATTTAAGCCAGTTAACGGCGCTCAATGCCCTTACGCAGGACACGGCGTTTATCCAAAAATGGCGTGATGTGAAGCAAGCCAACAAGGCTTTGCTGGCTAAGATGATTGCTAAAGAATGTGGCGTCGAGTTCGATCCATCTATGTTGTTTGATGTGCAAGTGAAGCGTATTCACGAATATAAACGTCAGCTACTCAATATCTTACATGTGGTTCATCTCTATCATCAGATCCAACAAGGCCACACCGAAAACATGGTGCCACGTTGCGTGTTGATCGGCGGTAAAGCGGCGCCCGGCTACTTTATGGCTAAGTTGATCATCAAGCTCGCCAGCAATGTCGCCCACATGGTTAATTCCGATCCTTTAGTCACGCCTTATCTACGTTTTGCTTTCTTACCTAATTACAACGTCAGCGCCATGGAAAAAATCTGTCCGGGGACTGACTTATCCGAGCAGATTTCGACCGCGGGTAAAGAGGCATCGGGCACGGGCAATATGAAGTTCATGATGAACGGCGCACTGACGATTGGCACTATGGATGGCGCCAATATCGAGATGTTAGAGGAAGTGGGTTCAGAGAACTTCTTCCTGTTTGGACTCAATGCGGAGCAGGTCTCAGAGGTACGTAACCACTATCATCCACGCAGCATTATTGACGATTCACCGGCGTTATCTGAGGTGATGAAGTTACTCAAGAGTGGTCATTTCAATCTGCTGGAGCCTGGGATTTTCGATCCCATTATTGCCGCCATCGAAAGCAGCGACGATCAATGGATGACGGCCGCCGACTTTGACAGTTATCGAGTCGTACAAGAAGCCGTGGCGCGGGCCTATAAAGATCCGCAGGTTTGGACGCAAATGAGTATTCGCAATACCGCCGCCAGCGGACGTTTTTCGAGTGATGTGACGATCGCGGGTTATCGCGATGAAATTTGGAAACTGTAAGGGCTGGGCTCTGGGTTATAAGTCTTGTTATAGCGGATGAGTATAAGTGTTTGAAAGGAAAGCAACAATCAATGGAAGGAATGGGGAATGCAAGTGAGAAATACTCAGGGGAATACGGCCGTTTCTGCCGTATCGAGAAGCCATTTATGGGCAATCAGTTTGCCGATTTCGGAGTAAGAGCCTATGTCTAATGTTCGTTATATCAGTAATTTAACTCGTGAAACCTATGCGTTGATTTTAGCTGGTGGGCGCGGGTCTCGCTTGCATGAACTCACGGATTGGCGTGCTAAACCGGCGCTGTATTTCGGTGGTAAGTTTCGTATTATCGATTTTCCGCTGTCTAACTGCATCAACTCAGGTATTCGCCGTGTGGGTGTGGTCACTCAGTACAAATCGCATTCCTTGATCCGCCATGTGATGCGCGGTTGGGGCCATTTTAAAAAGGAGCTCGGCGAGTCGGTGGAGATTTTACCCGCCTCACAACGCTATTCGGAAAACTGGTATCAAGGCACCGCCGATGCGGTATTCCAAAACATCGACATCATTCGCCATGAGCTGCCTAAATACGTAATGGTGTTGTCGGGCGATCACGTGTATCGCATGGATTATGCGGGGTTATTAGCCGCCCATGCCGAGTCGGGTGCAGATATGACAGTCTCATGCCTTGAGGTGCCTATTGCCGAAGCGGCGGGTTCGTTTGGAGTGATGGAAGTCGACGACGAGATGCGCATCTTAGGCTTTGAAGAAAAGCCGCAGCAGCCTAAGCATTCTCCGGGCAATCCTGAAATGTGTTTAGCATCTATGGGCAACTATGTGTTTAACACAGAGTTTTTGTTTGACCAGCTCAAGAAAGATGCCTTAAACGAAAGCTCAGATCGGGATTTTGGTAAGGATATTATTCCTGCGATCATCGAAAAACATAATGTGTTCGCCTATCCCTTTAAGAGCGCTTTCCCAAATGAGCAAGCCTATTGGCGCGATGTGGGGACGTTAGACTCTTTCTGGCAAGCGAATATGGAGCTGTTATCGCCCACGCCAGCACTGAATTTGTACGATGCAAAATGGCCAATTTGGACCTTCCAAGAACAATTGCCACCCGCTAAATTTGTGTTTGATGACGATGATAGACGCGGTATGGCGCTGGACTCGATTGTCTCGGGCGGTTGTATTATTTCGGGTGCGACAGTGCGCCGTAGCGTATTGTTTAACGAAGTACGTGTCTGTTCTTATTCGTTGGTTGAAGATTCAGTCGTGCTGCCCGATGTGGTCGTGCTGCGCCATTGCAAAATCAAGAATGCCATACTCGACCGTGGCTGCATTATTCCCGAAGGCATGGTGATAGGTTATAACCATGATCACGACCGAGCCAAAGGTTTTAGGGTGTCGGAAAAAGGCGTCACTTTAGTGACCCGTGACATGCTAGGTTTACCAGTGGGTTATGAATAACATTGCAATTCATCCTTTGAGTCGCCAAGCATAACGAGCGCAAACGGCATAGAAACGGGCTTAAGTTTGAGCTTTAAGTACGGGCTTAAGTTAAGTGTTTAGATTAAGCCCTTAGATTTAGCGCTTAGGTACAGTCAGCTTATTAATAAGCCGCTGAAATGAAGTAGCGGGAGTATCCAATTAATTGAAACAACGCATTTTAATGGTCGCGGCTGAAAACGGTGCCCTTGCGGGCGCCAAGGTTGGCGGTATGGCGGATGTGATCCGTGACTTACCCGACGCTTTGGCGGGTGTGGATTTGTGCGCCGATGTGATTATGCCAAGCTATGGCTTTTTGACTGCGGTCGCGAATCAACCCCAAGATTTGGGTGAGTTAACTGTGGCCTTTGGCGGCCGATTGGAGCGGGTGCACGTGTTTGCCATGCCCCATCCTCAAGTGCCAGAGGCGATGATTTATCTGCTCGAACATGCATTATGGCAATCCGTACCTGGGCAAATTTATAGCCAAGGCAGCGCCGAGCGTCCTTTTGCCGACGATGCAACTAAGTTTGCTTTCCTTTGCGCGAGTGTCGCCACGGCATTAGCCACGGGTCGAGTGCCAATGCCGGCTGTGCTGCATTTACATGATTGGCATGCGGGCTGCTTAGCCATGCTAAGGGCGTTTGTGCCTGAGTTCAGCGCACTAAAACAGATTGAGTGCGTGTTCTCTATCCACAATTTGGCTCTGCAGGGGATACGTCCCCTAAGCCAAGACTCGTCCTCGTTTGCGGCTTGGTTTCCCGAGCTATTTGCGTCTTTAACGCAGGGGCAAAAACAGCTGATCACCGATCCGCGTTATCCCCACTGCGTTAACCCAATGCGCATGGGCATAGTGCTGAGCGATAAAGTGCATTTAGTCTCACCCAGTTACGCCAAAGAAGTGTTACAGCCCTCCAAACCTGAGGCGGGATTCTTTGGTGGCGAAGGGCTAGAACATGACTTACAAGTCAAGGCTAATGACGGCAAAGTGGTGGGGATTTTAAATGGCTGTGTCTATTCGTCAGTATCGGATTTAGCCGCTAAGCCACCTGCGCGTATTCAAGTACCCGAGTTCAAGCAATTGCTGAGTGCGGTTGAAACTGCGTTAGTGCAATGGCAGGGACATCAAGCGCAAGTGAGCGGCGTGGACATGATTGCCTTTGCGCGCACACAAGCCCATTGGCGCCAAGCAATGGCGGAGCAAGTACCGAGTCTGTTACTCACTTCGGTCGGCCGTTTGACCGACCAAAAAGTTTTACTGCTGCGCCATCAATTATCCACGGGCTTATCTGTGCTTGAGACCTTACTTAAAGCGTTGAAGCAGATAAAACCGACGGCGCTACTGATTTTACTCGGCAGTGGCGACGCATCGATTGCTAAATCCTTCCAAGCCTTAGGGGCTAAATACGATAACCTATTATTTTTGCAAGGATACAACGAGGCGTTATCCGAAGCGCTGTATCAGCATGGCGATCTATTTTTGATGCCAAGCTCTTTTGAGCCCTGTGGCATCAGTCAAATGCTCGCGATGCGCGCCGGACAGCCTTGCTTAGTGCATGGAGTGGGCGGATTGAAGGATACCGTTGAGGATGGCGTGACTGGCTTTGCTTTTAACGGCAATAGTTTAGACGAGCAAGCCGAAGCGTTTTTGCAAAGGTTGATGCAAGCCATTGCTTGTTTCGAGGGGAAAACATGGTCAAAGGTGCGTGCGGCGGCCATGGCGCAGCGTTTTGACTGGCATTCCATTGCTGAACAATATCGTCAACAACTCTATTGCAAAGTGTGATGCAGCAGATACAAAGTGTGATGTGGTAAAAGGAATTAACGCATGATTTCTAAGTGATTCTGCTACACTAGTGAGGGGAATGTTAAAATTGTATCAAGCCCCCTCATTTATTGGAGTCGCTCTCTGAGTCATGGATAAAGGTATTCTCTTTCCGTTAGTGCAAAATGCGGCTTTGCTGCTGGCGTTGGTCTTTTTGTACGACGTGATCCCTAAAAAGCATCAGCGGCAGTATTTCTTGCTGTGGCGTATCATTATTGGGATGCTCATCGGTGGTATTGGTATCACCATCATGAGCACGCCTTGGATATATCAACCGGGCGTTTTTTTCGATACTCGCTCGGTTATCCTCTGTATTTCAGGCCTCTTTTTCGGTGGTTTGCCGACCTTTATTGCTGTAGTGATGACGGCGCTATATCGCATCAGTATTGGTGGCGCGGGGATGTGGATTGGCGTCGGCGTGATAGTGTCATCCGGGTTAATTGGGGTGATCTGGCGTCAATATCGTAAGTCTCTGTTAGCCAATATTTCAGGTGGAGAAATTTTTCTCTTTGCCTATACCGTTCATATCGTGATGTTGTTGTGGTTCGTATTTTTACCCAATGGCATCGGAATGCCCTTACTAGAACAAGTCACCCTACCTGTGCTCACCATTTTCCCCATTGCGACTTGGCTATTGAGCCGCTTGTTATCGCGACGTTTTGAATTAGAGCGTGATGAACAAATTCGCTTGCAGGATGATTTTCTTTTTAGGAGCCAATTTAACGCCGGCAATATTGGTATTGCAATAACGGGAATAGATAAAAAGTGGATAAAGGTGAATCCACGTTTATGTCAAATGCTCAAATATTCAGAAGCTGAATTGCTACGGATGACGTGGACGCAAATTACCCATCCCGATGATTTAGAAGCGGATGCGTCGAAATTTGAGCTTATGCTGCGGGGGGATATCGATAATTACGAGATGGATAAACGTTTTATCGTTAAAGACGGTAGCGTGGTTTACACCCATATGACAGTCGCCTGTAAGCGCGGTGGTAATCATGCCGTGCAGTTGGTGATTGCCGGATTTATTGATATCACCTCACAGGCCAGAGCTGATCAAGAGGTGCTCGCTAGCCGTGAACAACTCGAACTGGTGTTAAGCAGTAGCGATCTTGGAGTGTGGGATTGGGATATTCGTCATGATCGTATCGAACGTAACGCCCGCAGCGCCGATATTCTTGGCTGCGATGTTGATATGCTCAACGCTAATAGTCGCCAATGGATGGATGCGATAGTCGCCGAAGACAGACCTAAAGTGCTGCATTCGATTGAGGCCCATATTCGTGGCGAAACGGCGCAACATAAGATGGAGTACCGCTTAAATACCGTAAACCGTAAGGTGCGGTGGATCCTTGATACAGGTAAAGTCGTGAGCAGAGATGCAAACAACAATGCCCTGCGGATGTGCGGAACCTATACCGATATTACCGACGCAAAACTTATCGAAGAATCCTTAAAATTGTCGGCACTGGTTTACGATAACAGCTCTGAAGCCATGAGTGTCCTCGATGAAAAGGGCGTGATTATTACCGTCAACGCCGCCTTTAGTGTGATGACGGGCTATCGTGAATTTGAAGTGCGGGAGCAACATGTTCGGCTGCTTTATTGTGACCTCAATGGCCGTGATTTTTACACCAAAATGAACAATGATATCCGCGAGAAAGGCCAATGGCAGGGGGAAATGTGGCAGCGGCGCAAAAATGGCGAGGAATATGTCATCTGGTTAACCATCAATACCATTAATGACAAAGAAGGCCATCCCTATCGACGTGTTGCCCTGTTCTCAGACATTACCGATAAGAAGCAAAATGAACATCTGATTTGGAAACAGGCTAACTACGATACGCTGACGGGGTTGCCTAATCGGCGCATGTTGTTGGAGTATTTAAGCAGTGAAGTGAAAAATGCCGACCGCAATCGCAACCACTTTGCCTTATTGTTCTTGGATTTAGATTTCTTTAAAGAAGTGAATGACACCTTAGGCCATGCCATGGGCGATTTACTGCTGATAGAAACCGCGAGTCGTTTGAAATCCTGTGTGCGTGATGCCGACGTCGTGGCGCGTCTTGGCGGCGATGAATTTACTGTGGTGTTAAGTTCGATGGAAGACCATAAGGGGATTGAGCGCGTCGCCGAGAATATTTTGCGACGAATTGCCGAACCCTATGTGTTAGGGGAAGAAACCGCTTATATCAGCGTCAGTATTGGGATTACTTTATATCCCGATGATTCGACCAGTATTGAAGGGCTTCTCAAGCATGCGGATCAGGCTATGTATGCGGCGAAAGATCAAGGGCGTAATCGCTTCAACTATTTCACCCCATCGATGCAGGAATACGCCAAATACCGCATGCGCTTGATCCAAGACTTACGTCAAGCGGTCGTGAATAAAGAATTTGAACTGCATTATCAGCCGATTGTTGCCTTAGCAACGGGTGAAGTGACCAAGGCTGAAGCCTTGATCCGCTGGCATCATGCAGAGCGTGGTGCTGTGTCGCCTGCTGAGTTTATTCCTGTTGCGGAAGACACTGGCTTGATTGTTGAAATCGGCAATTGGGTGTTCGAGCAAGCCGCTCGCCAGAGTGCGGCGTGGCGTCATGAATTAGGGGTTGAAATCCAAATCAGCGTCAATAAATCCCCAATCCAATTTCGTGATGAAGGCACGCTGCTCAATGATTGGTTGAAGTTATTGCAAGATCTTAATATTACAGGCGCGGGCGTGTGCGTTGAAATTACCGAAGGCTTGTTATTGGATGCCAGTATGGGGGTGACCGAAAAACTACTGGCCTACCGTGATGCGGGCGTGCAAGTGTCGCTGGACGATTTTGGTACCGGCTACTCGTCACTCGCCTATCTGAAAAAGTTTGATATCGACTATCTTAAAATTGATCAATCTTTTACCCGCCATATTGATACCGATTCAAACGATCAAATTCTCTGTGAGGCGATAATAGTAATGGCCCACAAATTGGGAATGAAGGTGATTGCCGAAGGTGTCGAAACCGAGGCGCAGCGCCAAGTGTTGTTGGCAGCAGGTTGTGACTACGGCCAAGGTTACTTGTTCTCAAGACCTGTGCCTGCCGCTGAATTCACCCAAAAATACCTGCAGGATCCGCCGTTAGTCTCCCGTGTCTGAGGGGATATTCACTGAGACATGATAATTGCCTATAAAAACGCCGCGGATTTTGCTAGACTCCGCGGCCCCGCGTTGGGGCATTGAGTATCACCTCGCATCAAAGTTTTACTACTTAGCTAAAGAGTCCCTATGAAATTTGAAACACTCGGTTTATCTTCTCCTATTTTGAATGCGATAACTGAGTGTGGCTATCAGCAACTCACTCAAGTGCAAGAGAAAGTGATCCCGCTTGCCTTTGAAGGCAAAGACATTATGGCCTGCGCCCAAACGGGTACAGGTAAGACGGCTTCCTTTGCTCTGCCTGTACTTGAAAAGCTGGCGGCTGAGTCTTTAACAAGCGACAGCAATGATAAACCGATTTTACGTGCGTTGGTGATGACTCCCACCCGCGAACTCGCGATCCAAGTCTGCGAAAACATCCAGAAATACAGCCAGTTCCTGCCACTGAAAACCTTAGCTGTTTACGGCGGCGCCAACATGAATCCCCAGCGTAAAGGGGTAGAGCAGGGCGTTGATATTTTGGTGGCAACCCCAGGTCGTTTATTCGATATTATCGGCCAATTCCAGTTAGATTTATCGAGCGTCACGACCTTAGTGATCGACGAAGCCGACCGCATGTTAGACATGGGCTTTGTGCGCGATATTGAAAAAGTGAAACGCTTAATTGCGCCGCAGCATCAAACTATGTTGTTTTCAGCGACCTATAGTGATGCGGTTAAACAACTTGCCGAGAAGATGCTAAATGAACCTCAGTGGGTGAATGTTGCCGATACGACAACGGCTTCCACAGTAGTGCAGGAAGTGTATCGCGTTGATAAACGTCGTAAAGCCGAGCTGTTGTCAGAACTCGTTGGCCGCAACAATTGGCGCCAAGTGTTGGTGTTTGCCAGCACGAAAGAAAGCGCCGAGCATTTATTGCAAGAATTAAAGCTTGATGGCATAGCCGCAGGCGTGTTCCATGGCGATAAAACTCAAGGCGCCCGTAATCGGGTGTTAGAAGAGTTTAAAGCCAGTAAATTACGGGTGCTGGTGGCAACCGATGTGGCTGCACGTGGGTTAGACATTCATGCCTTGCCTATGGTGATCAACCTTGAATTGCCTTTCCTTGCCGAAGATTATATCCATCGCATTGGCCGTACAGGCCGTGCTGGATTAACCGGTCGCGCGATTTCGTTCGTGTCACCTTCTGACGATGAAATGCTTGCTGAAATTGAAGCCTTGATTGAGCAAAAACTGCCTGTATCGGTACAACCGGGTTATGAAGAAGGCACGCCTTTACCTGCCCGCTACCGTGATGCGCCCGCCGCACCGATTAAGCCGATTGGAAAGTGGAGCCATAAGGCGCCGCAGGATCGTACTATTGGTCAGTCTCGTCAGGGTAAGTACGCTAAAGGTAAAGCGCAGGACAGCAAAGCAGGTGCCGATAAATCCTCTAGCCGTGCTAAGCCTGCTTCTGGCTCAGGTAAGCCGTTTAATGCGACTAAACCTAAGTCGAATTTGGTGAGCAATAAGTCAGGTTTTGGCTCTCGCACCAATAAGTCAAAATAAGTAAAATAAGCTAAGTAAAAATAAGCCAAGTCAAAATAAGTTAAGTCAAAATAATTTAAACCAGAATAAGCTAAGCCCAACAATCAAGGCTAATAAGCGCCAAGAGCCTGTCAGCCTTGCTGTTTAACGTTTGCTTAGTTGGTTAAATAGCCCCACCATTCTAAAAGCGCATCCTCACCGATGCGCTTTTTGTTGAGCTTCAAAGCCAATACTTCTACACTCGAGCGCCAAGCTTTCTATTCGAGCGAGTTTCCTTATGATTATCAAAGCGATTCCCACCAATATCATCACAGGTTTTTTAGGCGTAGGTAAAACCTCTCTGATTAAACAATTGCTGGCGACTAAACCCGCGGATGAGACTTGGGCTGTGCTGGTCAATGAGTTTGGTGAGGTTGGCATTGATGCGGGGTTACTGAACTCATCCGATAACGGCATACAAATTCGTGAGGTGGCGGGGGGCTGTATGTGCTGCGCAGCGGGCGTGCCGACGCAAGTGGCGATCAATCAGTTGATTGCGAAAGCAAAACCTGATCGCTTATTGATAGAACCTACTGGGCTTGGGCATCCTAATGAAATCATTAAAGTATTGAGTGCACCCCATTATCAGAATGTGATTTCACTGCGCAGTACTTTATGTTTGATGGACGCGCGTAAAATCCACGATCCTCGCTATCGCGAACATGCAAACTTCATCCAACAGCTGCAAGTGGCCGATGTGATTATCGCGACTAAGTCGGATTTATATGACGCTGAAAATACTAAGTTACTCTATGAGTTACAGACCTATTTAAGTCATATCGAGCGCACTGATATTCCTGTTGTGAGCCACACTAACCAGCAACCTTTACCTAGCGCGCTGCTGGATTATTTAAACCAACCAAGGCGCGTGTCACTCAATATAAATGGGCATGCTAGCGTGGGCTTAAAGCTGGGCAGCCTACCGACGACAGCGCCAAGCCTGTTCCGCACGGGTGGTTCGCGTTTGAGTGAGCTAAGCCTTTTTGCCGAAGGCGCAATCGAAGTCGCTCTCGAATTCGATGCACGTGGCATAGTACGCAAGCAGAATCAAGGCGAAGGCTGTTTTAGCTGCGGCTGGGTGTTTGAACCAAGACAAGAGTTTGATTTCGATAAATTAATGGCGTTAATTCAGCGTTACACTCAGTCATCAGACGTCGGGCAAGTCTTGCTGAGGTTAAAGGCTGTAATGATCACCTCTGAGGGGATCGCTGGATTTAACTGGATTGATCATGAGTTTACTGTGGTTGAACTCGATGACACCTTAGATTCCAGACTTGAGATGATTACAGTGAATGGCGTCGATTGGGACGAGATTGAGCTGCAGTTGCTCGCCTGTCTTTGTTAACGATTAACTGCTCACTGACTTTCCCATCGCCCTTTATTACACATGTGAGCATAGGTTAGGCGGGTGCTAATAAAGTTGCAGCGGTCGTACATGAAGGAACAGTCGTGCATGATCAGTCGCGCCGGCTCAGTAAGGCAAGGTTACGCGATATTCTTGGCCGAGTGTCGTAAAGGTGCCATTTTGGATCATGTCCTCGAAAAAACGGTCAAACCTTTGTCTTAAGGGATCGAATTTCGCCTGCTTCGGAAATGCCATATAACCGTCTTGGACATCGATTATCGGTGTGATTGGGGTAATCGCCTTAGGGATTTTGATTTGGGCGAGCACGGCATCGGTATTGCGGCTGTTTGTGGCGAGTAAATCTAAATCACCCCGAGAGAGGCGTTCTATTCCGCTTTTAATATCGACAAATTCATTGATATTAAAAGATTTAGTTTGTTCATTAAAACGTCGGGCCATAACTCCACCCCTGCATCTTTCCAATCCGTTGACCTTTAATGCTGGCATAGTCGCCATTCCAGACAATTTCATGGCCTACACGGGCATAGAACACCATATTATCGCGGTAAAAGGCTTTCGTCGCAAAAGCCAAGTTTGCTTCACGCTCTGGGGTATCGTAGGGACCAATCAGAATATCCGCTTGGCCACGTTCGACCATAGAAATGGCACGGCGCCAAGGTGTAATCTGATAGTGAATGTTCACACTTTGCTGCTGGGCAAAGCGATTTAAAATATCGACACCTAAGCCAGTATATTCGCCATTGGGTTGTAGTTCGAAAATTTGGCTGAAGCTTGTACCCACGGCCAGCAGGTCTTTGGCCTGCGCAGTCAAGCAAAGGCTGCTGAGCGCCAAAAGGATGACTTGTGCAAAGGCTTTGCTGGGTATCATGGCATTCCTTGTGTGTTATGAATGCGGGAGCTTAAGGCTAGGTATCTCGCAAAAGGTGGCGATACCATGATGAAATTCACTGAGATTAAGGTTAGCAAATTTTACCTTGATTGGGGCGCACGTTAACATTTTTATGTTTTGAGATAAACGTGAGATTAGTGATAATCGTAAGGGTATTAAGCCGTTGATCTTCAATTGATACATCATCCTATCCCTCAGATCGTTTAATGATACCTAAAGGTGTCAATTTGTATCGCTTGCGGGTGAGGATGAGAAATGTATTTTAGTTATGCGTTTAAATCAGTTAAGGCCGAATAAAGGGGATTGGGGTATGCTCTGCCACTAATTGATTGATACGCCAACGCTAGGCGGCCTATTTGAGCGGGATGTTATGAAGCTGCAGGAAATAGATAAAACCTTGTATCGTAAAAACATGAATTTATTCATCGTAATTTTAGTTGTTAGCTTAGTCGTGCTGTCATTGCTTTTGGGTGCAGGGCTGATTGCGCTGTTTGGGGCAACGCCTGTGCCGGGCGAGCCTACAGGTAATTTCCATTTGAATCTCTTAGGGGTGATTTTCAGTCTGGGTCTGTGTAGCGCAGTGATTTACAACTTGAAGGATAAACCTTTCTTCAGCGAAATTTATTATGTGTGGCAATTAAAGCAGCTTCATAATCGTATCTATCGCAAGTTGATTAAGATTAAAGCCGCTGCGGCGCAAAATGATGTGAATGCTTTGATTATACTGCTGTTTTATTACACGAGTTTAAGGCAAGTGTATGAACTCGATGACAATACGTTGACCTTGCCGGCGCTGACTCAAGATCTCAATCGTTTGAATGCACAAATCGAGAGCTTAGGTTTATTGCTATCGCCTGAACAATTTACGCCTGAGCTGCTGACGCGTCCTTTCTGATACTGACAAGGCAAGATGAAGATCGCTCCTCACCTTGCCCTTATTTAGCCCTTATCTTGTCTTTATCGCCCTTACCCCGAATGAGGTCAGCGAGTCCCGCTTAGGCGGCTTGCTGGGCTCTTTGCAGTGTGAGTAACCACTTACCATAGATAAAAATCCCCACCGCTGAGATAGTCCCTATGGCAGCGATGATGTACCACGCCATGCCAATGTTATGGCTGTGGTACAACATCTGGGTGAGATCCTGGGCGCTTTCACCTGTGTAGCTCACCAAGGTAGTAAAGGCCTCACCTTGGGGAATGGCGCTAACCTCAGTGCTGTTCATGCCGCGCTCTAGCAACAAATCCCGCGAAAACAGTTCCTTCGATGCATAAATCTCATAGAGTTTAGGACCAAAGTAGCCTTCTAATCCCCAGCCGATCCCTTGGGGTAACATCACAAAGCCCAAGTACATGGCTTTTTTACCTTCGGGCGCTATGTTGCCCATAAACTCATTTTTCTTCGGGCTAATCATCATTTCGCCAATAGAGAACATAGCAATTGCGAGCACGATAAACCAAGCCGCATGGAAAGCACCGATAAACACAAAGGCCAAAATACTCAGTAAACAACCCATAAACATGGCGGTAGTAATACGGTATTTAGCCGTCAGTGCGGCGACGATAAAGCAGCAGGTCATGATCAGGCCCGCATTAAGGTTGAGCATGCCTTCTGGCATCACTTTAGTGCCTTCGTTATTGAGGCCGAGCCAAAATTGCAGAATGCCGTTACTGGTGCCTTCGCTACCAAATAGGGATGTGACAATTACGCTGGTATCGACCCATTCGGAAATATGGATAGGCAGCACATCGAATAGGGCATTGAACAGGAACCAAAAGCCTGAAAATACCAGCATGTAGTAGATCACAATTGGCTTTTTCAGCTCGCGCCAAGCATCACGCCACAGGGCTTCTTGTTTGACTTCACCCGACTTGATTTGTTTATTACGCTCTAGTCGCTCGGCTTTACCTGGCTCTGTATAAGTCAGTAAAAATAAGAAGTTGAGCGAGATAATCGCGGCGCAGGCGAAAAACACATTGTCCCACGACAATTGGCGCATGTGCACGGCCACTAACGGCCCGAGGAAACCGCCAATGTTGACGACTTGGTAAAAAATGCCCCAAGCCATAGAGGTATTATTGCGATTAGTGGACAGCACTAAGGTGCCTTGAATGCCCGGTTTAAATATCCCAGTACCGATGGCGAGGAGTAATGCGCCAGCAAGAAAGCCCCAAAAACTGGGGAAGAATGCCATCACCAGATAGCCAAAGATTTTAATGATGGTGGAGCCAAAGATGGTTTCTTTGTAGCCGACGCGGTCAGAAATGCCACCGGTGAATACAGGCACAAAAGTTTGCATGATCGCCCAGAGGGAAATAATAATGCCGTAGTCGCTTAGGCTGATCCCAAGCCCGCCCGCAGACTCAGGCGCTTTAGCGTACAGTCCTGCACTGGCTTTGACGCCGTAGTAAGCGATACGCTCGACTAACTCCATCCCGCCGACCAGCCAAAACACATAACCTAAGCTAGTAATGGACGCCCATATACCGAGCTGTTTGACTTCCCGCAGGTCGTTGCCTGCATTTGGACTATTCTGACTCATGTCCTTCCCTTATTATTGTTATTGAATTTATTATTAATTAAGCCATTAATTATCAACATCTTAAATTTTTATAGTTAATAATTTTATCTTACTAAAATACGTGAATAGGCTTGCTTGAGCTAATACTTTACCTAATTCGGCCTTAAACGCCAAAAAAGTAGCAAAAAATGATGAGTTAGCCTACCTCTGTTATTGGACTGTGCTCGGTTTGTCATTTGACTGAAATTGGACTGTTTAGACTTAAGTCATTGTGATGATTAATCTTTGTGGTTACATCTTCATACTTAACTTGCTTTGAGTTACGGCTGATTTTAGGTACAATCCATTGTCGCATTTTTGTTCACCCGATCATTTTTCTAAATAGATACGACTCTTGCCCCTTTTTTTGTGAGAAACGCTAATGACAGCAATAACATCTAATCATGCTCCTGCGGATATGAGCCTGCTCGAGGAGCCGATTGCGAAGCTTTTTTGGCGCTATACCATACCCACCATCGCCTCTATGTTGGTGACGGGCGTCTATGTGACGATTGATGGCATCTTCGTTGGCCACTATTTAGGTGAAACTGGGCTGGCTGGGATGATGTTAGCCTATCCAGTCGGCGCTATTTTGTATGCGATTGGCGCCATGATCGGCATGGGTAGCGCGGCATTAGTGTCGATCAATCTTGGTCAAGGTAATGTGGCTAAGGCCCGTAAATTGCTCGGTAATGCCTTTAGTTTGTGTTTATTGGCGGGAGCCATTTTTGCCCTCATTGGTGGGATATTCTCGCGGGATATTTTGATCGCCCTCGGGGCGCAGGGGGATATTCTCGAAAACGCCAACGAATATCTGTTCTGGTATTTTGCCCTGTGTCATTTCCCCATTATTTCAATGACCTTCACCACATTGCTGCGTAATGATGGTCGGCCATCCATGGTAACTTGGGTGCTGATCTTGGGCGGTGTATTAAATACTTTCTTAGATTGGCTGTTTATTGTGGTCTTCCCCTTTGGTTTAGCGGGCGCTGCGATTGCGACCATGATGTCGCAGGCGGTGACTGGGCTTTTGTGTTTGCAGCATTTTTTCAGTCCTCGGACTCAGTTGAGGATCGACCTTGAGCAGATGAAGCTTAAGCTCGACAATTGCTTGAACATAGCCCGCGTGGGTTTACCCAGCTTTTTGATGAACCTTTATTTGTCGATAGTGTTAACCCTGCACAACACAGCTTTTTTGTGGGTGGGCGGCCCCTTACACGTGGCAGCCTATGGCGTAGTCAGTTACACAGAAGCATTCTTCTATTTGATTTTCGAAGGTATCGCCCTCGGCACGCAGCCTATATATAGCTTTAATGCGGGAGCAGGGCGTTTCGACCGTGTCAAGCAAGCACGCAATATTGCCTTTGGCATGACGCTACTCACCGCAGCCTTGGGCTTAGCATTGATTTATTCTCGCCCTGATTGGTTAGTGTATTTGTTTGCCGGTGATAATCAGAACCTAACGCCCGTGGCGATTGAAGGGATGCGCTGGTATTTCTGGGGCTTGCCGATGGAAGGCTTAATCTTAGTCGGTGCGAGTTTCTTCCAAGCGATTAATTGCTCGAAACAAGCCTCTATGCTGACCGGCGCGAAACTTATCCTGATCGCTGCGATTATCTACTGCTTCGCTTGGATGTTTGGCGTGATTGGTGTGTGGGTATCGCTCGCAACCTGTAGCACTATTCTGACGATATGGATGTTCTACGCCATGAAGCGAGTCGAGGCTCGGCTGCAATAACTCTGTTTTGTTCCAGTCTTGTCTGTGCCTGCTTTTTTGCGTGCGCTGATGATGAGGGAAGAGGGCAAAAGAAGGCAAAATAAGCGGCCAGACAAGCGGGAAGAACAGAACCAGAATAGCGGACATAAGTAGTTAGTTTTCCCTGAGTTTCATAATCAATTTTACAATTGATTTCACCATTAAGTTCACTATTGTTTTCAGTATCGGGGCGATTCATGGCACCGATTGCTATTCAACTGCTATCTTTCTGCGCCAAACATGACTTAGGGCTAGCGTGGGATGATGGCCTCTGATACATTTCGCTGGTTTAATCTGCTATCAAAAATGACGCCTTCAAGCGGGCGGTTTTTTCGAGGTCATAACCCTCAGAAAACCAGCTAGATTCGCTATGAAACTCGGGTCAGTTGATCGTCGATATAACTGGGTATTGAGCCGAATGACTCGCTCGTTGATTTTAGTAATTTATGTTTTATGAGGCCCTTATGCGCACCACTGCAGTCATTTCTATGCTGTTGCTTGGCGTGTTAACCACAGTTAATGCCAGTGCCAAAGAGAATGAGTTAGTGTTTGCCAGCGACTTTGAAGGCAATCGTTTATCTCAACCTTGGTCGTGGATCATGGGTTGTCAATTTGAAGGCGCAGAACCCCACAGTGGTGAAAGTGCGCTGTTATGTGCCGAAGGCAATAGCAGCATAGTCAGCAAGTACCCCATTTCTGAAGCGGGTCTGTTGGAGTTTTGGGTTAAAACCCAAAATACTCAAACCCAGTATCGAATCAATGTATTAACCTCACCAGTATTAAAGCTCGATGCCCAGTGGCAGCATGTTGCCTTAATCGATATCACTCCGGGTGCGAACGAGTATTTAGCACACAGAGTCTCTATCGACGATCCGAGCCGCCAGTATATTCGCCTCGACATTGAGTCCATTAATGGCCCCATCAGTCTGGACGATTTGAGCTTAGATAAAATTCGCCTCGATATGGCCCTGCAAAAAAATGAGCAGAAAATTATCGGCGGGATTTTAGATAAGCTTAAAGCTGACAAGAACTACGAAGTGCAGTCTGAGTCGTTCCGCACCTTAGGTAAAAATTACGCCGCCCAGCTTGAGAGCCAAAGACAATACCTCGAATACTCGAATGCCATCTATTCCAGTATCACCTTTGTGTTGGCAACCTCTGAGCGCAACAAGATGTCTAACCCTATGGGATATAACACCTTTAGGTCGGTGCTATCCGACACTAAACGTGTGGCATCACCTATCCAGCAGGCACGCTTAGGCTCTATGGTGAAACCCTTTGGCGACTTGGCCACAGCGACCTTAAATGTGGTCAGTGCCGGTGCTTATTCCGCCTTTGCCGAACCTTTTAAATCATTCTTGGCCGCGACCTTCGATCGCTCCAACTATGACAACAGCGACTTGAGCCGTAGCGATAAAAAGTTTGCTGAAGAAAATGGCCTGAAAATTTATCAGCAGGCCGAACGCTTTATGTCTGAAATCGAAAAAGAGCTGCAACAAGTCACGGCACTAGACAATGATTTAGTCAGCATGCAGAAGAACTTAGATACGTTTCGTAAGGATCTCGATAAGCATCTACGCGGCTATTTGCAGCATGCCGGCATTGCCCGCACGCCTGAAAACTACAGCCGAGTGATGAGTAAAGACGAGCAAACCCGAGCACTTGTGATAACTGAGGCCAGTGCCAATATCAGCGCCAAAGCCGAAGCTTTATTGGCTTCGAATAGCAATGCTGAACTGGTGCAGTACATGATTAAAACCACTGAAAAAATTGATGAATTTCAAGAATTCAAGGAGCGTTTTAACCAGATCACTTCGGCCATGCTAACCTTCTACGACAAATTTGAGCGCTCAATTGCCACTGAGCAAAACCCCTTCACCGACCCAAGCGATCGTGCCGTATGGGAGCAACACGCCCAAAGCGCCCGTAATTACATTCGCCAGTCGAAGGAAGCGTTCACTAAAGCCTTTATGTAAAGGATTGTTGTAACAACATCGACTGAGCTTTTTTCACCGAAATGGCAGCGCAAATCTTTTTCGCTGCCATTTTTTATATCCTCATTTTGCCAAAGCGCTCGTTTAATAAGCCATTTTAATCTGAGCGTGTTGTGGGTAATCCTAAAGTGCATTATGTTGTCGATCTAGAATAGTTAGTTGTTTGGTTTTATCAGTGATGGAGTTGTTGACATGGAGTTTCAGGCTATCCCAATTATGCGGATTTTTGATGAAGATAAAGCCAAAGAGTTTTATCTTGGTTTTCTTGGCATGGAGTTAGATTGGGAACATCGTTTTGAAGAGGGTTACCCTATTTATATGCAAGTGTCGCTTGGCGATTTTGTTCTACACCTAAGTGAACATTCCGGTGACTGCACGCCTGGCAGTAAGGTTTTCGTGAATGTCAGCAACCTAGATAAACTTTTTACACAAATTACTGCAATGCCATACAAATATAATAAGCCAAGCATTGAAGAGGCAACTTGGGGGGCGAGGTGTTTCACTGTGACAGATCCATTTTCAAATAAGATATTGTTTAATGAATCATCGGATACATAACAAACAAATGTTGTCGCCAGCAAAAAGTGCCGGCTGCAACGTCAACCCGCCGCGCAGCTTTTCGTGCTAAATCTGGGCGTTAAATGTATGCATATCGAACGCACATTTTTCTATTACGAAAGAAGCCGTAAACAACAAGCCAAAGTGCTCGTTTTCAATATGCTATTTTTGCCGCTTATCCTTTGGCTTATTTGGATGTTGATTTCAAAAAATGAGCCTTTTTATGACGAATTCTTGTTTTATATAAAATATATTGTTGTTGGGTCAGAGCTTGTACTATTGTTGCTAGCAGCATGGTTACTTACTCATCCGGCAAAATTTTATATCAAGCTTACAAATTCTGAGTTGAGCTCATTTCATCCTACTTTTAAAGAATGGACGTTCAGCGTCAATCCGCAAGACATTATTGAAATTGAACACAGTACAGATATAGGCGCAAACGCTAGCCTCATTTCAGTGAAAATGAATAATGGTTCATCAGTTTTATTGAGTCCCAACTATCCATATAAGCGAAGCGAACTATACGATGCATTGCGATTGGTTAATCCAAATATAAAAACGCCCAAGAACACTTGGTCGTTCCCTTATAAAAAGTAAAAAATCAATTATTGACTGGCCTAGCTTAAAAATGGGATGTCATGTCCTGCAACTCACTGTAACCTTGCTTATCCAAATCAATCACTGCCCATTTGTTTTATTGGGTGGGCATGTCTTAAATACATCAATTTTTTAATGAGTTAGCTCATTTTCATGCATCAGCTTTAGCCCTTCAACTTTTAATGACTCTAATTTAAGCAATTTTTGCTCGTACAAGTTGTAGACAAACCAAAAGTGCATTATGTTGTTGATCTAAAATGGATGGCCAGATTTTTGCGTTATCCAAGCAGCTCAAATCGCTCACTACGTTTCGCTGATCATTAGAACTTAAGGTCAAATTATGCAAACTGTACGTGGTTTAGAAATAAGCCAAAAAGTATTACTTGGTGAAGAAGCGTTTATCAAATATAAACGTGAAAATAGAAAATGGTACGCAATCTTGTGCATGGCTCTAGTTTCCATTTTTATCATGGTTGCCTTCGCCATTATCAATAAAGAGTTGGAACTTGGGATTTACATAGGAGCCTTACTGTTTGTGTATTGTATTCCTTTAGGTGTATTAGCATCCAAAAATAAAAGTAGCCCTGCCATATGGGTTTTATTTACTTTATTTTTTACACCAGTTTTGGGTTTCGTTTTTTCTCACGCTTTAATGACAAGAAAAGGTTTCAAGCATGAGTGGCTTTAAGCTCTGATGAATACAAAGACACCCAGCGCTTTATAGTGCAGTTGTTAATCTCTGACTATGCTTGGGTTAAGCATTAAACAAGGAGGTTTGTATGCCGCACCCTCGCAGAACTCAGATAAGTGTTGAAGACACTCCCGTCTATTACAGAGGAAGAGGTTTACACTGGCTTACAACACACACCATATCTTAAGTTCGCTCTGCGATGGAGTTCATAGACTTCACAACCTAACAATGGCTCAGTTCTATTAAGAACTGCGCCAAAACGTTCAAAGTAGTCTTCATTAACCTGTTTTGCACTAATAAGTGGTACTTCAATACTGACATCTACACGACCTTTACGTATCAACGCTGGGTCAAGATTATCAGGATGATTTGTGGTCATTATTACAAGGCAGTCATCAAGAGGAATGATTCCGTCTAACGCGTTTAGAACGCCACCTAAAGTGAGTGGTGGGTTATCTGCATTGCTTTCAGCAGTTCGTGACACTGTAGCCTTTACACAGTCACAGTCCTCGATTAACAACATAGCTCCGGGCGGTACTTTTCTAATAGCCTTATGAATAGTGGCATCATTTACAGTCGATAGATTCAATATGTATAGATCGCGATGATACTCAACAGCTAAGGCTCTCGCTATACCCGTCTTACCTGTACCCGTTTTTCCATGTAACAGTATGGTTAACTTACTTACAACCGATTCCCCCCTACTTGCGAAGTTATCAACTTCCCCCATCAACTCCTGCTTAAACCCTTCATCTAGCACTAATTCACTAAAACCCGATGATTTCAATATGCCATAGCGACACCATTCGGTTTCTTCGAAAATATTAACTTTTGGCTCAGTAGAGATGTCTCCACGAGTATCTTCTAAAAAACTATGTAGTTTATCTTTTGCCCACCAGGGTGCACTTACAGTAATAGTATCGTATGCCATAGTACTATCGACCTTAGTACGGGTCGCCAACATGAAACAACCAGCGTATTTAAACAGGTGCATACCGTAGCCAATAGACTTAACACTGACACGCCCGTCGTAACTCGCACTATAGTCAAAGTACACAGCCTCAGAGATAGAGCGTGAAAAAAACGGAATAGTAGTATTACTGATCAAAAAGGACAGTTTATTGAATACCTCTGTGCGCGCCTGATGGCTATCGTCGATAGTGAGCCGCAAAAACAGTAGGCTACTGAGCCCACTTAACAGCTTCGCGGGGACATCTTTTAGCATGTAGCCTACTAGCCCAATTAACGTAAATGTTAATACTCCAACAATGACAGCCGTCAACAAAAGATCGCCATTGGTGAGCGCCTTTATTTGTAGTAATACCTCGTTCATTTACCCACCTTTACTATAAATGCCTAATGGAGATAGTCGAGAATACGACCAGCCGCGTCGAGGAGACTCGCAAGGTATCCTCAGCATTGTGCTATCGCACCTGGTTAAAGCGACTTGATAAAGATCCTCTACTTATCACTAACGATTGCTTTAGGCTGCGGGGCTCATCAATGAGCTGGACAGCGCGGCCTTGCATCCACTGATTGACTTGCACAGCATCCGTGTTTAACAGCCCGTTCGCCATCTGATGCTAACGTTTAAATAAGAAAGCCGCCAAAAAAGGTCGGCTTTCGTGTTTCGATTGTCCCGTAACCTTTGTGTTTTCTTGGTTACATTAAATCTTGAGGTATCAGAGCAAATACACGTTCAAGCTGCAGGCGCCGTGAGCACCGACGACGAGGGCTTGTTCGATATCGGCGGTTTTTGAGGGACCCGCGATAAACACCCCGAACTCACCTGAGGCTAGCGTGATTTCTTTTGCCGCTTGATGCATGTTTGGCACAATTTTATCGGTTGGCAGGGCTAAGATCAGGTTTTCACAGATAAAAGGTGTCACTCTGTGGCCTAGATTCTTATTGTTCACCCAGATGGCGCCGTTTTCGGCAACGCCAATTTCACCTGGAATGACCGCATAATCTATGTCTTTTAGCTCATGGGCGGTGGGGGGAACTTCGCGGTTTGCCGTTACGCCATCAACTAAAGAGATCACCTGCAACCCTTGGGCGATGAGTTCATCGACTTTGGCTTGTAGGGCTTGGACGCCACCATCTTTATGCAGCGTACCCGCGACCGTATTGAGGTTAGTCTCAAACTGGCCTACGAGGTTTTCGAGCCTTGGCGTCACATCTATGCTTGGCATAGGATGATTTGTTAAGGCCGACAGTTTGAGCGCATTGAGAATTTCAAGTTTACTAGACATCTTATAGGCTCCTGTGTTTCTTAAACCAAGCTTCGAAGCTGGAGTTCGGGGCGACGGGCAGTTCACGGTATTTACCCCATGCACCGCTAAAGGGTTTTAACAGACTACCCGGTAGAATGCGCAGTGCAGTTCTCGCCACACTCATAGAGCAGTTCAGCATGGTTTCGCTTGCCATAAATTTACCCACTAATGGCATGTAACTGTTTTTACCATAGGGGAGTTTTCCTGCTTTGGCCTTAAGGCGTCTGTGGTGGAAAATAATCTTATCGAGCGGCACTTTAGTCGGGCAGATATAGGTACAGCTGCCACACAAGGTACAAGCCCAAGCAATCGAGTTAGTGTCATCAATCTTAGCGCCCACTGCGATGCCAATTGGGCCCGGAATGGTGTAGTTGTAGCTGTAACCGCCAGAGCGACGATACACAGGACAGGTATTGAGGCAACCACCACAACGGATACACTTCAATGATTCTGCAAGGATTTTATCCTTAAGCATCTCAGTGCGGCCGTTGTCGACGATAATAATATGCATCTCACCTTCGGGCTGTGGGCCACGGTAAAAGGCGCTGTAAGTCGTAACAGGTTGGCCAGTGGCGTTGCGCGCCAGAGTGCGTAGCAAGACGGCTGCGCTATCGATATCGGGCACCACTTTGTCGATGCCCATTGAATGCAACTGCAGCTTAGGCAGGTTAGCGCCCATGTCGGCGTTGCCTTCGTTGGTGCAAACCACCACGGCGCCTTTATCGGCAATCGCCATGTTCACGCCTGTCATCGCGGCATCGGCAGTAAGGAATTTTTCTCGTAAATGTGCGCGGGCGGCACGGGTTAAATACAAGGGATCGGCTGCCCCTGCTTTAGTGCCGAGTTTCTCATGGAAGAGGTCGCCAACTTCTTCTTTTTTCATGTGAATAGCGGGAACTACTATGTGTGATGGCGGCATTTTGGCGAGCTGAATAATCCGCTCGCCCAAGTCAGTATCTATGACTTCAATACCACGTTGTTCTAAGTACGGATTGAGGTGACATTCCTCGGTCAGCATTGACTTAGACTTCACTAATTTTTTGACATTATGGCGCGATAAAATGTCATGGACGATACGATTATGTTCGGCGCCATCTTTTGCCCAATGGACTTGTATTCCGTTGGCGATACAGTTTTGCTCAAAGGTTTCGAGGTATTGGGCAAGATTTGTGAGCGTATGAAGCTTAATTTCTGAGCCTAGCTGACGCAGCTGTTCCCACTCAGGGATACTACCCGCAGCGCGGTCGCGTTTTTCTCTGAGCATCCACAGCGCTTTTGAATGCCAGTCGACACGGGTTTCGTCGCGGCAGAAAATATCGGCTTTATGGGCATGGACCTGTGAGCCTTGACTAGCATCGTGATTATGATTGTAAGCCATGGTGAGTCTCCTAAAGCGCGGCGTTCAGCACTTGCGCTATGTGGCGAATTTCAATCGGCAATTGCTGTCTGCGGATCATGCCATCGAGGTGCAACAGGCATGAAGGATCAAAACCTACGACATACTCTGCACCCGTTGCCGCGTGGGCTTGGGCCTTGTCTTTGCCCATTTTGGCTGACACTGCGCCCTCATCGACGGCGAACGTACCGCCAAAGCCACAGCATTCGTCACGGCGGTCGGGATAGACTATGTCTATACCCGCAATATTGGCGAGCACGGCTTCGACTTTGTTAAATCTTGGCCCCATCTGCTCGCTTGGTGTCGCAAGGCTTAACATGCGAATACCATGGCAACTCAGTTGCAGGCTTACCTTGTGCGCGAAGGGCTTGGTAAAGGCGGGGATCGGCGCGATATCGTGTAAAAACTCCGTGAGTTCATAGAGCTTGTTGATCACAGCTTGGGCTTCAGGGCTGCTATCAAACTCGTGGAAGTTTTCTTTGGCGGCCACTAAGCAAGAGGCGGCTGGGCAAACAATAGCGTCGCATTCCACTCCCTTAAAGGCGTTGAGCAATTTAAGGGTGGTACTGCGCGCTGCATCGAAGCAACCTGAGTTTGTCATCGGCTGGCCACAGCATGTTTGACCCGCAGGTAGAATCACTTGGTGCCCAAGTTTCTCTAATAATTCCAAGGTGGCAATAGCAACCTCTGGCATCATTTGATTGACTAGACACGGGATGAAAAGGGCGATTTTCATTGTGTTTTCTCTTTCTTGTTAGTGAACTACATTGCCTTGCATTGTGCCCCCAAAGTCCACACAAATGCTAAGGTAGTTGATCAAATATAGGCCTATCTAAAGTAAATAAGTAGCCCTAATTTAGTAAATGAGCCTGTAGATTTTTGCAAAAATGAGAATATTTTAAGTTTATGATTTTAATTGTTTTATTGTGGTTTGATTTTGTAATTTAACTACAAGTTGAAGCGTGTCGACCGATAAATGAGAATAGTTGTCTTCTAAAGAAAAACGGGGCTACTTTGAGCCCCGTTTAGTCAGTGTTTTAGCGGCTGCACTCTTCGAGTAGATAAGCCAAATGGCGATAGGAAATGCCACTGTGTTGAGTCAAACCGACCTCACACATACGGTTGGCGTAATAGCCTTCCTTAATCTCGACAGGAATGAGCTTTTTGATATTACGCAGTGCACTGGCGTTGATTTCTGGTTTATACAAGCCTTTTTCACCCGCGTAACCACAGCAGTCAATTCCCGCAGGTTTAAGCACTTGGGCTGAGCACGCATCGGCAATCGCCTGCATCTTAGGCTCAAGTTTCATCTTACGGGCGCTACAACCTAAGTGCAGTGCTACATTGACTTTTTTGCTAATGTTGAGCTTAGTTAGCAAGTTGTCGTGCATAAACTCAACTAAGTCGATAATTTGTACTTTGGGGTTACCCGTGAGGGTGCGATAGGTACAAGACAGTGCATCGACGACCACAGGCAACTTGCCGCCGTTGGTCATTTTGCTCACCGCATCGATAAGCTCCTGGCGTTTGGCATCGGCATTTTTAAAGTCGCCCTTAGACTCCCACATTTGACCACAGCACAAATCGCGGGTCTTTTCAGGGGTAATCACGTTATAGCCCGCGCGTTCCAGTAGCGTGACGACGACTTCTGGCAGAGTGCGATTATCGGGATCTTTTGGCGTTGGGCCAAAGGTTCTGCCGCCACAAGCAGGGAAGTAGACCACAGTTTCTTGGCCCACTTTTGCAGGGGAGGGTTTTGGCAGTTTGCCGCCTTTGGGGAAATCCGGATTCCAATAGGGCACTTCTTTTGAAATCAAACGGCCGGTTTTCATCAGCGCATTGGTGATGCCATCGCCGGTGATTTTATGGATAACCCCGAGCATGTCAAAACCTGAGCTGATCACTTGGTTGACCGCGCCGAAGTGTTTGGCTTGGAAATCTAAGACTTTTTGCTCAGTGGTCGTGATGTATGGCGTGCGCAACTTACGCACCAGCTGGCCCATGCTGTTATCCACTGGACAGGCAATAGTACAAAGCTGGCAGGCGGCGCAGGTATCAACCACATCGTACTTAGCGGCGGCGCGCATTTCGGCTGCGGCGGCTTTATCACCGGATTGCTCTAAGCGCTCGATTTCACGCAAAGTGGCGATACGCTGGCGCGGCGAGAAGTTCAGTGCCGATGTTGGACAGGTTTTTTCGCAGAAACCACATTCGATACACTTATCGACAAAATCATCGACCACAGGGCAGGGCTTGATGTTTTTAACGTGGACATTGCTATCGTCGTTGAGGATAACACCTGGGTTTAAGATACCATTAGGATCAAACACTTGCTTGATACTTTTCATCAGGGTGTAGGCATCTTGCCCCCATTCTTTTTCGACAAACGGCGCCACAGCACGGCCGGTGCCATGCTCGGCTTTCATTGAACCGTCGTACTTATTAATCACCATATCGGCAATATCGTCCATAAAGGCATGGAAGCGGTCAATATCGGCTTGGGTAGAGAAAGTCGGCGTAATAATAAAATGGAAGTTACCCGCTAGGGCATGGCCATAGATACAGCCTTCAGGGTAACCATGTTTATGGAAAAGCTCAGTAATATCGTGTGCTGCTGCCGCTAGATGCTCGAGTTCGAAGGCTACGTCTTCGATAATGACCGAGGTGCCCTTTGGCCGCTCGCCACCCACAATGGGGAATAAGCCTTTACGCATTGCCCAATACTTGTCACAAACTGCTGGGTTAGTACTAAATTCCATTGGGCGAATAAAGTCAAAGCCGGCGAGTTTCGCGGTGACATCTTGGGTATAAGCCTCGAGGGTTTGCGCGTCATCGGCACGGGATTCGATAAGCAAAATAGCGGATAATGCGGGCAATTCCGATAACCAGTCCGGCATACCAGGTTTACCCGTTACCGCTTTGATGGATGGCCAGTCGAGGAGTTCCGCCGCAGCAACGCTCTCACCGTTGATCAATGGAATCGCGCGGGCGGCATCTTCCATATTGTGGAATACGGCCATGGCCGAGGCTTTAAATTTAGCCTCATTGACTGTGTTGTAGGTGACTTCGTTAATGAAGGCGAGGGTGCCTTCCATACCCACCATTAAATGATTAATGATGTCGAAGGGATCGGTAAAATCGAGTAACGAGTTGATACCATAGCCAGTGGTATTCTTGATCGAATATTTTTTACGAATACGGTCCGCCAATAGCGCATTATGGCGAGTCATGTGTGACAGCTCTTTGATCGCATCGAGTAGTTTGCCGTGGGTTTTAGCAAATTCAGCCTTTGATTTCTCACAGCCAGTATCTAGCTCTGTACCATCGACAAAAAGCAGCTTTGCAGAGGCGATCGTTTGGTAACTGTTTTGGGCAGTGCCGCAGCACATACCTGAAGCATTATTGGCAACAATACCGCCAATCTTAGCCGAGGCAATGGTCGCAGGATCGGGACCAATTTTGCGGTTAAGTGGCGCCAATACGGCATTGGCATCGGAACCAATGACAGCGGCACCTAAGGTAATTTGTTTGGCATCGCTACTGACTTCAATCTTTCTAAAACCATCATGACCAAGAATGAGCAGTATGCCCTCACCGATAGCTTGGCCCGATAAACTGGTGCCTGCTGCTCTAAAAGTCACGGGCGCATTATGCTTCCTGGCTACCGCTAAGGTCTGTTTAACTTGCTCTAGGGTCTCGGCATGGACTACGACTTCTGGGACGATTCTGAAGTAACTCGCATCGGTGGACCAAGCAAAACGACGGACGGGATCATCCGTGACAGGGTGGTCGCCTAATTGCACTCTTAGATCATCGATGACCAATTTGTAGTTAATCGACATTGCATTGCTCTCTTTGTAAACTGACAGAAGTCGAAGTCATAAGTAGTGACTTCGACTGCTCAATTAAATCAATGAATTAGAAACCACCCCATAGGGTTGCAATGGTTCCTGCCAATAGGGCATAACCGATGGCAACTGGCATAGTCTTACGGATAATTTCTGATTCTCTACCCGCCATACCCACCACAGTGGCAGCGGCTACCACGTTCATTACGCACATCATGTTACCGGCGTTCGCACCTATACCTTGTAGTGCCAAAACCAATGTGTGATTCATGCCAACATTGTCAGCCACACTGTATTGCAGACTGGAGAACATCATGTTCGAGAAAGTGGCTGAACCCGATAAGAAGGCACCAAAAATCCCTACTATAGGCGCCACCCATGCCCATACCGCCCCCATTGACTGGCCAAGCATATCGGCTAGGGCAACTGGCATAGAGGCAAGACCTGCACCATTAGCACCTGAGTTTAAGAAGATTTTCACCATAGGCACCGAAGCACCTAATGAAATAATGGTGGGTAACATGGACTTACATGACACACCGACAGTTTGCTTAATCGCAGGGCTTTTCATTTTGAACAGGAAGAAACCGAGAATACACACGGCGACGAAGAAGGCGCCTGGGGCGTATAGCGTCGCGAAGCTGGCCTTAAGTTCGGTGCCCATTAAACCTGTCCAGCTGATATTGAAGCTTGATAACCAGGCTTTAAGCGGCATAACTGTACGAGATAACACCAACAGTGCAGCCATGATTATATAGGGCGTCCAAGCGGCTATTTGTGAGAATTTGGCTGTGGCTTCAACCTTGACTCCCTCTTGAATGTCATTTTCGGCAAAATCATTCCAAGGAGTTTTAGGAAGCAAATAACCTTTGCGCGCAACAGGGATCACCAGTGCCATACCGATTAATGCACCGATAACCGCTGGGAATTCAGGGCCTGCGAGGTAGTTGATGATCCATGCGGGGACAGTAAACGCAAGGCCTGCAAAAATCGCAAATTTCCAAATCGCTAAGCCTTCCTTAAAGGATTTATTACGACCAAAGAATCCGGTCAGCATAGTCACCATGACCAGCGGGATTAATGAACCTGTGATTAAGTCGATAGTGATCATATGCATGACGATATATTGCGCGTAACCAGCATAGTTACCGCCATGTGCCGCAAATTGCTCCGCAGCCATGCTTACGCCACCTTGGATCAGACCCTGTTCCATCCCAAAGAGCACAGGTAAGCCAATCGCTCCAAATGATACGCAGGCTGAGTCGGCAATCAAAGCAACAACCGCAGCGGCAACCGGTGGTACGCCCAGCAGTACAAGCAGCGGTGCGCCAATCGCGGCGGGTGTACCAAAGCCTGCACTACCTTCGATAAAGGCGCCAAATAACCAACAAATGATAATGACCTGCACACGGGCATCGGCACTGATGTTAGTAAAGCCCGCACGGATGGTATCCATCGCACCTGAGTATTTCAGGGTATTGAGCAGGAATACCGCACCGAAGATGATGGTTAATGGAGTGATGGCTGATAGCAGTCCCTCAAGGACCGATGCCGCCAGTAATGTGGTATCCATTTGCCAAATAAACACAGCGGCGAGCGCAGTGACTACCATGGATATGGGCATAGCCTTTGATGCGGGCATTCTGAGTAACACTAAAAATAGCATTACACTGAGCACTGGCGTCAAGCTGGCGAGGAGTTGAAGTATTGTCATGCTTGCCTCTTCATAAAGTGGTCTGTCTTATTATTGATATTAGGATTTTTCATCTGCCTTCATGTCGACTTCCCAGACCAATAAATCAGCAGTTAATACTGCAAGTACTTACGGTCTCGACATTCTGTGTTGTGTACTAGACGCTATTGTGAGCTTGACTAATATGATCTAGATCATCTTGGCTGTTATATGAAATGCTAATTTACAGTGCTGCGGGGTGCTTCTCTCAGGGGATTTTCTTATATGTGACAATGATCACTTAGACTCTTGGATGTATATCTACTTTGGTTATATAAAATTGAGTTTGTTGTTTTTCTGGTTATTAAAAATAGAGCTATCACTCATATTTATCGTCATTATTGCAATTAACTGATCCATTTATTTCATTAATAGGCTCTTAATGATTTTTTAAGACATTTTTAAGGTGTGATTAAGATCACGCAAGGCGACGCCGTTGAATTAGAAAAATTGCACTGAAGTTTGTCAAGTGATTGTTTATATTGATTAAATTTATGATCGATAGGTGTTTTTTAATAGTGATGCAGATCACGCTTTTTAAAATCGAAATTTTATTGTGATGTAAGTCACTTAATTAAAATTACTTTAATTTGAAATTAAATAACCGTTATTTAAGTCACTTTCAGTTTTTTGAACAGCGGGATACTTCTCTTTCTACGAACTCAAAAAGAGCTTCTCGTCTTTAGCCGCCATTTTTATGGGAATATTTACAAAATAAAAAAGAGACGGAATACGTCTCTTTAATAGGGTAATTGGGTAAGTTATAGAAATAGGACCCATTATGGGAAATAGGACAAATATGCGCAGGCTTAAAACAACTTGCTGCCCCAGCCTAATTTTGTTCGCAGCACGTGGAAATAATTGTGACCTTTAGGATGAATTAAACGTAAACGTTCAGAGCTGCGGCGCACTATGATTTCATCGCCCGGTAACACGGCTAGATGCACGTGGCCATCACAGCTGACTTCGAGGTTCTCGCCATTTTCGGGTGACACAACCATTTTTATCGTGCTGCAGGCATCGACGACAATCGGGCGACACGACAAAGTGTGCGGGAACATAGGCACTAAAATCAGGGCCTGTAAATTAGGCGTCAGGATAGCGCCGCCAGCGGAGAGGGCATAAGCCGTCGAACCGGTTGGCGTTGACACTATCATGCCGTCGGCACGCTGACTGTACATAAATTGATCGTCAATATAGACCTCAAACTCAATCATGTGGGCAATTTTACCCGGATGGAGTACGGCTTCGTTGACGGCGGTATTGCTCGCCTTGAGCATACCGTGGCGATAGACTTCGGCTTCGAGTAAGAATCTATGCTCGGTATCGAACTCACCGTCGAGTACCTTGGCGAGCGCTTCTTCAAAGGCATCGGGCGGCAGATCGGTTAAAAAGCCTAAATTGCCGCGGTTAACGCCAATCACGCCTAAATCGAAGCGGGCTAATACCCGAGCTGCACCAAGCATGTTACCGTCACCACCGACGACTATGGCTAAGTCGCAGCGCGCGCCAATTTCTAGCAAATCGACCGCCTCGATATTGGGCCCTAGTTCGGTAGCAACACGCTCTTCCACTAAGACTTCAAAGCCTTGCATTGTCAGCCAATGATGCAGACGTTTTAAGGTTTGGTTGGTCCCTTGGTGATGAGGTTTGCCGATAAGGCCGATAGTATGAAACTTTGTGGTCATATTTATGCTAGATCTGGCCTTAGGCCTTGAAACGTCAAAATTGATCCCCATAATATGCCCAGAGTATTTCAGAAACAAAGCATTTTTAGCTGGAGTGAAAATGAGCAACGAATCGATTAAAGCAGAACAGGATCTGATCCAAGAGGGTGTAGAGTCTGAAGTATCTACCGCAGAAGCAAGTCTGATCGATGAGCTTACCCAGGCCAATTTCCGTATTGAAGAGCTGGAACAGTTACTCGCTGAAGCTTTGGCGAAAGTTGAAGAGCAGAAGGATTCAGTCATCCGCGCCGCAGCCGAGGTCGATAACATTCGTCGTCGTGCGGCAATGGATGTGGAAAAGGCGAACAAGTTTGCCTTGGAAAAGTTCGCCAATGAACTTTTGCCTGTGCTTGATAACATGGAGCGCGCGCTAATGGGTACAAACCCAGAAGATGAAGCGACTAAAGCGATTTATCAAGGTGTTGAGTTAACTCAAAAAAGCTTACTCACTGCGGTGGCTAAATTTGGTGTTAAGCAAATTGATCCACAAGGTCAGTCATTTAACCCTGATCAACATCAAGCGATTGGCATGCAGCCAAGCGCCGAGTTCCCTGCGAACACTGTGATGTTGGTGATGCAAAAGGGTTATGAGCTGAACAGTCGCTTGCTGCGCCCTGCGATGGTGATGGTGTCACAGGGTGGCCCAAACCAAGAAACTGCGACGATAGATATCGAAGCTTAAGCTTTATTGGATCAGCCGCTGTTATAAAAGACAGCAACAAAAAAGGACTGCAATTGCAGTCCTTTTTTATGGGCGGAATTTTTTATTGATAACATTTAGCGTCTTAACGAGATAAGCAAGTTCAGCCTATTGCGCTAGATAAGCATTGATTTGCGCCAGTATGCCTTCGGCATCCAGTTGCAAGTCATGGGTAACTTCCTCGGGTGAGCCATGTTTGATAAATTCATCAGGCAAACCAATTTGAAGCACGTCCTTGGGCATTCGCAGCTTTTGAAGCTGTTCAAGTACGCCAGTACCTGCGCCGCCCATGATGGCATTTTCTTCCACAGTGACGAGCACTTCGTGGTTTTGCGCCATCTCTTTGACTAAATCAACATCGAGCGGTTTTACAAAGCGCATATCGACAACCGTTGCATCTAAGCTTTCGGCAGCGGTTAACGCCGAGGCTAACAAGGTGCCAAAGTTGAGAATGGCAATGCGCTTGCCCACACGTTTGATCACGCCTTTACCAATAGGTAATGCCGTCATCGCTTCGACTTGCATCGCTCCCGTAGCACTGCCCCTTGGATAACGCACTGCACTTGGACCCGCATCATAGCAATAGCCAGTGTAGAGCATTTGACGACATTCATTTTCGTCCGACGGCGCCATGATCACCATGTTGGGGATGCAACGCATAAAGCTTAAATCGAATGCACCTTGGTGAGTTGGACCATCGGCACCGACAATACCGCCGCGGTCGATAGCGAACAATACCGGTAATTGCTGTAGCGCCACATCATGAATAAGTTGATCGTAGGCGCGTTGCAGGAAGGTCGAGTAAATCGCCACCACAGGCTTAAAGCCTTCACAGGCAAAACCTGCGGCTAAAGTCACTGCATGCTGCTCGGCAATCGCCGCATCGAAATATTGTTTCGGGAAACGCTGGGAAAACTCAACCATACCCGAGCCTTCGCGCATCGCAGGCGTAATCGCTAACACTTTCTCATCTTGCTCAGCGATGTCGCATAACCATTTACCGAAGACTTGGGAAAAGGTCGGTAAACCGGGTTTGGTGGCCGGCTTTTTAAACAGCGACGGGTCAAACTTAGGCACGGCATGCCAACCGATAGGATCTTTTTCAGCAGGTTCATAACCACGACCTTTCTTCGTCATGATGTGCAGCACCTGTGGACCTTTAAGATTGCGCATATTACGCATGGTCTCGACCAGAGCATCAACATCGTGGCCGTCGATAGGACCGATATAGTTGAAACCTAACTCTTCAAACAGGGTGCCTGGAACGACCATGCCCTTGAGGTGTTCCTCAGTGCGCTTGGCCATTTCTTTGATGACGGGCATGCCTTTCAACACTTTCTTGCCGCCTTCGCGCAGCGTAGTGTAAAAACGGCCTGACATCAGTTGTGCTAAATGGTTATTGAGGGCGCCGACATTTTCAGAGATCGACATTTCGTTGTCGTTCAATACCACGAGCATGTCATTGTGCAAGTCGCCAGCGTGGTTCATGGCTTCAAACACCATACCACCAGTCATGGCGCCATCACCGATCACGGCAACGACTTTACGACCCGCTTGTTCTTTTTCTGCGGCAATCGCCATCGCCAGTGCGGCGCTGATAGACGTGCCTGAATGCCCAACGCTGAAAGTGTCGTATTCACTTTCTTCACGCCATGGGAAAGGATGCAAGCCATCTTTTTGGCGAATGGTGTGCATCTTGTCGCGACGACCCGTGAGAATTTTGTGGGGATAAGCCTGATGGCCCACATCCCAAATCAGCCGATCAAAAGGGGTGTTGTAGACATAGTGCAACGCAACAGTGAGTTCCACTGTGCCGAGCCCAGAGGCAAAATGTCCGCTGGACATGCCAACAGACTTAAGAAGGAACTCGCGCAGTTCGTCGGCTACTTGTGGTAAAAGTGCCTGAGGAAGCTGGCGGAGTTCATTGGGGGTGTTGGCCTGCGCCAACACGGGAAACTGAGAAATGTCCAAACTCATAGCGAGATACTTCGACTCTTATTATATTCTTCGCTCAATGATATAGCGGGCGAAGTCTGCAATTAACTGGCTATTGTATGGCAATTTAGCCAGCGCTGATAGTGCCTCTTGGATCAGTTGTTTGGCGGTGTCTTGTGCACCTTGTAGTCCAAGTAGTTGTGGAAACGTACTCTTATTCGATTCAGTATCAGAGCCTTGCGGCTTACCGAGTTCTTCGGTGGTGGCTACTATGTCAAGGATATCGTCTTGTACTTGGAAGGCGAGTCCGACCGCACGGGCAAAATCCATCATAGCAGCATACTGATCTTTTGGCGCGTTCGCGGCGATTAACGCTAACTCAACGGCGCAACTGATAAGGGCGCCAGTTTTCATATTATGTAGCTGAGTTAATGCCTTAAGATCAATATGTTTATCGGTTGAGGCTAAGTCTATCGCTTGGCCGCCACACATGCCACGATAACCTGAGGCTTTTGCTAATACTCTGACCATAGCGATATGTTGCTCGCTGCTGATCCCAGCTACCGCTTCGGTGACAATTTCAAAGGCTAAGGTCTGCAGTGCATCGCCCGCTAAAATGGCGGTCGCTTCATCAAAGGCGATATGCACAGTGGGCTGACCACGGCGCAGCTCATCATCATCCATGGCGGGTAAATCATCGTGGATCAATGAATAAGCATGGATACATTCAATGGCTGCGGCGCAGGCATCTAATTTTTCGAGCTCGACCCCAAACATGCGTCCGACACTGTATACGAGGAAAGGTCGAATGCGTTTGCCACCCAATAATGCGCCGTAAGTCATGGCGGCTTTTAATTGGGGAGCGGTATCTTCAAGCGTACTAAAACGCTGTTTTAATTGATTATCAACCCGTTGTTGATATTCTTGAATGGCACTGACTAACACGCTTATTCGCCCTCAACGGCATAGGGGGATAGGGGCGCATTTTCATCTTGTTTCAGTAAAATGGCCACTTTTTGTTGGGCTTGTTCGAGTTTTGCTTGGCTATTTCGAACCAGATTGATGCCACGTTCAAATTGTTTTAACGCGTCATCGAGGGAGATATCGCCTTGTTCTAGATCGGTAACAATGCGCTCGAGTTCGCCAAGGGATTCTTCAAAACTGAGATTTTCGGGTTTCTTCGCCACGTTTATGCTTCCTTTGATTTAGCGGACACAAGGTATATCAGGGCGGCTTAAGGGTCAAATTCAGACTAAAGATATTTGCTCAATAGCACGCTTTGTTACTGAAATTTTTTCAGAAAATATAAATTGTCGCTAAACTTGCTTAGTGTGTGTCCGATAACTGACAATAGTATCATCATTTGTATGGTAATTTTTAACTTGATAGACAAGGCTCGCATGTGTGTCGTTGGAATTATCTTACTCAGTGGAACAGCTGAGTCTTATTGCTTACCTAGGGTGAGTATTATGTCGTTTATTACGAAAAGTGAGGAGCCGTTGTGGATTTAGCAACAGTAATTGGAATTGTGGGTGCCTTTGGTTTCATCTTAGGGGCAATGGCCACCAGCGGCGGTTTAATGATTTTCGTTGATGTACCTTCGATTCTTATTGTTTTCGGTGGGTCCTTCTTCGTGGTGATGATGAAGTTCAATCTTAAACAGTTTTTTAGCGCGGTAAAAATCGCCGCCAAAGCGTTTATTTTTAAGATTGATAAGCCAGAAGATTTGATTGAACAGTCCGTGACTATGGCTGATGCCGCCCGTAAAGGCGGTTTTTTAGCTTTAGAAGAAGCGCAAATTACCAACAGTTTCATGCAAAAAGCCGTCGACATGCTTGTTGATGGTCACGATGGTGAAGTGGTGCGCGCGGCCTTAGAGAAGGATATTGCGCTGACCGAAGAGCGCCATCGTACAGGGATCGGCATTTTTAGAGCGTTTGGTGACGTCGGTCCGGCAATGGGCATGATTGGTACGCTGGTGGGTCTTGTGGCCATGCTGTCAAACATGTCAGATCCTAAATCCATCGGCCCCTCGATGGCGGTGGCCTTGTTAACAACCTTATATGGCGCTATGGTCGCTAACATGGTTTGTCTTCCTATCGCGGATAAGTTAACGCTTAGGATGGGTGAAGAAATGCTGAACCGTAACTTGATTATGGATGCGGTATTGGCGATTCAAGACGGACAAAACCCTCGGGTGATTGAAGGCTTCTTGAAAAATTATCTGGCTGAGAAAAATCGCAAAATAGATACAACGGACGGAGAGTAGCCCATGGCTAAGGCTAAGTGCAACTGTCCACCGGCCGGAGCACCGATGTGGTTGGCGACCTTTGCTGACTTGATGTCGCTGTTGATGTGTTTCTTCGTGTTGTTATTGTCATTTTCCGAAATGGACGTAATGAAGTTTAAGCAGATCGCGGGCTCAATGAAGTATGCCTTTGGTGTGCAAAATAAGGTGGAAGTCAAAGATATCCCGAAGGGGACGTCAGTGATTGCCTTAGAATTTAGACCAGGACGTCCCGATCCCACGCCGATTGAAATTATCAACCAGCAAACTAATGAAATGACGGAACCTGTATTGGATTACCAAGCGGGTGAAGACGACAGTGCGGGCGGCGTACAGCAACAAAGTGGTTCCCAGCGTGGCGGCGAAGCCACTGCAACGGCGCAGGAAGTGGCTGATGCGGTTAAGGCCGAAGCGGCAGCGGCACAGGATAAGATCAATCAAGAAGTGAAGAAGATGGCGCAGGAACTCAATAAAGAAATCACCGATGGTGCGATAGAAATTGAGTCCTTAGGTCAGCAGATTATTATCCGTATCCGTGAGAAGGGTGCATTTGCCTCTGGTTCGGGCTTCCTTCAGCCTCGATTTAAACCTGTGGTGCGCTCTGTTGGCGAACTGCTAAAAGATGTGCCAGGGATTATTACGGTATCGGGTTACACGGATGATATGCAAATCAGCGATGAGCTTTATAGCTCTAACTGGGATTTATCCAGTAAACGTGCTGTGGCTGTGGCCCACGAGTTAGTACAAGTTAAAGGCTTTGATTCTAAAAGGATGAAAGTGGTTGGCATGGCGTCTAACAATCCGATAGTGCCAAATGATTCACCGGAGAATCGTGCCCGTAACCGCAGGGTGGAAATTGCCATTGAGCAAGGTAAAGCCAAGGAATCTGATGAAATTCAGGTTGGCAATTCGCCTTAGATAGGCTCAATACGCGCTGTATCTAAAGCCGCAATTCTGTTGCGGCTTTTTTTATTGGACTAATGCAGACTTTTCCCTTTTTAGGTCGCTTGGGTATATAATCCCCCGATTATTCTTTTAACCAATTTTGCTGTTTTAAAATTGCCCGCGGAAATCCCATGAAGTTTATTGTAAAGCTGTACCCAGAAATCATGATGAAGAGCAAGCCTGTACGCATGCGCTTCACCAAAATGCTTGAAACCAACATACGTAATGTGCTCAAAAAAGTCGACGAAGACGCTAAAGTTCAACGTCAGTGGGACCGCATTATGGTAATGGTGCCAAAGGATAAGCCAGAATTGGCCCAAGCCTTCGGTGAGCGTTTGGCGTGTATTCCTGGTATTGCCCACGTAGTACAAGTGGACGAGTACAGCTTTGAATCTGTAGATGATATTTATCAGCAAGTCTTGCCTGTTTACCGTGACCAACTCGCGGGTAAAACCTTTTGCGTGCGAGTTAAGCGCTCAGGCGATCACGATTTTAATTCTATCGAAGTGGAGCGTTACGTCGGCGGCGGCTTAAATCAGTTTACCGATGCTTTAGGCGTACGTTTAAAGAATCCCGATATTACTGTTAACCTTGAAATTGACCGCGATAATCTTTACATGGTCACTAAGCGTATTGAAGGCTTAGGTGGCTTCCCGATGGCGACGCAGGAAGATGTGTTGTCTTTGATTTCAGGTGGTTTTGACTCAGGTGTGTCAAGCTATCAGTTTATCAAAAAGGGCGCGCGTACCCATTATTGCTTCTTTAATCTGGGCGGCGCGCAGCATGAAATTGGCGTGAAGCAAGTGGCTTACCATTTGTGGAAAACCTACGGCGAATCCCACAAGGTGAAGTTTATCTCTGTACCTTTTGAGCCTGTGGTCGCTGAGATTTTAGAGCGTATCGATAATGGCCAAATGGGCGTTGTGCTCAAGCGTATGATGATGCGCACTGCGGCGCGTATTGCCGACCGTATGGGCATTCAAGCCTTGGTGACCGGTGAAAGTTTAGGCCAAGTCTCTAGCCAAACGCTAACCAACTTAAACGTGATTGACCGCTGTACTGAGCTGCTGATTTTACGTCCGCTGATTGCCATGGATAAACAAGACATTATCAACGAGAGCCGTAAAATCGGCACCGAAGATTTTGCCAAGTCTATGCCTGAATATTGTGGCGTGATTTCGCAAAAGCCAACGGTTAAAGCGGTATTAGCTAAAGTTGAAGCGGAAGAGAAGAAGTTCTCTGAAGATTTGATCGATCAAATCATCGCCCAGTCTGTCACTATTGATATCAGGGAGATCGCAGAACAAATGGATACTCGGATTACTGAGACTGAAACGGTCGCCAGTATTGATACCAACCAAGTGGTCATTGATATTCGCGCCCCTGAAGAAGAGGAAAGCAAACCGTTGCAAATTGAAGGCATTGAGATTAAACGTATCCCATTCTTCAAGTTAGCGACTCAATTTGCCGATCTCGATAAGCAAAAAAACTATTTGCTGTATTGTGAGCGTGGGGTGATGAGTAAATTGCAGGCATTGTATTTAATCGAGCAAGGCTACACTAATGTCAAAGTGTATCGCCCATAAATCCATGCAAACTTGCCCACTGACATGTCTTGTCAGTGGGAAGTGCCATAGGTCTAGGATACAAAAAAGCCGCATATTAATGCGGCTTTTTGTTAGGTCTTGGGTTGAAAACCCGAATTGGTGTTGTCTTATAAGCTATTAGGCTTAACGACCTGCTGATTTGATGCGACATCATCTGTGGCAATCAATAGCGTGGCTTCTTGCAGCACTTCTTGGTGCATTTTATTCATTGCAGCGGTTAAATCTGCAGTGATACTGGCTTGTAAGTCGCTAGTATCGATGACGATTTCGTCAACGAGTACATTAGCACTGGCATTTAAGCTGAGTGCTGAAATTATCGCTAACGCAAACGCTGATTTTAAATTAAACATAGTCGCCTCCGGGCTGACAAATTAACGCTGTCAGACATTCCCATCACCAACTTTGAGATTGTCCAACTAGGGTGTTTCATAGATATAAGTGTTTCGTGGATACCGCTGTTTCAATGGCGCAAAATTTAACCAAAATCACTGGCCTTTACAAACGATTAAATGTAACAATACGGATTAGAAAAACTAATTAAAAAACGAGACTGAGATCACTATGTCCAGACGATTACCACCGCTTAATGCGGTTAAAGCATTTGAGGCAGCCGCGCGGCATTTGAGCTTTACGCGCGCAGCAGAAGAATTGTTTGTTACGCAGGCTGCGGTGAGCCATCAAATAAAGGCATTAGAAGATTTCCTCGGATTAAAATTATTTCGCCGAAAGAACCGTTCTTTGCTTTTAACTGAAGAAGGGCAGAGCTACTTCCTCGACATCAAAGACATCTTTATTCAACTCGCCGATGCAACCGACCGATTACTTGCCCGCAGTGCGATTGGTTCACTGACGGTCAGTATGTCGCCCAGTTTTGCAATTCAATGGTTAGTGCCGCGTTTGGCAAAGTTCAGTGAGAAAAATCCCGATATCGACGTGCGTATTAAAGCCGTCGATACCGAAGCGAGCTCATTAACCGATGATGTGGATGTCGCCATTTATTATGGTCTAGGCAATTGGCCTGGCTTACGTGCCGATAAGCTCAGAAACGAAGTGCTCATTCCTGTGTGTTCGCCCATGTTGCTCAACGGCCCTAAGCCGTTGTCAAAACCGAGCGATTTAAAATATCACACGCTATTACATGATATGAATCGTCATGATTGGCAGGCGTGGTTTAGACAATGTGGGATTAACGATATTAATGTGAACCAAGGCCCAATTTTCAGTCATTCGTCCTTGGTATTGCAGGCGGCGGCCCATGGTCAAGGCGTGGCTTTAGGTTACAGCGTACTGGCGCGTCCCGATATAAAAGCGGGGCGTCTCGTGTGTCCATTCCAAGAAGTCTTGGTCAGTAAAGATGCTTACTACTTGGTTTGCCAGCAGAATCACGCTGAACTTGGTAAGGTCGTCGCGTTTCGCGAATGGATGTTAGACATGTTTGCTGAGGAGTCGCGTAGTGAGTTGTTGCCCGGATAAGCCAAGTTTTGTATTAGAGGGTGAGCCTGCGAGCACAATGATTTTAGTGGCCCACGGCGCGGGCGCTAACATGGACTCTGAGTTTATGCAGGCCATGTCGGCGGGGCTTGTGGCTAAGGGCTACCAAGTGATGCGCTTTAATTTTCCCTATATGCAGGCCAATGCCGTCGATGGCAAACGGCGTCCACCGGACCGCGCGCCTAAATTGCTCGCGTGTTTTACTCAGATGCTCGATATCGCTCATTCACAACCTAAGGTCGAGCGTGTCGTACTGATGGGCAAATCCATGGGCGGACGTATGGCGGCGCTATTAGCTTGCGATCCTGCATTAGCGGCGCGCATCGATAGGGTGATTTGTTTAGGTTATCCCTTTGTGCCACTTAAAGGCGGCGAGCCTAGATTGGAACCTTTGAATGAATGCCAAGTCCCAGTATTAGTCGTACAGGGCGAGCGGGATAAGTTCGGTGGCAAAGAGCAGCTCCCAAATTGGCCCTTGAAAGCTGAGATAGGATTGGCTTGGATAACCGACGGCGATCATAGTTTTGTCCCAAGAAAGTCGTCAGGCACCACTGAAGCCGCTAACCTTGCACGTGCCATTGATTTATCTAGCGATTTTATTGGTTAGCTTAATGTTGAGCTAATGAATGTTGAATGAGTTAAGCCCATTCCAGCAGGAGAGTTAAATGCGTAAAGGTCTATTGTTACTCGCCGCCGTGAGCGGATTTTTAGCCGTCGCCTTAGGGGCTTTTGGTGCCCATGGTTTAAAAGCAGTCGCGCCACCGGATTTGATTGACGTGTTTAATCTTGGAGTGCAATACCATTTCTACCATACCTTCGCCTTAATCATGGTTGCCTTTTCGGGCCAATGGTTAACCTCACGTTTATTGGATTGGTCGGCGTATTTGTTTATTGCAGGTATAGTGTTGTTTTCTGGCTCATTATACGGACTGGCATTGTTCGGCACTAAGTGGCTTGGCCCTGTCACGCCGATGGGAGGTGGGTGTTTCTTACTCGGCTGGTTATTATTTGCTGCCGCGGTATGGCGCCATAAAGTGATTGACGGTCACGAGTCTTAATCTCGAACGTCAATGTGAGTTAACAGGCTTAGGGCGCACCTAAGCCTTTTTTATTTTTCCAATCGCAATTCAAGGTTCCGCTGTAGGCAAATAGGGCATTTGTGGATTGAAATTGGTATACTGACGCCCAAATCGATAGTCAGCCAATGCTTTGGCTTGGATTTCTCAGGGATCCCCATGAAAAACCTATTTTTATTTTGCCGCGCAGGCTTTGAAAAAGAATGCGCTGCAGAAATCCAACAGCGAGCCGGTGAGCTCAATGTGGGTGGCTTTGTTAAGGCTAACAATAACGACGCCTATGTCGTGTACCAATGTTTTGAAGATGACGCCGCAGATACGTTAGTGAAACAACTGCCTTTAGATTCGCTCATTTTCGCTCGCCAGATGTTTGCTGCCAGCGACTTATTAGTCGACTTGCCTGAAAACGATAGAATTAGCCCAATCGTGGCGGCACTCAGTGACGTCAGCAAAGCGGGTGAAGTGCGGGTTGAAACGCCAGACACTAACGAAGCGAAAGAGCTATCGGCTTTTTGCCGTAAGTTCACTGTGCCTTTACGCCAGCATTTGAAAAAATCCGGCAGTTTGCTCGCGCAGGAAAATCCAAAACGTCCGATTATCCACGTGTGTTTTATCGGACCCGGCCGTGCCTATGTGGGTTATTCCTACAGCAATAATAGCTCGCCACACTTTATGGGTATTCCACGTCTGAAAATGGCGGCGGATGCTCCGAGTCGTTCTAGCCTAAAACTCGATGAGGCCTTTGGCCAGTTCGTGCCGAAGGAAGAGCAAGAAGAGCGTATTCGCAGTGGCATGAACTCAGTGGATTTGGGCGCTTGCCCAGGTGGCTGGACTTATCAACTGGTGCGTCGCGGCATGTTTGTGTCGGCTGTCGATAATGGTCCCATGGATGAGAAACTCATGGAAACGGGCCAAGTGAAGCATTACCGTGAAGACGGTTTCCGTTTCGAACCACAGCGCAAAAATATCTATTGGCTAGTGTGCGACATGGTTGAGAAACCAGCGCGCGTAGCTGAACTGATTGAAGCTTGGGCGATTAACGGTTGGTTTAAGGAAGCGATTTTCAACCTTAAATTACCGATGAAGAGCCGCTATAAAGAAGTCACTGCCATTCTTGAGACCATGCAGACCATTCTTAAAGAGAACGGCGTGACCGATTTTAAAGTGCAGTGTAAGCATCTTTATCACGATCGTGATGAAGTGACAGTGCATTTATGGCTGCGTCCTAATACCGCGTGGAATTAATTCCAGTGCTAACCTGCGTTGATCTTGCTGTCGTCTATCACGGTAATCGTTAGGCGGCTTTAAAAACTACGCAAGTTTAAAGCTACGCAGTTTTAAAGTCATGCAGGTTTAAAAGCCAAATAACAAAAAGCCCCAAAGGAAACTTCGGGGCTTTTTCGTATTTACTCATTTGAGTTTCAAACGCTTACTTCTTATGAAGCTGAAGCTTGAACAAGCGCGTTATAGACTCGCCTTAAACGCGCTCAGCATTGAGATCACAGACGCTCAAGAACCGCTTGAGTGAAGTCAGTCGTGCCGTGAGTGCCGCCTAAATCGCGAGTGGTACGGTCGCCTTCTTCGATCACTGCTGATACTGCTTTACGGATTTGTTCAGCTTTGTCAGCCATACCTAAATATTCCAGCATCTGGATAGAGGCTAAAATTACTGAGGTTGGGTTCGCGAGGTTTTTGCCCGCGATATCCGGTGCACTACCGTGAACGGCTTCGAAAATCGCGGCATCACGGCCAATGTTTGCACCTGGTGCCATACCTAAACCGCCGACTAAACCGGCACACAGATCCGATAAAATGTCACCGAACAGGTTGGTCGTTACGATCACATCGAAGTTTTCTGGGTTCATTACTAGCTTCATGCACGTTGCATCGACGATCATTTCTTCAGTCTTGATGTCTGGGTAACGAAGGCTCACTTCACGGGCCACTTTCAAGAACAGGCCTGATGTTGACTTCATGATGTTGGCTTTGTGCACGATAGTGACTTTCTTGCGGTTTTCTTTGCGAGCCAGTTCGTAGGCGAAAGTGGCGATTTGCTCGGCACCTTGGCGAGTCACGATACTGGTCGCTTCTGCCGTTAAACCATCGTCAGATACTTTTTGGCCGTGGCCAGAATACATGCCTTCGGTGTTTTCACGTACTGTGATGATGTCGATGTTCTCGTAACGCGCTTGGGTACCTTTGAAAGACAGTACTGGGCGCACGTTAGCGTACAGACCGAATTTTTTACGTAAAGTTACGTTGATAGAGGTAAAGCCTTCACCTACTGGCGTCGTCAATGGACCTTTTAGCGTGATACGATTTTTTTCGATTAATTCTAAGGTGCGTTGTGGCAGTAATTCGCCTTGCTTTTCGAGTGCAGTCAGGCCAGCATCGGCAAATTCATATTCAAAATCACAGCCCGCTTTATCGAGAATTTTTAAGGCTGAATCAATAATACTTGGGCCAATTCCATCACCTGGAATTACGGTTATCGTTCTTTTTGACATGGAGAAGTCCTTCCACGGTTCGTCGTTACTGCAATTGTCTGCCCCCAGCGTTAACTGGGTAGCAGGACTATGAATTTGGTATTTTTTCTGTCTATTATTTTAACCATCTTTGGTCAAACTTCACAGGAAATAGTGAGCAATATCACGATTTTTTATGTGGTATAACTTGTAAAAATACTGGGTTCTCACCATGATGGAGAGCCAATGGTTAAAAAAGTCTACTTTAGTCTAACAAATATATAAAAGAGGAAGACATTGAAGTTAATCCCTATCACATCTCTGGTGCTGTTATCCCTTGGACTATTGCCTGCAGTGCAGGCTGAAACCAGCACTAAACCGCTCACCCTCACAGACATCATGCACTTTGAGTCCCTTGATAAACCGGTTATCGCAGATAAGGGCCAAGTCATCGCGGTCGAGTCTGCGCCCGATCGCGGGGATAGTCACGTCATTGTGAAAAATGTGCTGTCGCAGCAAAGTTATCAAATTGCGGGTGGGTCAGATCCTTTAGTGAGTCACGATGGACGCTTTGTGGCTGTGGTGGTCAAACCGAGTTTGCTCACGCGTGAAACGAGTGATGCCAAGGCGAAGAAAAAACTCAAATCTGACATGGTATTACTCGATACCCAAACGGGCACTCAAACCCGCTTTGAGCGCGTGAAGGAATTCGTGTTCAGTGATGACGGTAAGCATTTGGCAATGTGGTTTGAGGCCGATGAAGAGTCTAAAAAAGACGCTGAGCCTAAAGCCAGCGAAAAACTCGCTGAAGCAGGCACACAAACCCCAGCGAAAGTGGATAAGCCAAAGGTTGATAAGTTTGACCAAGGCCGCCGTTTTACTTTGATCAGTTTAGACGATCAAACTAAGCGCATCGATGTTGAGCAAGTGACGGGTTATGTGTTTGATAAGGCGAGCCGCCGACTTGCGCTAGCGGTGAATGATATCGCCAATAAACAGCATCAATTGCAGTTAGTGGATTTACTTACCCACCAAAAAACCGTCGCTTTTGATTCGCCTAGCCAACAGGTTGGTGCGTTAGCGCTGGCTAAAAATGGTCGTTGGCTGGCGTTTACGCAGGGCAAAGATAGCGAGTTACCCTATGGTCGCAGCTATCAGTTATCGTTGGTCGATTTGCAATCGGGTAAAATCAGCAAAACTCCTGAGTCACCTGAGTGGAAACTCAATCGCTACACAAGTTTAAGCTTCTCATTGGACAGCGAACGACTGTTCTTCGGCCGCGTGCCAGAGGTGAGCCAGCAGCTTAGTTTGCAGAAAATCACCGAAGAAAAAGACCTGTTTAGTGCCGATATTGTTACCGGACAGCGCGGGCTTAAGGTGTGGCATGGTGACGACCCACGGATTAAACCCCACGAAATCAAGCAATATGAGGATGAGCAAAAACGCACTTACCTTGCGGTATTGCATTTAGGATCGAATAACGTGGTGCAGCTTGGCGATAAAACCGTGCCAGATGTGACGATTTCACAGCATAAGCGCTTTATGTTGGCGAGTTCAGATTTGCCCTATCGCAAGATGGCGACGTGGGCGGGTTTCTATCAAGACTATTATCTGGTCGACATTAACACTGGTAGTAAGGTGCCTTTTTTGACTCAGCAGCCGAGCGATGCCGAGCCAAGTTTGTCAGGTAACGGCAAGTATGTGGCTTATTATCAGCAAGGTAATGTGTATCTTTATGATATTGCTGAGGCTCATCGCACTAACCTGACAAGATCATTAAAGGTCAGCTTTGCCGATGAAGACCATGACTATCCATCGAGCGCGCCGGGATACGGTTTTGGCCCTTGGCTGAAAGATGACGCTGGGTTCTTGGTTTACGATAAATACGATGTCTGGCAGTTTAATACTGAATCTAAGGCGGGTTTTGCCTTAACCGCAGGTAAAGGGCGCACCCAGAAAATTCAATATCGTCTTGAGGGCTTAGTCGATAATCCCGATGAACCGACTGAGCTTGCCTATAACGCCACTGTGTTACTCCACGGTTATAGCGATAAAACTAAGGCCGATGGCTTCTACCAAGCGACGCTCGGCGCAGCGGGCGTGAAAACGCTGATGCAAGGCGAGTATAAGTTGACTGTGTTAGTACGCAGTAAAGACGCAGACACTATCGTGTTTTCTAAGGAGCGTTTCGACTTATTCCCTGACTTGTATACAGCTAACTATAGCGCCCCGCAAAATGCGCTTAAGCAAACGGATTTAGATAAGCAACGCCAAGCGTTTAACTGGAGCAAAGCCGAGTTAGTTCACTGGACGAATGGCGATGGTAAGCCGTTAGATGGCGTGCTGATCAAGCCGACCAATTATCAAGTGGGTCAGCGCGTTCCTGTGTTGGTTTATTACTATCGTTTTATGACGGATAGACTGCATGCCTTCCCGCAGATGAACATTAACCACAGACCTAATTTTGCTTGGTATATCAATAATGGTTATGCGGTGTTCCTACCTGATATTCGTTTTGAAATTGGTTACCCCGGCGCGAGTTCGGTGCAAGCGCTCACCTCAGGCGTGCAAAAGCTGATTGAGATGGGCATTGCCGATCCCGATGCTATTGGTCTGCAAGGTCATTCTTGGAGTGGTTATCAAACGGCGTTTGCCATCACTCAAACTAAGATGTTTAAGGCGGCGGTCGCGGGTGCGCCGGTATCGAACATGACCAGCGCCTACAGTGGTATTCGCCATGGTACGGGTATTGCGCGTCAGTTCCAGTATGAAACTGGACAGAGCCGTATTGGCGCGAGTTTGTTTGCCGCGCCGCAAAAGTATATTGAAAACTCTCCAGTATTTTACGCTGACCGAATTCAAACGCCTTTGATGATCATGTTTGGTGATAAGGACGATGCGGTGCCTTGGGAACAAGGTGTTGAAATGTACTTGGCCATGCGCCGTGCGGGTAAAGATGTGGTGTTCTTACAATATGAGGATGAGCCGCATCACTTGAAAAAGTACCCGAATAAGCTCGATTACAGCATTCGCATGATGCAGTATTTCGATCATTATCTGAAGGGTAAACCCGCGCCAGAATGGCTCAGCAAAGGCGAAGCCTATGTCGAGTACAAGGCTGATGATGAATAAGTGACTGATTTAGCTTATTGCTATCGCACTGAGTGACCTAGGTATTCTGTCACTAAGACGTTCAGTTGGTTAATTATGAAAATAAAAACGCCACCGATTAGGTGGCGTTTTTATTTAGCAGTCAGTCGTATTTATTTACTGCTCAATGTCTCGTGGGCGGAAGTGAGCACAGTGTCTGTGCCCGCATCGAGGTATTGCTTATAGGTATCTTGGCCCCAAGCAATCAACTTATCATTTTCAAAAATAAGCGGGGTACATTCCTCTTTGGTCGTCACACCGTCTGATTTCTCATGGTGAGTGCGATAAAAAAGCACCTGTAACTTGGCTTCCTTGACGGCTTTTGCCTCTGAAAAGTCGGCCTTACCGAGCAATTCTTTTACTGAACCGATATTTTGCCCTAAGGTTAAATCGTTCATTTTCTGGCTGTTATAGGCCTGTCGGTCCTCCCAATTCATGTCTTCTGGCGTTGGTTCATAAACCAGTACAACCACAGCGACAAAGGCGACGTAGGCGGCAAAAATACTACCGATAATTACTGAAACTTTTGATTTCATTTATAGTTATTCCTTTACCTCATTAAATGAGTCACTTGAGCACGTCCATAAAATACGCTTTTGTTGCGCTAAGGTAAATGCGTTAATTGCAACTTTGTATTAACAGAAGTTTAGTCTTGATTGATGGTTTTTTCAGGTGGGGAGTCAATCACGCGAAAGTCTTTCAAGTTGATATTGAGTGGTTGGTCCGTTTGTAACTGCGCCAGCTTATAACTCAGCCTCGCCATCTCTTTGCCCTCGGCGAGCTTCTTCGCTTGCTTAGCGCCTAGGTTGGATAAGGATGAAAACAAGGTCGGTAAGCTTCTAAAGGTTTTCAATAACTCGGCGGCCGACTTAGGGCCTATGCCCGCAATACCAGGAATTTTATTACCGCTGTCGCCCGCTAATGCCATCAAGTCGAGAAATTGGCTGCGCTCAACACCAAGCTTTTGTTCCAATGCCGCAATATCGAGGTACTGCTGATTAAAGTGATCCCATTGACTGATTTGGCGATGATTAAGCTGACTAAAACCTTTGTCGGTGGACACAATAATGGCTTCACCTTGCGCTTTGGCGGTTTTTATCGCCAGTGTCGCAATCACATCATCGGCCTCCGCGGCGGCATAAATAGAGCCAATGTGCATTGCGGTTAAATGGTCTTGCAGCGCAACTAAACCCTGCGCCAGTGGTTCTGGCATAGGTTTACGACCTTTTTTGTAATCGGGATAAAGCTGTTTACGCCATGAGATCTCATCACCGTCCCACACGATAGCCACATGGGTAGGGCGATGCACCCGCAGCAGTTTAGTGCACGCCGAACTGACGCGCTCTGTGAGGCTTTGCATATCTGTTTCATCGGGGATCGCCGCATAGATGCGGCGAACCAAGTTGAGACCATCGATGATTAAAAACTTGTTCATGGGGTGTCGTTGTTTCGCTCTCTATTTCACTATTTGGTAGCAAGGAATATAAGCGCTTCCGGGAAGCTTCATTCTCTGTTGTTGCACAAATGCACTCAAGAGCTTATCCATCATGTCCATGAGTTTAGGATCGCCTTTCAATTGGAAGGGACCATCGCGCTCTATGTGCTTGATTGTTTCCGACTTGACGTTACCCGCCACTATACCCGAAAACGCTTTGCGCAGGTTGGCGGCAAGCTCGGCTTTATTGGTTTGGAAGTGCAAGTCCAAGTTTGCCATCACCTCGTGGCTCGGGACAAAAGGTAACTGGAATTCAGATTCAATCTTCAGTGCCCACTGATATTGGTAAGCATCACCCGTTGAGCGGCGATAGGCTTTCACTTGCTCCATGCTTTTCTTCATGATACGCGCTACTTCAGTGGGATTATCTATGATGATTTGATACTTCTTCTGAGCTTCAGGGCCTAAGGTTGAGGCAATGAACTCATCAATCTTAATGAAGTAATCGGCGCTTTCCGTGGGGCCTGTAAGGATCAGCGGGAAAGGGGTTTCTTGGTTTTCTTCGTTGAGTAAGATACCTAAGATATAGAGCAACTCTTCCGCCGTGCCAGCACCACCTGGGAAGATAATAATGCCGTGACCTAAACGCACGAAGGCTTCGAGGCGTTTTTCAATATCGGGTAAGATCACCAGTTCATTGACGATTTGATTCGGTGGCTCGGCGGCAATAATACTCGGCTCAGTCAAACCAATATAACGGGCATTTTTAATCCTTTGTTTGGCATGACCTATGGCTGCGCCTTTCATCGGGCCTTCCATCGCGCCAGGACCACAGCCAGTGCAAATGTCCAATTCCCTCAGGCCAAGTTGATAGCCTACCTCGCGGGTATACTGGTATTCGATAGCATTAATACTGTGCCCGCCCCAACAGACGACGACGTTAGGGTCTTTCATGGGGGCAATCGCCCGCGCGTTACGCAAAATATCAAACACCACATTGGTGATATGGTGGGCGTTGGTCAGATTAATGTGTTTGAGCGAGTCGTATCTGTCGCTGATATAAAGGATGTCGCGTAAGACTGAGAACAGATGTTCTTGAATGCCGGTGATTATTTGGCCATCGACAAAGGCTTGTTCAGGGGGATTGACCAGTTCTAATTTAACACCGCGTTCCCGTTGTAGGACGTGGATGTCGAAATCATGGTATTGCTCGAATAGGGCTTTAGAGTTGTCGGTTTTTAAACCTGCGGCAAGTACTGCTAAGGAGCAGTTGCGGTACAGTTGATATAGCGTGCTTTTGGCACTTTTCTTGAGACGATCAACTTCAAGTTGCGAAAGCTGATCCATGCTGCCTTTAGGGCTGACTTTTACTATCATTTATCACTCCTTCGTCATGACAGGAGTGATTAGAGGAGGCGTATAGTGGGGCTCAATTATACGTCAATCACAACCCTGTCTCTGCTTTCGTGTTTCGCTTTGTAGAGTGCTGCATCGGCGCGTTCGAAGGTCTCATGTATGAGCTCACTTCCCATAACTTGCGCAGCCCCTATAGATACTGTAACTGTAATTCTCTGATTTTTAAATTTAAATGGAATATTTTTTACTTTCTCGCGCACTCTGTTTAAAAGTTGAGCGATATCAGCAGGTGCTACATCGGGTAATAGCAGGACAAATTCTTCGCCACCATAACGGGCTACAAATTCGGTATCGCGTAGCGAGTTTTTCAATGCCATCGCAATCACCTGCAGGGTTTTGTCGCCCGTGCTGTGACCAAAGCTGTCGTTGATCGTTTTGAAATGGTCAATATCGGCAACCGCCACCCACAGGGGAGATTTATGCCGTTGATAGTTGCGGTATTCCAAATCCATGCGCTCTTCTAACGCGGCACGGTTAGGCAATTGAGTTAAGCTATCGAGCAAGTTGAGTTTTTGTTGTTCAAACAATCGCTCTTTGTAAGTATTGGCCTCGTTACTTAATTCATTAAGCTCTTTGCGCATTGTTTCCATTGATTTACGCAGTAAGGCCTGTTCTCTTTGCTCTAAGGCTTCTTTACGGGCCAATGCTGAACGAATGGAGTTAAGTTGCTCAGTCAATTGGGCTTTAAGATCGACAATATCTTCTACATCGATAATGATTTCACCGGCGTTATCGACGCGGGTGTTGATCTCACGATTCAACTGGGTCTTGAGTTGGAAGCTGCGTTGATTGTGGTTGTAAGACTCACTGACTACTTCGCGCACTGCGGCTAAGGCATCGTTGAGGGCAAATAAAAACTCTTGCGATGCCGATTTCTCGCGGGCGATGTTATCAAGCAATAACGCTAAAATGGTTTGGTAGGCTTCGAGCAAGCTGTCTACTTCAATCTCAGAAGAGAGCACTTCTTTGATCACTAAGACTTGGTCACGCTGATCTTTACGAAACTCGATTTCCGAAATCATCTGCGCCAGCTCATGGGCTAGCTGCCTGTGTTTTGGCAAGACATCGAGTTTTTCTGATTCGTTAAATTGTAGCTGTAATATGGTTTCGTAGAAGCCGATGATTTGCTTAACTTTAGGAATATATTCCCAAACCGTGTGGAAAGGTTTAGCCAGATCTTGTTTGAAGTAATTGACTTCTTTTTTGAGTTTTTCAGGTGCAGAGTTCACGCGTTGGATCTGACGGATCACCTGTGACAAACCCGTACGACTCTCTTCGAGTTGTACCATCACATGGTGATATTGGCCTTTTAGTAGGCGCTCGACATCGACTAATTCTGGCAACGCCTCATCGACTCGCTCAAACGTATTTAAGTTATGGCGAAGTTTGGCGAGTTTATTATCCAGCTCAAGATTTTGCCCTTTGCAGGCGAGGCTTAAGTGACCAATAAATTGCAGTAATGTCTGTAACTTTGCATTTCTATCTTCATTGACTTCATCGAGGGCAAGTTTGGCCGAATGAAGTTTCTGTTGCAGCAAGGCAAGTTGTGAAACTGTAGCGCTCGAATCCTTCATCCTGAGTATTGTCCTAACTCTGCAAGGCTAAAAAACATGACGATCCTATGTCCAGATTAGCTGTTAACTCATATGATACTAATGTTATAACACTGGGCGTAGAGTGCAAATGCGATTTACCTATGACTCTGTGATTAATTGCTGATATTGATCAAATATTTTCCAGTAATTGCCTATCTTGGTTGTTTTCCCAGCAAGGCCAGCGAATATCTTCTTTATTACCGTTGGTTTCTAATCTGATTAATCCACGCTCAATGCCTTTTTCAAGGTGTAAAAATAGTGGATTGGCAAACAAGCTCAGAGGGACAAAATCGAGCGCTCTAAGGGCAACATAATAATCGTTACTTCCCTCTAAACTGCGGGCACAGGCGAGCGCCATCTGCACGGTTTCGAACTTTAATTTTGCGGCCATTTTAATTTCAGATTTCGCCAGCAGTGGCAAGTTGGCAAAACCAAGGCGGAAATGATGGACTATGTGCTGTTGGTCGAGTTTCTGGCGTATTTGGCTGATCACGCTTGTTGGCTCAACGGCTTGGGTGAAGCGCACTGCAAATACCCCTTGGCGTATCACATAGACAGGGGATGCGAGCGCATCGGTTAGATGCGTGGCCAGTTGCGCGGTTACTGCATCACTAAAATATTGGCCATAATCTAGATCGGTCGATAGCTGGGCGGGGAAGGCGATAATCCCTAAAGCTGTTGTAGACGCTTGATGTTGATTATGGCCCAAGTGGGCTAATAGTGCCGCATAGCCTAAGTTATGGGTGAAGGGCTCCTGTAGGCTCAATTGGGTTAATGCGGCGTTTTTTGCCATGATTTTACGGCGATGATGCAGCATATATGCAATCACTAGCAGCAAGAGTCCGGCAATAAGGCAGCAAATGAGCAGTAGCGTGTGAGTGTTGTTGCTTTCTTTCACTGTCTCAACGAGTTTTCCCTGTAGCATGTTGAGCTCAAGTTTAAGCTGTTGCTCTGCAAGGGCAGAGGCCGACACAGGGGAGTCTTTATCAGTCTCGGCAGGCTTTTTACTTAGCTCAATGATACGGGCTTGGGCATCGATGGTTTTTGCTAATTCACCTAATTTTTGCGCCGCCGAGGCGATAAGGGTGAGTGCGGATTTTTGTTCATCGACCAGTTTTAAATCGACCGCGAGTGCTAATGCGATATCGGCATGGGCCATCATCAGCGGCCAATCTTGGTTGGTTTGGGCGATTTCACCAATTAAGAGTTCGTTATAAACTTGATAGTGATGGCTTTGTTTTTCTTTGAATATTTGATTGGCCATCAGTAAATATTTTAGGGCGTTAACATTGTCTTTAATATTTGAGTAGGCTTGTCCTAAATTATGGAAATTAAGCCCTTGTGCGATGTAGTTACCGCGTTTTGCATCTAATTGCTGGGCATTTAGGTAGTAATCAATCGCTTTATGCCAATCCCCTTGTTCGCCATAGACCATAGCGATCACTGTCATACAACTTGAAAGATAAGTGTCATTGCCCATTTTTTTAAATCCAGCCGCGGCTTCATGAGCGTTTTTAAGCGCTTCATCCCACTGCTTTAAATCACGATATACCTTAGAAAGTTGTAATTGCAGATTGGTTTTCATTGATGGGTAATTAGAACGATTGGAGATCCGAATCGCTTCACTATAATGCTGTAATGATTTTGTAAGCTGCTGATTAAAATTGTAATAAAAGCCAAGCCTCGCTTCAGCCGCCGCGATTAAGTAATCGTTTCTGAGTTTATAGGCAATGTCGCGGTATGTGTGGAAGTGCATCAGGGCTGGCACTTCTTGGCGGATTAATAAATGTAAGCCGCCTAAGTGCTCATGAATATTGTGTTTAAGAATCAATGCTTCGATGTCATAGCTGTCGTTGATGCGGGTGATCGCTTCATTATACAGGCCAATCGCTTCTTGATATTTTTGCTCGGTACGGCCAAGGTAACGCCCATTCAACATGGCGACCATTGCAAGTTCATAGGGCGATTGCGCCGCAGTGGATAAAACTGCAATCAAGCTTTTTGCGTCTTGAAAACCGACCTTGGTTTTCACGTTCGGCTCCATATTCAGCCGAGTCAGCAGATACAAAATCTGTTCAAATTCGGTTGGACTGTAGCCTTGCTCTTGGGCTGCACGTTCAAATTGGTCACGGTTTTGAAACGAAAGGGGGAAGGAAATGGATTGGTTGAGCGCATCATACATTTGTTGTGGCGATTCTCTTAACTCAACTTCATCAGCTTCGATATCTCGGCTTTGAACGCTAAAAGGCAGTGACAGCAACAAAGTAAATAAAATAACCGTGAGTTTTTGCATTTGAACTGTGATTCCTCATTCCTTAAGTCAAGGAACTTATTTTGTTAGCTTTTGTTAGCGCCTAATGAGGATGCTACATCGACTTGTTATACTTGGAAAAATCATAAGAAGCATAATAACAGAAGGAAGCAAGAGTGAAACCCAACAGATTATCAATCTTGATATTAAGTGCGTTATTTTCTGGCCAAGTATTAGCCGATGTGAAATATCAAATTGACCTCGTTAAACCCGAGCATCATATTGCCCAAGTGAGTGTCACTTTTCCTGAAGTGAAGACCACGGATTTTACGGTCAATCTGCCTGTATGGCGCACGGGTAAATATCAAGTATTGCCTTTGGCCGATGGTGTGCGCTTATTTAGTGCTAAAGATAGTCAAGGTCATGAACTGCAATGGAAACGTACCGCGAGCGGTGAATGGCAAGTCGCGCTCACGCAGCCAACCATCGTAACGGTTAGTTATCAGTTGTATGCCAATGAATTAGGCCAAAGGGTGCGCCATATTGATGCGAGCCATGCCTACTTAGATGCCAGCGGCGTGTTCATGTATAGCCCGCAATTTCGCTCTGAGCCGATATCGGTTCAATTGAACGTTCCTGAAGCGTGGCAAAGTTACTCGGGCATGGCTTCAGGCGCACCTGCGCATTCTTTCATCGCACCGAATTACGATGTGTTAATTGATTCCCCTATCGAAACCGGTGTGAGCACCCATAAGCAATTCAGCGCTAATGGCAAAAGTTATGAGTTGGTATTTTGGGGTGAAGGTAACTATGACGCCGATAAAGTGGTAAAGGATTTAACGGCATTAAGTGGTCAAGCAAAGGCGATTTGGGATGATTATCCCTTTGATCGTTATGTGTATATGGTGCACGCCACTAGCGGCGCCAGTGGCGCGACAGAACATTTAAATTCTACGGTTATCCAATTGCCGCGTTTTAGTTTTCGTGAACGCAAGGATTACCTGCGCTTTATTAGCACTGCATCCCATGAGTTTATCCATACTTGGAACGTAAAGGCTTATCGTCCTGCGGGACTCGTGCCCTACGATTATCAACATGAAAACATGACGGAATTACTGTGGATGGCCGAAGGCTCTACCAGTTATTTCCAAGGTCAGTTACTGCTGCGTGCTGGGGTGATGACGCCTAAAGAGTTCCTCGAAGACTTAGCTAAACGCGTGGAGAAAAACCAGCTTACTCCAGGGCGTGAAACCCAATCAGTCGCCGAGGCGAGTGCTGGAGAGTGGAGCAGTACGGGCGGCGATTATGCGATTAATCACAGTGTGAATATTTATTCTGAGGGTTATTTAACCTCTTTGGCGTTAGATTTCTCGCTGCTGCAGGATACGAAACTTAAGCATTCATATCGCGATGTGCATCGCCGTTTATATCAAGATCACCGTGTGCCAAAGGGCTATGGTGTTAGCGATGTGCAGCATATCCTCAAAGACTTATCCGGCAAAGATTATGCGCCTTGGTGGCATGCAAACGTGAATAGCCCGATGAGTTTAGATTTCCCTGAGTTGTTATCGCAGGCTGGGTTAGTTTTGTCCTATGGTAAAGATTCAAAAGCCCAGGCATTTGCCGGCATGACGTTAAGCAGCTTCCATGGCTCTTTAGTGTTAGACCAAGTGCTGCGTAATGGCCCTGCATGGCAAGCGGGGATTGTTGCGGGGGATGAAGTATTAGCGATTAATGGTCTTAAGGTGACGGCTGCAGGTTTTGATAAGCGCATAAACGACTTTAAGGCTGGCGATAGCATTGAAGTAACATTATTCAGCAACGATAAAATCAAGCAAGTTAAGCTCACCCTTAGTGAACAGCAAAGCGGTAAGCTAGTGCTTAAGGGCGATACGAAAGCGACTAAACAGCAAAAAGCCTTCTTCAAGGCTTGGTTAGGCATTGATTGGCCGTTTGATAATAAAGGTGGGTTAGTGTCTAAAACCAATGACTAAATCAAATGGCATTCAGCTTGCGATTAGGCCGAATGCCTTAAATTTAGGCGTTTAACTGTCATAAAAAAGGCGCACCCTCATTTAGACGGTGCGCTTTTTGTTATTTTGTATTTCAAGTTATTCATATAAGAAGAATACGAGTGAGTCGCTAACTTAAGTTTACCTAACTCACGTTAAATTTAATTCAGCTTAAACTTGTGCTTCTTCGAGTCCACCTAGTGCTGCCACGAGTGCATGCATCAAGGCGACCAATTCGCTGCCCATTAAGGCAAAGTCTGCATCTAAACGTGCCATAGGGTCATCAGTGCCCACTTCATCGTTACCCGCTCTAAATTCTTCTGAGAATTTAAGGCGTTTAACGCTGGCATCCGATTGCAATAATAGTGCAATCGATTGGCCGAAATGCAGTGCTAACTTGTGGACTTGCTTGCCTGTTGCGAGGTGAGCTAATACTTCGTCTTCTTTTAAATCCTGCTGCTTGAAACGCACAATACCACCTTCATCCGCTTCGGATTTAAGTTCAGCTTCATCTTGCATTTCAAAAGGTAATGGCGCGCTGCCAAGTTTTAACCATTCGGTTAAATTGGATTCGACTGGCGCTTTAAAGCTCAATGGGATCACTGGCAGACTACCGAGTGCTTTGCGTAGGAGTGCTAACAACTCTTCGGCCTTAATGGCGCTTGAACTGTCGACAAGGATCATTTCCAGTTCTGGCAAAATCAAGGCATGGGTTTGGCTGCGGCGCGAGAAAGCGCGTGGCAGTAAACTTGTGATGATTTCATCTTTTAGCGCATCTTTTTCTTTTTTCGCCATCTTACGATTTTCTTCATCTTCAATGAGGGCGACTTTTTCTTCTAGGGCTTCTTTGACGACTTGGCCTGGGAGGATTTTCTCTTCTTTAGTCACACAGATCAGATGGCGATTGTCGGCGCTGTGTACCAAAGAACTGCCTTTTTTGCCTAACGCATTTGAGAAACCAAATTTACTGACATCTTGGCTTGAGCACGGGGAGAAAGTGAAATCGGCCAACGCAGTTTCTAGCGCTTCGGTTTCGACGGCAAAAGGTTTATTGAAACGATAAAGAGTAAGATTTTTAAACCACATAAGAGGCGCTCATTGAAAATTAAAGTGGCAGTTTACGGCATAGTTTGGGCGGGGTAAACCTGTGTTCGACAGCTAATTTCTAGTGGCTAATCAGAATTCATTAAACTGTAACATAAGAATTAACTCGGCTGTAGGCCCCATCTTTACTGGGTTTAGCACCAAGCTTAGCGTCAGCTTTTTTACCTTGCGCACTAAACAGTCACAATTGAAATAAAACTGAAACACATTCATTGCACACTTTCGGTCGTTCCAAACCAATAACCAAGACGAACATAACGTCGAAAGGATTAAATGATGAACGTTTTTTGTAAAACTCTACTTGCTTCTGCGCTAGCTTCTGCAACTCTGGCTTCAGCTTATGCCGCTGAGCCACTGACTGTTTATGGTAAGTTGAATGTCACCGCTCAATCAAATGATGAGAAAGGTGATGCTACAACAACTATTCAAAGTAATGCTTCTCGTTTTGGTGTGAAGGGTAATTTCGAACTGTCTAGCTCGCTGGAAGCGTTCTACACAGTTGAATACGAAGTTGATACAGGTGCTGCGACTAGCGACAACTTTAAAGCTCGTAACCAATTTGTTGGCCTAAAAGGCGCATTCGGTTCGTTCTCAGTTGGTCGTAACGACACGCTGTTAAAAATCTCTCAAGGTAACGTTGACCAATTCAACGATTTATCTGGCGACTTAAAAAGCCTGTTCAAAGGCGACAACCGTTTAGGTCAAACTGCGACTTACTTATCTCCATCAATCAGCGGTTTTGTATTCGGTGCGACTTATGCTGCTGAAGGTGATGCTGACCAACAGGGTCAAGATGGTTTCAGCTTAGCCGCTATGTACGGTGACGCTAAACTGAAAAAATCACCTATCTATGCTGCTATTGCATATGACTCAGATGTGAAAGGTTATGAAATCCTGCGTGCATCGGTTCAAGGCAAAATCGCTAATTTAACTTTAGGCGGTATGTACCAACAACAGGAAGAAACTTATAAAAACGCGCTGCCTGTAACGACCGATAGCGTTAATGGTTACCTGTTCAGTGCCGCTTACGATATCGATGCTGTTACTTTGAAAGCACAATATCAAGACATGGAAGACAAAGGTGATTCATGGTCAGTAGGTGCTGATTATGCACTGGCTAAACCTACTAAAGTCTTCGCTTTCTACACCAATCGTTCGTTAGAAGCGTCTACTGATGATGACAAATATATCGGTGTTGGCTTAGAACACAAATTCTAAATCCAGTATTAAGATTCAATTAAGGAGGCATATTGCCTCCTTTTTTATTGCTATAAACAAACAGTTATATAAACTTATTATGACAAATATTACTACTATATGGCTCAAACGGCGTGCTAATTCATAAATCTGTAATAAAAATGACTAATAATAGCCGTGTTGACATTCACTGACAGAAAATCACTTATGACTGCAAGGATATTGATAGTAGAAGACGAGTTAGCCATCCGCGAGATGCTGACTTTTGTAATGGAACAGCATGGGTTTACGACCTCTGCGGCGGAAGATTTTGATTCGGCCATTGCGCTGCTAAAGGAGCCTTACCCCGATCTGATTTTATTGGATTGGATGTTTCCTGGCGGAAGTGGTATTCAATTGGCGAAACGCTTGAAGCAAGATGAGTTCACGCGCCAAATTCCGATCATCATGTTAACTGCCCGCGGTGAAGAGGAAGATAAAGTCAAAGGTCTCGAAGTCGGCGCCGATGATTACATCACTAAACCTTTCTCCCCTAAAGAACTTGTCGCACGTATTAAGGCCGTATTGCGTCGCAGTGCACCGACTCGTTTAGAAGAAACCATTGATGTGCAGGGCTTAATGCTCGATCCTGTGAGCCACAGGGTGAGCGTAGGCGATACTGTATTAGATATGGGCCCAACCGAATTTCGTTTATTACACTTTTTCATGACCCACCCAGAACGTGTCTACAGCCGCGAACAGCTGCTCGACAATGTGTGGGGAACCAATGTGTATGTTGAAGACAGAACCGTTGACGTGCATATCAGACGCCTTCGTAAAGCCGTTGAAGAGTCTGGTCACGACCGCTTGATCCAAACGGTTCGTGGCGCAGGTTATCGTTTCTCTACACGCATTTAGTGCCGAATAAGTGTTAGGCACAAGTTAGCTTTTAGGCTATCTTGTGCTCCTCTTATTTAGCCTGATGTTTGGGTTTATCTATGTCTGACTCTTATTCAGGGTACCGGTTGTTTACGCGCTTAGCCTTATATCTACTGCTTTGCGCGCTAATAGGTTTATTGGTAGGGAAACTTCTCTGGATACTCTTTTTCGGCATGCTAGGCCTGGTTTGCTGGCATTACCGACAATTATCACGGCTTAACTTTTGGTTATGGCGCGATAGAAAACTCACGCCGCCGCAGGGCAGTGGGAGTTGGGAAGGGGTGTTTAACGGTATTTATCGCCTCCAAGGTAAGAATCGTCGACGTGTCGGTCAATTGGCCGCATTGCTGGCGCGATTTCGCCAAGGTGCAGAAGCGTTACCCGATGCCGCTGTGGTGCTCGATTCAGAGCATAATATTTTATGGTGCAACAAGTTAGCGCAGCTTATTCTCGGTTTTGTTTGGCCGCAGGATAATGGCCAGCGTATTGATAACTTGATCCGCCATCCTGATTTTTCCGCTTATATTAAATCCGCACAATACAAAGAGCCGCTGGAGTTACCATCGCCGGTATCGGATAGGCGTTTGCTTGAGATCCGTATCATGGCCTACGGTGATAGGCAGCTACTGTTAATTGCGCGGGATATCACCCGTATACGTCAGCTCGAGGGTATGCGTAAAGAGTTTGTCGCGAATGTGTCACATGAGCTCAAAACGCCGCTCACTGTGTTGCAGGGTTATCTCGAAATGATGCAAAGCATGGCTGAGCCCGATTCGATGAACGTCAAGCCGCTGGCCTTAATGCAGCAGCAGACGCGGCGAATGCAATCTATGGTGGAACAGCTATTAATGTTATCGCGGATTGAAGATGCGGCCGATATCAACCTCGAACATACAGTGAACATGACGCAGCTGATGGAAGTGCTCAAGGAGGAAGCTAAAGCGCTGGCACAAGACAGATACGAGCTGAGCTTCTATTGCGAACCTGGGCTTGATTCCCACGGTAATGAATTACAGCTAAGAAGTGCTTGTTCTAACTTGATTTCTAACGCGATTCGTTACACTGAACCCGGTGGTAAAATCACAGTGCAGTGGCGCAGTATGGCAACGGGAGCTATCTTTAGCGTAACGGATACGGGCGAAGGCATTGCACCTCAGCACATAGGTCGATTAACCGAACGTTTTTATCGGGTAGACAGTGCGCGATCAAGGCAAACCGGTGGCAGTGGTCTAGGTCTTGCGATAGTAAAGCATGCGCTTAACCATCATCACAGTGAGCTTAAAATCAGCAGTGAAGTGGGTAAAGGCAGTACGTTTAGCTTTGTTATTCCTTTACATCTTATCGAGCGTAAGAAGTAAATTGCTTAAGTGAAATATTCGCAATTAATAATAAAAACAGGTCATTATGGCCTGTTTTTTATTTCTAGGGCTACTGAGTTCATTATTAATGACAGAAAAAATCGATATATAACGCATTGTCATCTAAGTGTCACATCACGGACATAGAATTGTCATTGTAGCGATTGATACTGGCTGCGTCTGAAGAAACTTAAGTTACAAATTAGTTAGCTTACTACTGGAGCACATAATGAAACTGAAAAAGCTTGTCGGCGCGATTACCCTAACAGCCGCTGGTGTATTCTCTGCAACTGCGATGGCATCGATTGATCAATCTCTGCCAACCTATGAAAAAGCAAGTGGCGTGTCAGGCAACTTATCATCTGTAGGTTCAGATACGTTAGCCAACATGATGACACTTTGGGCTGAAGAATTTAAACAAATGTACCCTAACGTCAACATCCAGATCCAAGCGGCAGGTTCTTCTACTGCGCCACCAGCGTTGACTGAAGGCACTTCACAATTCGGCCCAATGAGCCGCAAGATGAAGCCTAACGAAATCGAAGCGTTTGAAAAACATTATGGTTATAAGCCAACTGAAATTCGTGTAGCTATCGATGCTTTAGCTGTATTCGTACACAAAGATAACCCAATCAAAGGTTTAAGCGTTGAACAGGTTGATGGTATTTTCTCTTCTACTCACAAATGTGGTAGCAGCGATATCCAACGTTGGGGTGAGTTGGGTTTAGACGGTAACTGGTCTGCTAAAGACGTACAACTTTACGGTCGTAACTCTGTATCAGGTACTTATGGTTACTTTAAAGAGCACGCACTGTGTAAAGGTGACTTTAAAGCTAACGTGAACGAGCAACCTGGTTCTGCATCTGTTGTGCAATCAGTTTCTCAATCTCTAAACGCGATTGGTTACTCAGGTATTGGCTACAAAACCGCTGGTGTTAAAGCAGTGGCAATTGCTAAAAAAGGTAATGAGTTTATCGAAGCAACGGCAGAAAACGCAGCTAACGGTACTTATCCATTATCACGTTACCTATATGTTTACGTGAACAAGCAACCAAATAAAGACTTAGCACCAATGGAAAAAGAATTTATCCGTTACGTGTTGTCTAAGCAAGGCCAGCAAGTCGTTGAAAAAGATGGTTATGTTACTATTCCGAAAAGTGTTGTAGCCAAAGATTTAGAAAAAGTGGGTATCCGCTTGTAAGCCAAACGGCTTGTTAATCAAGGACCTCCTCGGAGGTCCTTTTTTGTTTCTGGGGTTTTATCTGGGCGATGATGTTTGGTCATTCTGTCTGGTAGATGCCAAATAAAAGGCATAAAAAAAGCAACCTAAATAGGTTGCTGTAAATTCCAATTCGGAATCTTGGGACGGTCGCGCTAGAAACCATCTAAAGGAGAATGATGATGAACGAAGAAACTCATTGCAAAGATTCGGTTCATAATATCTGACTCAACATCTTTAAATTAGTTCAGAGAAAGTGCGAAATATTTTAAATAATTTTGCATTTGTTTTTTTAAAGAGGTGTGAGCCTCTATTTTTTGCTCGGTTTGTACCTCGGAATTGGCGTCGTAGACTATTGCCCCGCAATTCTTGCATGACGCAAGAGAATCGATTGCAGCTCTGTGATCGCCGCCAAAGATGAATTGTTACAAAAACTCGCCGATAAGCTGATCTAAAACTCTGCTACGATTTGCCTCTGAGCAAATGTGCAGTCGATAATAATGGCTAATAATCTGTGATGAGTTATGGCTGTGAGTCGTTATAACAACGACAAGTTATGCAGTATTGCTCTACAGCTGCGTTCACTATTATGCATTCAAACTTACCCTTTACAATTGAGCCAGAGATAGGGGGCTAGCGCCCATCGCCCTGTGCCCATAACTTGAATATTGAGGCGACAGTGTTACAACCAACTAAGACTAAGAATACCTTAGCGGATGCCACGACTTGGGATTTCACCCGAGATTACCATTCTTTTGCTAATACCGAACAAGTGCAAGTGACCCATGTCTCTTTGGATTTGCTGGTGGATTTTGACGCGCAGCGTCTTTTTGGCAAAGCGACGCTGTCCTTGGATTACCTTGAGCTTGATGTCACTGAACTTTGGCTCGATAGCCGCGATCTCACCATACTCGCGGTTACTGCCGTGCATGCTACTGATACAACGAGTGTTTCGATACCAGAAAATGAAGCACCGCTCGATTTTATACTAAGTGAAGCCAATTCTATTCTCGGGCAAAAAATATGCATCAGTTTGCCAACGTCACCTTGCAAGCAGGTTTGCATTCACTATCACACCTCTCCAGCCGCCCAAGGATTACAGTGGTTAGCGCCTGAGCAAACTGCGGGTAAACAGTTACCTTATCTCTTCAGTCAATCGCAACCGATCAATGCTCGTAGCTGGATCCCACTGCAGGATACGCCTAAGGCGCGGATAACCTTTGATGCTAAAGTGCAAGTGCCCAAAGGTATGCGAGCTGTTATGAGTGCGATGAATCATCCCGACACGCCGCTTAATGGTGTGTTTCACTTTGAGATGGAGCGACCTATTCCGACCCATTTGATGGCGCTGGCAGTCGGTGATATTGCCTTTCAAGTGATAGGCCCAAGATGCGGGGTGTATACTGAGCCAAGTATGTTGGCGGCCGCCGCAAAAGAGTTTGAAGATACCGAACATATGCTCGAGGTTGCCGAGTCATTGTTAGGTCCTTATGTGTGGGGGCGTTATGACATGATTATCTTGCCGCCGAGTTTCCCCTTTGGCGGGATGGAAAATCCGCGTTTAGCCTTTTTAACGCCCACACTCATCGCCGGCGATAAAAGCTTGGTTTCCACCGTTGCCCATGAGTTAGCGCATTCGTGGACGGGCAATTTAGTCAGTAATGCAACCTGGCGAGATCTCTGGTTAAACGAAGGTTTCACGACTTACTTTACTAACCGTATTGTGGAAGCGGTTTACTGCAAAGAACAAGCAGAGTTGGAGTGGGTGATAGAGTTTGGTCGCTTAACAGAAGAAATGGCGTCTTTGCCTAAGGATAAACAAACCTTGCCCGCCAATGTGCAGCAGGGCGATCCCAACCTTGCCTTTAATCGTTTTACCTATGATAAAGCCTCGATGTTTGTCCATGATCTCGAGCGCAGGTTAGGACGAGTGGCGTTCGATAAATTTTTGCGCAACTATGTGGATCATTTTGCCTTCAAGGCGATTACCACCGAAGTGTTTGTTGAATACGCGCAGCAAACCTTACTGCCATTTCACTCAGATAAGATCTCTGAAGCCGAGCTGTTAACGTGGATTTATGGCAAAGGTTTGCCCGAGGGATATTGCGGACCAACATCCATGAGTTTAGATAAAGTCGATGATGCGCTGGCGAGTTTTTTACAGGGAACGGCCGCGAGCCAATTAAGCGTGAAAGATTGGCGAGTACATCATTGGCAGTATTTTCTGACCCAATTACCTGAAGTCGTCAGCCAAGTGCAACTGATGGATCTGGACGAAACGTTCCGATTCACTCAATCGACTAATGCGGAAATTGCCTGTGATTGGTTTAGAGTGGCGATTCGCAATCATTACGACCCTGTGTTGCCGGCTTTAAGTGCTTATTTAGTGCGTATTGGACGCGGTAAATTTGTGCGGCCACTTTATGCTGAGCTGCAAATCGCGGGGTATCATACTGAATTAAAAGATATCTATACAAAGGCTCGCGCAGGTTATCACCCTTCAATTCAAGTTCAATTAGACAAGTCGTTAATATTATAGATATTTAGGCGATTATAGAGATTTAGGTGCGTATAGAAATTTAGGCAAAAAAAATGGCAACCTAAGGTTGCCACAAGGAAATCAGTGCGGGATACAAATAGAATTCAGTGCGCTAGCGTGTTTTCTATTGTGTCCCAAAAGGGAGATGATGATGAACGACCAACTAATTAGACTCAATGCGATAAAACAGAAACTGTGTCATTTGAGTGAATGAAACTGTGACTCCACATATTTCATTCTCAAGGTGCATTTAATCTTATCCGTTAATCCTTACCTATACTCAGAGTCGCCATTTTTAATTAAGTTCACCGATATCAGAAAAAAATCTCAAAAAGTTTAAAAAGATTTTCTGAGGTATTTTTCTGGTAAATATTGAGTGCTCACACTTAAGTGCTACATTTGTTTTACATTAAAATCATAGCGATAAAAATTAAACGCGTGTCAGCTTATTAATCTATGAGCTAGCGTTAGTGCTTGTTGAAATTTAAGCAAAAAAATGGCAACCTAAGGTTGCCACAAGGAAATCAGTGCGGGATACAAGTAGAATTCAGTGCGCTAGCGTGTTTTCTATTGTGTCCCAAAAGGGAGATGATGATGAACGACCAACTAATTCGACTCAATGCGATAAAACAGAAACTGTGTCATTTGAGTAGATGAAACTGCGACTTCACATATTTCATTCTCAAGGTGCATTTAATCTTATCCGTTAATCCTTACCTATACTCAGAGTCGCCATTTTTAATTAAGTTCATCGATATCGCAAAAAAACACCAAAAAGTTTAAAAAAGAATTTCTGAGAGATAAAAAGCAGTTGAAATGAGACATTACATTTATTTTACATGTAAATCATTGGGATAAAAAAAGGCAACCCAATGGTTGCCTAGTGACCTATTCCTAGGTCAAGGGGGCCGCGCTAGAAGCCCCAGGGAGATGATGAACATGAAAAAGACATTCACTGTTCAATACATTTGAGGGGGCTTGTACGGTTAAAGTTCCATAAAAAAGTTAAAATAAATCTAAATTTTTATAAAACGCAAAATTTCAAATAGATAGCGAGTAAATTATTTTAGCAAAGCGGCAATTTTACTTTCTAATGCTTCGGGTTTCGTGGTCGATGCAAATCGTTCAATCGCTTCGCCTTGGCGATTAACTAAAAATTTGGTGAAATTCCATTTGATACCTTGAGTACCTAATACACCGGGAGCAGCTTTCTTAAGGTATTGATAAAGTGGATGAGTATGTTCGCCATTCACTTCTATTTTAGAAAATAGCGGAAACGTCACGCCAAAATTCAATTCACAAAAGGCTTGAATTCCTTGCTCATCGGCTTTTTCTTGGGCGCCAAATTGATTGCAAGGAAAGCCTAAAATCACTAATCCTTGATCTTTGTATTCTTGATATAATGCTTCTAATCCCTTGTATTGCGGTGTAAATCCACATTCACTGGCGGTGTTAACGATCAAGAGTACTTTGCCTCGATACTGCTCTAAACTTACTGTGTTGCCTTGAATGTCAGTCGCTGATTGGCTGTATATATTCGTAGTCATGTTCACCTCCATAGGATCTTAGTCAAACAGCATAAACCCAAAAATGATTTTCAGCAATATAGTTGTGTGCAATTCATTTTGCGGGTTTGCTAATTTACTTAATTATCAATATAGTTACAGCAATTTTGTAGCTAAAGAAAAGGGCATCTGTGTGACAGAAAATGACGCAGAATACGAAACAAACATGCAAGCGGACGTGGGGCAGGTTGTTCAACAACTCACTGAAGTTGAAGGCGAAGAACAAGCTGAAGTGTTTAGCGAAATTTTGAATGACTCAGAACCTGGAACCATAGCCTTAGCGCTTGAATCCTTGCCCTTGGATGAGCGTTACGAGCGTTGGCAGCAAGTTGAATTTGCTGACCGAGTGACAGTGTTGAGCTTAATGCGTGCCGATCCGCGCATGGGGATCCTCAAACGGATGCCCGACAATGAAGTGGACTTGCTATTTGCTCAGTTAAGCCCAGAAGATTTAATTGAGTGGAGTGATTATCTCCCTGAAAGTTTTACCGATCGCGCCTTGGCTCAGATGGGCGAGCGTCAGCGACAACGATTCGAACTCTACGATCAGTACTCTGAGAATGAAATCGGCCGTTATACCGATCATCAAATGTTGGTGCTCAGTGATAAGGCGAGCGTTGCGCAGGCACAGCGCTTTTTCCGCCGTATTGAACTCGATTGTAACGACAATTTGTTTATCGTTGATGATCAGGATAAGTATCAAGGCACAGTGCGTCGGTATGACATTTTTAAACATAATCCCGATGAATTATTGATTTCACTCTTGTCCGAGGATAGCCGTGCGTTATCCGCTGACACAAGTTTATTGGAAGCGGCCGAAGCGATAGAGCACAGCCGCGAAATCGAATTGCCTGTGATCGATGAGTCTGGAGAGTTAATTGGTCGCGTGACGCTGCGAACTGCGACCGCTTTAGTGCGTGAACATTATGAAGCGCAGTTGATGGCAACTGCGGGTATGGATGAGTCCGACGACTTGTTCGCGCCGATTATGAAAGGCGCCCAGCGCCGCGCTGTGTGGCTCGGGATCAATTTACTGACGGCTTTCCTCGCTTCGGCGACGATTGGCTTATTTGAAAATGTGTTATCCCAAGTGGTTGCGTTAGCTGTATTGATGCCGATTGTGGCTTCTATGGGCGGCATTGCGGGTAGTCAGTCGTTGACGCTGATGATCCGCGGCATGGCTATGGGACAGATTTCAGCGGGTAACTTGTTTTCGTTAATGAAGAACGAACTCGGCATTGGCATAGTTAACGGTTTTTTGTGGGCGATAGTTATAGGTTTAGTCGCGGGCTGGTGGTTCGGTGAAGCGACCATAGGCATAGTGATTGGCTGCGCAATTTTGATTAACATGGCCGTGGCAGCAATTGCTGGTGTGGTCGTGCCTATGGTGCTGCAGAAGTTTAATCAAGATGCGGCGCTGTCGGGTTCAGTGATCTTGACCACAGTGACAGATGTGGTGGGCTTCTTTACTTTCTTAGGTATGGCGACCCTCTTGTATCTGTAGTGCATTGGTATATAAACAGTTATAGCAATAGTGCTCTGTTAGATTTGTAGTTTGAGAGTGAAAGCGAAGTGGGATATGAGTGCACAGCTAAGTGGCGTGCATTCCTCGTATGTTGGCAACATTAACGGTTTAATCTGGATATGAGTGACATTCAGTTTGTAATAAGTGAACAGCCAGAGGAATTAGCGCTGGCGGCACAATTGATTGATGGGCGTGATGATAACGCCCATCCGCTGGACCATCAGGTATTTTTCGATTCTCGTGCGGTGATCTTAGCGAAAACCCTTGAGGGCGAGATAGTCGGTTGCGCTGCGATAAAAGCCGGTAAAAGCACTGTTGGTGAACTGGGTTATCTGGTGGTGTCGTCCCATTATCGACGTCAAGGCATTGCCCAAGGTTTAACGCAAAAACGTATCGAAGTGGCGAAGGCTTTAGGGATCTCGATTTTATACGCCACTATTCGCGCCGAGAATACGTCGAGCCAAGCCAATTTGTTGAAGGCGGGCTTTCAATTTTGGCGTGATTATTTGAGTATCCGCGGCACGGGCAACACAGTGGGTTGGTATTATTTAGCCTTAAGTGCCAATGTCGACGCTGAAGCGATAATGCAGTCTTTAGTGGGTGATCGTATTCAAGCGGTGTAATTGTGCTGTAAGTGAAAAGGCTTAGATCTTCAACTGTTTCGAGTTTGTTTTACATTTGTATATCCATCGCGAAAAATCCCCATTTATACGCAAATAGGCTGATTTTCTTTATTTATTCGGTATGATCCGCGGCTATTACCCACAGTCATTTATTGAGGTGTTTTTATGGCTAAGTTCAGAGTAGCAAGTGTTTTATTATTGAGTGCGGCAGCGCTGCAAGTGAATGCGTCAGAATTTAATCTTGGGTTGAATAACGATGTGGTTTCTACTGAGTTAGAACTGCAATTGAGCAAAGATACTAACGCAGTGTTAGGTTATATCTATGCTGACGAGGGCGGCCATATTGCCCAAGGTGCAATGCACATGACCCATGATGTGGGCGTGCATCACTTTGAAGTTGGCGCTAAGTTAAGCCAGCTTTGGTCTGATTATTCTCCAAATGGTAGCGCCATTTCTGTTGGTGGCCGTTATGCGCTATCTATGGGACCTAATATTTCATTACACGCCGCCGCTTACTACGCACCGTCAGTCTTATCGTTTGGTAATGTTGATGGTCAATATGAGCTCGATTCAAAAGTACAATACCGCGTAACGCCAAACATGGCGTTTTATGTTGGTTATCGCAAGATTGCCTATGAGTACGATGATGCGCGCGATTTTACTTTCGAAGATGGCGTGTATATTGGCGGCAAATTCCGCTTCTAAAATCAATCGTTTTATCTCACTGCGTTAATTTAGCAGTCGATGACAAGAGCCGGCCGAGGTCAACTTCGCCGGCTTTTCCATTTTGCTTTTAGCTCGCTGTAGCTGGGCAATATGGATGAGAAAATGACTAATCCGATACCGATTAACATCACTAGGCTGAGTTCTTCATCAAGTATCCACCAGCCGAACAAGGCCGCAAAAATCAATCCGGTATATTCTACAGGCGCCATTTGGCTCGCATCGGCACGTCGATAGGCATGGATGATGAGATAAGTCATACCAATATAAAATAGTCCCAACGTTAATCCCACCTGTGCTACTGGCAAACTAAAATCCGCGCCTTCGTATAAGGTCGCTGGTATCAGAAATATCATCGCAAAGGCATTAGACCAAAAGAGCATAGAGAAAGGATGTTCATGGGTCGAATAGGCCTTTAAAATCAAACTATTCAATGCCGACGTCATGGCACCGAAAATGGCTAAACCTATATACAGGTTAAACTCTGTTGGTTGGCTGATGAGTAAAATGCCAGTAAAGCCAATGATCCCCGCAACTGAGCGTCGATAGCCGATGCGTTCATGTAAAAATAACGCAGAAAGCACCAGAAGTAACAAAGGTGAGGTATAAATCACGGCGGTTACTGTTGCGAGGGGAAGATGCAAAATGGCGAGCATAAAAATGGCGTTGCCGAGCCCAATCAATAGGGCGCGGGAAAGATGCACTTTATAATAAGGGCTCAGCTTGAGGTTACCCTGTAAGCGCCATACGAAAGGCAGCACTAGCAAGGTGGCAAAGAGTTGTCTGTAGAGCACCAGTTGGAACACGGGTACATCATTTTCAAGCAACTTCACTAACAGGTTGCCACTGGCAATCAGTAATTGTGCGGCTAAAATCATCAATAGAGGCAGCATAGGAACCCAGCAAAAAATAAGTCAGTATTAAGTTGTATTTTTGATTTCAGGCCACGGTTTGGATTTTGAGACTAAAATACCTCCATACGACATGGGATATTCGACTAATTTAGCCTAATTGATTGTAAAAAACTAAATGTAGCCATAAAGTTAACCTACAATTCCAACTATCGACTAAGATTGACAGCATTAGCATTTACTTCATAGCTGTTTAAATGATCTATGGCCCTTTAACTTAATAAGCCGATGAACAAACTTAAACAAACCCTATTTTGGTGTTTTTTACTTTTTATATGGACATTAAGTCCCTCTGTATTAAGCGCTGAAATTGCGTTCGATTCGCCGTATTTGTTCCATGCTCAAGCGGATCAACAGCCCCCGAAACAGTTTGATGCTGTGCCCAATTGGATGGGCCAACTCGATGAAGCTAATTCTGTGAGTTTAACTGGCGGTGACTATTGGATGATCACGCCTGTGATGGTCAATCAGCGTCAGTCGAATTGGGTAGTGGATGCGAGTAATTCAATTATCGAATCTGTTGATTACTGGATACTCGGTAGTGATGGCAGTACACAACATGCCCACAGCGGTTACACCGCCCCCTACGAATTTTTATTCGATTATGGCCGTAAGGTTACCTTAAATATGGGTACGGATTATTGGCTGTTAGTTAAGCTGAGTAGCCGTTATTATTCATCGCCTCCCGAGATTGCCCTACAAAGCGTGACGGATCATCAGTTGATGTCTGATCGCCTCGCCATGGCCGTGCTGCTGTGCCTAGGCGGCTTATTATTTATCGCCTTATATAATATTCTGATTTATATCTCTATTCTCGATAAAGCTTTTCTTTATTATGGCCTTTACGTCTTCGCGTATTTTGGTGGCTGGGCACTGACCTTCCATTTGCCAGCGCACTTGTTTAATTTCCATTATCTTGAGTTGCATCATCTGTTTTTCATCAGTTTGCCCATTTTTAATATCATGTTTTACAAGCACTTCTTGCAGTTACCTAGCTACTCACCGCGACTGTGGCGCCTCAGTCAGTATTTAATGTTTGCTTGTATTGTGGCTTTGCCGACCAGTATTTGGTTGTTGTCCTATACGGCGATTATTGCCTCTGTGCTAATTATGCTGTGGATTGCCCTAGCGATTACCTGCGGTAATGTATGCTTGATGAAAGGCTTTGCTCCTGCGCGTTATTTTATTCTCGCCTTTACTTGTTTACTCTTGCCTGCGGTAATTATTTTACCCGGTAATATGGGGCTAACCCCTGATTTCATTGAACATGCTGAGCTGGCGACGCTGATGGGTGGCACGGCCGATGCGCTGCTGTTGTCCTTAGCGTTAGCGAATAAGCTTAAGTTACTGGCGGAGGAACGTAAGGCGCATATTGAAGAGTTAGCGATTGCATGGGAAAAGGCACGTTTAGATGGTTTGACCCGAGTAGGTAATCGCTATGCCTTTGATGAGTATATGAATTCGCAACTAGGCTTCGCCGATAAAGTAGTGCAGCCAATGGCGTTAGCGCTATTGAATATTGATAGTCTGAAAAGTGTTAACGAAACGCTCGGCCATCAAGAGGGCGATAGGCTATTGCAAATGATAGTGAAATTATTGCAAGCAACGGATCTCGCGCATATAAAGCTTTATCGTATTAGTGGTGATGAGTTTGTAGTTGTGACACCTTCTGTGGGTATCCCACTATTACTGAGTACATTGAATGGGTTAGGCGAACAATTAGCCAGCCAAGGCTTTAAGGATTGTCAGTGTAGTTTCGGAATATCGTTAAATTCTGAGGTGGCCGATCCCCATGAATGGCTGCGTTCTGCTGATACTCATTTGTACCAATCGCGAATAGATAAGCGTCGCCAAGAGTATGCCGATACCCGTGGTGTCGATGTGAGACTGCATTTAAGCTAGCCAATTCAGCATTCAATAAAATCATTTTCATGGGATGCTAGAACAAAACTAGACAACATAGAAAGGCGCAGATAAATTCTGCGCCTTGTTGTTTTTACCTTAAGTATAAAATTGCTTATCTAAGCTATAAATATCAGTATTCTAACTATCAACTTACTCAAGCGGCTTTATCTGAGTGACGGTTGAAATCACTTGTCCATGGCGCAAGCGGGTTTGCAGGCTATCACCGATTGTCAGCTTATCCGTGGAGTCGACCACTTGATTGTGGATGTCAGTGGTGATGCTGTAGCCACGGCTCAAGGTCGCAAGCGGGCTGACGGTTTCGAGTTGATGGGCCGCGTATTTTATCCGTTGCTCACTTTGGCTGAGTTTGTCCTGTAATGCATCCTGTAAGCGACTCGCAAGATAACTTAGGCGGTTCCCCTCAATGGCGAGCTTATGCTTGGGAGATTGCTGTTCAAGGCGACTTGCGAGCAACTGCTGACGGCGGCTGAGTATGTGCAAGCGATTCGACAGCGCCGACTCCAGTCTTAATTGCATCTCATCGAATCTTTGCTCGAACTGCTGCAAGGTCCGTTTGGGATCTTGGCGCTGCAATCTGTGCTCAAGCAAGCTGAGCCGTCTTTCTTGCTTAAGTTGATAATGTTTCGCACTTTGTTGCAGGCGAGATAAAGCTGTTGCGAGTTTTTGCGTCTTATTGTCGCTATCTTGGGATAACAACTCTGCACCTGCAGATGGTGTTGGGGCGCGAATATCGGCAACGTAATCACTGATGGTGGTGTCGACTTCGTGGCCGACGGCGCTGACCACGGGCAGGGCGCTGTTATAAATTGTGTGGGCGAGGGCTTCGCTGTTAAAACACCACAAATCTTCAAGCGAACCGCCACCACGGGTAAGCAATAATACGTCGACCTCTAAACGTTGGTTGGCGATATTGATTGCCTGACAAATACTCTGTGCCGCAGTTTCGCCTTGAACTTGAGTCGGATAGATAATGACTTCGATTGAAGGGTCGCGCCTTGCGAGTACGTGTAAGACATCGCGAATCGCTGCGCCGGTTGGCGAAGTAATTACGCCAATGCGTTGGATGTTTTTTGGCAGCAATCTTTTGGTGTCGGCGGCGAATAATCCTTCGGCGGCGAGCTTCATTTTGAGTGCATCGAATTGCTGGGCGAGTAGTCCATCCCCTGCTGGCAGCATGGACTCAATCAATAATTGATAGTCGCCTCTGGGTTCATACACGCTGATCGCGCCTTTGACTAACACTTGCTGACCATTGATGGGCTTAAAGCTGACCGTTTGGTTACGGCCTTTAAACATGGCACAACGGATCTGGGAAGAGTGGTCTTTTAAGGTGAGATACCAATGACCTGAGCTGGGGGAGGAAAAGTTGGATATTTCACCATTTAGCCAAATTTTACCCAGTTGTCCCTCGAGAATTTGTCTGACTTCACCATTGAGTCGCGAGACAGTATAAATATTGTTTTTGGCGCCTTGCATCGAATTACTCAATTAAATGGGGATATTTGCTATTTTCCATTTACCAGTGCCGATATGCAAGGTATAATCCCGCCGCAATATTTCACCTCTAAATCCTACTCAACTGGGGAGATGTTGCATATGCTACGTTTAATTAAAGAAGCGCTTACTTTTGACGATGTGTTGCTTGTTCCTGCGCATTCGACTGTACTCCCAAATACCGCCATTCTTAAAACTCGCCTGACCAATACCATTGAATTGAATATTCCGCTTGTGTCTGCCGCTATGGACACAGTCACCGAAGCTCGTCTTGCGATCGCTATGGCGCAAGAAGGCGGTTTAGGTTTTATTCATAAAAACATGAGCATTGAAAAACAAGCCGAAGAAGTGCGTAAAGTAAAAATTTACGAAGCGGGCGTGGTTCAACAACCTGTGACTGTGACGCCATCTACGACCTTAGCCGATCTGAAAGTATTAACACTGAAGAATGGTTTTGCTGGTTATCCCGTGGTTAACGAAGCAAACGAGTTGGTTGGTATCATTACTGGCCGTGACGTACGTTTCGTCACAGATTGGAGCAAAACGGTAGAAGAAGTGATGACGCCTAAAGCGCGATTAGTCACAGTTGCCGAAGGCACTAAATTAGATGAAGTGCAAAAATTGATGCACTCACACCGTATCGAAAAAGTCCTTGTTGTTGATGATAACTTCAAACTGAAAGGTTTGATCACAGTTAAAGACTTCGAGAAAGCCGAACGTAAACCTAACGCCTGTAAAGATGAGTTAGGTCGTCTACGTGTTGGCGCCGCCGTTGGCGCGGGTGCTGGTAACGAAGAGCGCGTTGATGCACTGGTTAAAGCTGGCGTTGACGTATTACTTATCGATTCTTCCCACGGCCATTCTGAAGGCGTTTTGCAACGCATTCGTGAAACGCGTGCTAAACACCCAACATTGCAAATTATTGGTGGTAACGTAGCTACGGCTGAAGGTGCATTAGCACTGGTTGAAGCTGGCGTTAACGCAGTTAAAGTGGGTATTGGCCCTGGCTCAATTTGTACGACGCGTATTGTAACCGGCGTTGGCGTGCCACAAATCACAGCAGTTTCAGATGCAGCCGCAGCCGTAAAAGGCTTAGGTATTCCGGTTATTGCCGACGGTGGCGTACGTTTCTCTGGCGACTTAGCTAAAGCATTAGCGGCCGGTGCATCTTGCATCATGGCTGGTTCAATGTTTGCAGGTACCGATGAAGCGCCGGGCGAAACTGAACTTTATCAAGGCCGTGCGTATAAATCTTATCGCGGCATGGGTTCACTAGGCGCTATGTCTCAAGGTTCATCTGACCGTTATTTCCAATCTGACAATGCTGCCGACAAACTCGTGCCAGAAGGCATTGAAGGTCGCGTACCTTACAAAGGTAAGTTGAAGGAAATCATCCATCAGCATATGGGTGGCCTACGTTCATGCATGGGCTTAACCGGTTGTGCCACCATTCAAGAATTGAATGAAAAAGCCCAATTTGTGAAAGTAACTTCAGCTGGTATGGGGGAGTCCCACGTGCACGATGTGACTATCACTAAAGAAGCGCCGAACTACCGTTCAGGTTCTTAATCGTTTGATAAAAGGGGCGGCGATAAGCCGCCTCTTTGTAAAGCGTGTGATCCAATACTCAAGGCTGGCTATCGCCGCGTTGAGCAATGTTAAAACAATAGATGAGATAAAGGTTACCCATGAGCGATATTCATGAGCACAAGATACTGATCCTCGATTTTGGATCTCAGTACACTCAACTGATTGCCCGTCGTATCCGTGAAATCGGTGTGTACTGTGAATTATGGGCTTGGGATGTAACAGAAGCCCAAATCCGCGAATTTGCCCCGAACGGTATTATTCTTGCTGGCGGACCTGAAAGTGTAACGGCTGAAAACTCGCCGCGTGCGCCTGAATACGTATTTACTGCGGGTGTGCCTGTACTGGGCATTTGCTACGGCATGCAAACCATGTCTGAGCAGCTGGGCGGTAAAGTGAACCAAGGTGTGGGCGAAGGTGAATTCGGCTACGCTCAAATTGAAATGCTGACAGATTCGTTACTATTCAAAGGCATAGAAGACGCAGTTAACAGCGAAGGCAAACCCTTACTCGACGTATGGATGAGCCACGGCGATAAAGTATCGGCCATTCCTGAAGGATTTGTGGCGGTCGCTAAAACGGATACTTGCCCATTTGCTGCTATGGCAAACGAAGAGAAGCAATTCTTCGGCGTACAGTTCCACCCAGAAGTGACCCACACTCGCCAAGGCATGCGGATGTTATCGCACTTTGCCTTAGACATTTGTGGTTGTGCGGCGAACTGGAAACCTTCCTCTATCATCGAAGATGCGATTGAGCGCTTGAAGAAGCAAATCGGCGATGATGAGGTGATTTTAGGGCTATCGGGCGGTGTCGATTCTTCGGTTGTGGCTATGTTGCTGCACCGTGCTATCGGTAAAAAACTGACCTGCGTATTCGTTGATAACGGTTTATTGCGTTTGAACGAAGCCGAGCAAGTGATGGAAATGTTTGGCGATCATTTCGGCCTGAATATCATTCACGTTGATGCGGAAAACCGTTTCCTTGACGCGATGAAAGGCGAAGCCGATCCAGAAGCTAAGCGTAAGATCATCGGCCGTGTATTTGTGGAAATTTTCGATGAAGAATCGAAAAAATGCGCTAATGCAAAATGGTTAGCGCAAGGCACGATTTATCCAGACGTGATTGAATCTGCTGGCAGCGCCACAGGTAAAGCACATGTGATCAAATCTCACCATAACGTTGGCGGTTTGCCAGACGATATGGAACTAGGATTAGTTGAGCCACTGCGCGAACTGTTTAAAGATGAAGTGCGCAAAATTGGTCTTGAGTTAGGTCTGCCATACAACATGCTTTATCGTCACCCGTTCCCAGGACCAGGTCTTGGTGTGCGTGTATTAGGTGAAGTGAAGAAAGAATACTGTGACTTATTGCGCCGCGCCGATGCTATCTTCATTGAAGAACTGCATAAAGCCGACCTGTACAATAAAGTCAGCCAAGCCTTTACCGTGTTCTTACCTGTACGCTCAGTCGGTGTTATGGGTGATGGCCGTAAATATGATTGGGTTGTGTCACTGCGCGCCGTTGAAACCGTTGATTTTATGACGGCCCATTGGGCACATCTGCCCTATGATTTCTTAGGTCGCGTATCGAACCGCATCATCAACGAAGTCGATGGTATTTCCCGTGTGGTTTACGATATTTCTGGCAAGCCGCCAGCGACGATCGAATGGGAATAAGTTAATTATTTGAATTAACGATTAAAAGGCGCCTAGTGCGCCTTTTTTGTTGTTTGATAGATTAACTTAAGTTGAATGGCTCAACCGTGAAATATCTGTGTTTGACTGATATAATCCGGCATTATTTTTTGGCTAATCGGTAGAGGGTGTGAGTGGATCAAACGCAGCAAGATGAACAATCGCAGCAGGACGAACATTGGATGCAAGTGGCTATGTTGATGGCCGAGAAAGCTGAAGCCGAGGGCGAAGTACCTGTGGGTGCGGTATTAGTCAAAGACGGCCAGCAAATTGCGACGGGTTACAATTTATCCATTAGCCAACACGATCCTAGCGCCCATGCGGAAATTTTATGTTTGCGGGAAGCGGGGCGTTTGGTCGAAAACTATCGCCTGTTAGACGCGACTTTATATGTCACCCTTGAACCTTGTGCTATGTGTGCCGGTGCCATGGTGCACAGCCGGATCGCGCGGGTGGTTTTTGGTGCTCGGGATGAAAAAACCGGTGCAGCGGGGACTGTAGTGAATTTACTGCAACACCCAGCATTTAATCATCAAGTTGAAGTGACATCGGGTGTATTAGCCGACGCTTGTAGCGCGCAATTGAGTCGTTTTTTTAAACGGCGTAGAGAGGAAAAAAAAGCCCTGAAACAGGCTCAAAAGGCGCAGCAAGCGATTGAGTAAACAGAGGTAAAAGCGACAGGATTAATCCTGAGACTGTATAAAAGTAAAGAACAGTTTCTGACGATTCAAAATACGACGATGGCGAACTTTAAGTAAAGTACGACGACGCGCGACAGTATTGCTGATGGTTTTTCTTCTCATATTGACCCCATTCATTGTTATTATCGATGCCCTGCAGAGATGTATCGCAGGTCATAACCCTAAGACAGTAGCAGTTGCACTTGAGTGCAGCAATAGCACTGGTCAGATAAGCTGATCTAAGTGATGTTTTAATCGTAAACCTGAGTTGGATTCAGCCCAGTTAAGCCAGCTTGGTTCTGGATCTATTTTTGGCTCTGGCTCTAGCTTCTAAACCTAAGCTCACTGAGATCACTGAGCTTAGGTCTAGAAGCTCGGCTCTTGACCTAAGTGTCTAGAAACCTAGCTCTAACGCTTGGCTCAGGCGATGCAGATTACTTAGGTTGTTCTGGGCTCAATGTTCCAGCGGGAATGGCGGGTTCTTCCGACGCAAGATCGCTCGGTTCTTCTTCGGGGTTTTGCTGTTTCGACTGATTATCCACCCAGACTAACGTGTCGTAGTAGCGGCGAATACTGTCGACGTAATGGACGGCTTCACTGCCACGGGCATAGCCGTAGCGGGTTTTTTGATAGTATTTACGCTTTTGCAGTAGCGGCAGCACTTTCTTTAAATCTCGCCATGCATTGGGATTTAACTCCATCGATTCGGCTAGTTTACGCGCATCTTCAACATGGGCGTATCCAATGTTGTATGACGCCAGTGCAAACCACATACGTTGACTCTCGGGAATCGATTCCGGCAGACGATTGATCATATCGTTCAAATAAGCCGCGCCGCCGCGGATACTTTCTTCCGCATCCAAACGATTGGTGATGCCAATTTCTTTTGCCGTAGGTTGAGTCAACATCATCATGCCGCGCACCCCCGTTGCCGATCGGGCATGGGGATTCCAATGGGACTCTTGATAGCTAGTCGCCGCAAGCTTACGCCAATCTAAATTGCCCGCATGGGTTTCAAATAACTGACGATAGCGAGGCAAAACGGTTTCGATAGCGCGGATAAATGCCCGAGTATCGACATAATCGAAGCGTTTCACATGGCCAAAGTATTTCTCGTTGAGATGATCGAGCGTACCAGCCAGTTTTTCTTGGTGCCAAAAGGCCAGCAATTGGCTCATGAGTTCATCACTGCGGGTCGGCGGCAACAGCCAGACTACATCGAGCTTTTCTTCAAGTACGGGGCCTGAGCGTAGATCGGGTAAGTAGCGGCGGTTGATTTGTACGCTGCTGGAATCGGCTATGGTGTAGTCAATTTCTTTGTTGGCGATCATCGCCAGCAATTCTTCGCTGTCTTTGTCGGTAATTTGATCCCACACCAGCGTTGGATAATGCTTTTGCAATTGAGTTAATGTCTCGACAAAGGAAGAGTCGGCGATGACAGTGATCTTACCTTTTAGGTCGCTGATGTCTTTGGGCGCTGGCATGCCTTCGCGATACACCAATACTTGATTAACGCGGTACAGCGGCGGTCCTAGGCGGAACTGTTCACGCCTTGCGGGTGTTTCTGTCATGCCCGCAGCAATCAGGTCGATTTCATTCTTTTTAAGGGCTTCGTACAGTTCGGTGCGGTTAGTGTAGGGCACCATTTTCAAGGGCACATCTAAGTATTCGGCGAACAATACCGCCATATCGTAATCGAAACCGCTATCACCTTGGCCCGATGTCATATAAATCTGTGGGCCGTAAAGTGTGCCGACTCTTAACTCAGTTAATTTTTTCGGCACGAATTCTGTTTCGTCCACGGTCACCTGCTGACAGGCAGTCAGTAAGAAACCTAAGATAAGAGCGAACAGGAATCGTGTCATTAAATATGCTTATAGTAAATAAAATCAATATTATAGATAGCGAGTTAACAGTGGGACATGCGTGGTGAACTGGCCGACATTGGTGGGATTATATCCGTTTGTCTGCGATAACGTAAAAAAATCATTCGTGGGGGGAAAATGGCGGCTTAAAATGGTCGCGTTTTTTATATCACAGGAAACACTGTTTTGCGTAAGGTCACAGGTGATTTGTGGCAGACATTTCCTTATAATAGCGCCACCTCTGACCCCTGCAATAATAAATAATAAGGTGAATAGACGTGATGGAGATCATCCGCGGAGCCCCTGCACTCTCGACGTTTAGGGTGCAAAAGCTGATGGAGGCCTGCGAAAACGCTGCGCTTCCGGTACGCCAAATCTATGCTGAGTATGTTCATTTAGCGGATTTGAGCGAGTTGCTCGACACAAATGAACGCCAGCAGCTTGAAAAAATTCTCACCTATGGACCAGCGATAGAAGCTCATATCCCCCAAGGTTCACTCCTGTTTGTCACTCCTCGCCCCGGTACTATTTCTCCTTGGTCTTCAAAAGCCACTGACATCGCGCACAATTGTGGCCTTGGTAAAGTGAAGCGTTTGGAGCGAGGCGTTGCGTATTATGTCGAGTCAGATGTACTGACAGTGGCGCAGCAACAAGTCTTAAATGCGCTGTTGCACGATCGCATGGTTGAAATCATGCTTGATGATTTTGCCAAAGCCGATGTGTTATTCAAACGCACTGAGCCTGCGCCGTTTAAAAGCGTCAATATTCTTGCCGAAGGTCGCCGCGCACTTGAAATGGCTAACACAGCATTGGGCCTTGCCTTAGCCGAAGATGAAATCGACTATTTAGTCGAAAACTTCGTCCGTTTAGGCCGTAATCCCCATGACATCGAATTGATGATGTTTGCTCAAGCGAACTCTGAGCATTGTCGTCATAAGATTTTTAACGCAGATTGGACCATTGACGGTGAAGTTCAGCCTAAGTCATTGTTCAAAATGATTAAGAACACCTTTGAAACCACGCCTGATCACGTGTTATCTGCCTACAAAGATAACGCCGCTGTGATGGAAGGCTCGGTTGCCGGTCGTTTCTTCCCCGATCCTGATGGGGTGTACAACTACCACACTGAACCTATGCACATCCTGATGAAAGTGGAAACCCACAACCATCCAACCGCCATCAGCCCCTATCCTGGCGCTGCAACCGGTTCAGGTGGTGAAATCCGTGATGAAGGCGCAACGGGTCGTGGTTCTAAACCTAAAGCTGGTTTAACGGGCTTTAGCGTATCAAATTTAAAAATCCCGGGTTTTGTTCAACCATGGGAAGGGAACTACGGTAAGCCAGATCGTATCGTTAGCGCGCTCGATATCATGACCGAAGGCCCTCTGGGCGGTGCGGCATTTAACAACGAGTTTGGTCGTCCTGCGCTGGTCGGTTATTTCCGTACCTACGAGCAGGAAGTCAGCAGCCATAACGGCGTTGAAGTGCGTGGTTACCACAAGCCCATTATGTTGGCCGGTGGTTTAGGTAACATTCGCGAAGAACATGTACAGAAGGGCGAAATCACCGTTGGCGCTAAGCTGATTGTGCTGGGTGGCCCAGCGATGAACATTGGTTTGGGTGGCGGCGCCGCTTCATCTATGGCATCGGGTCAATCGAGTGAAGATCTCGACTTTGCTTCTGTGCAACGTGAAAACCCCGAAATGGAACGTCGTTGTCAGGAAGTGATTGACCGCTGTTGGCAGCTTGGCGATAAAAACCCTATCCAATTTATCCACGATGTGGGCGCGGGCGGTTTGTCGAACGCTTTCCCTGAACTTGTGAATGACGGCGAGCGCGGCGGTTTATTTAATCTGCGTAACGTGCCTTCAGATGAGCCAGGCATGAGCCCGCTGGAAATCTGGTGTAACGAATCACAAGAGCGTTATGTGATGTCCGTTGCCCCTGAAAACCTCGCACTATTTACTGCAATTTGTGAGCGCGAGCGCGCACCGTTTGCGGTTGTGGGTGAAGCGACGGCGGAGAAACACCTGACGCTTAGCGACAGCCATTTCGATAATAATCCTATCGATTTACCGCTTGAAGTCTTATTAGGCAAAGCGCCTAAGATGAGCCGCGATGTGGTATCGGCTAAAGCGGTATCACCCGCGTTAGCGCAAGATAATATTGAAGTTAAAGAAGCGGTTAAACGCGTACTGAGCTTGCCTACCGTTGCGGATAAAACCTTCCTTATCACCATTGGTGACCGCACTGTTACGGGTTTAGTTAACCGTGACCAAATGGTGGGTCCATGGCAAGTGCCTGTGGCCGATTGCGCGGTCACAGCGGCAAGTTTTGATACCTACGCCGGTGAAGCTATGTCACTGGGCGAGCGTACACCGCTGGCACTGCTTGATTTTGGCGCCTCTGCCCGTATGGCAGTGGCTGAATCCATCATGAACATCGCCGGTGCCGATATCGGTTCATTTAAGCGTATCAAGCTTTCTGCCAACTGGATGTCTGCCGCGGGTCACCCCGGTGAAGATGCGGGTCTTTATGAAGCGGTGAAAGCCGTGGGTGAAGAACTGTGTCCAGAGCTCAGCCTGACTATTCCGGTCGGTAAAGACTCTATGTCGATGAAGACCGCATGGCAGCAAGATGGCGCGGATAAAACCGTGACATCGCCTATGTCATTGGTCATCACTGCCTTTGGTGTGGTGCAAGATATTCGCAATACAGTGACGCCAGAGCTGCGCACAGATAGAGGCGAAACGTCTTTGCTGTTAGTGGATTTAGGCGCGGGTAAAAATCGTTTAGGCGGTTCTTGTTTAGCTCAAGTGTTTGGTGAGTTGGGTGATGTTGCGCCGGATCTTGATGATGCTGCACTGCTGCGCGGTTTCTTCGAAACCATGCAAAATCTAGTGGCTAAGAAATCCGTTATTGCTTACCACGACCGTAGCGACGGCGGTTTATTCACTACCTTAGTGGAAATGGCGTTTGCGGGTAATACAGGTCTGAATATCGATTTAGAAGATCTACAGGGTACGGATTTAGAGCGACTCTTTAATGAAGAACTCGGCGCTGTGCTGCAAGTGAGCCGCGACAATGCGGCGAAAATTGCCGCTCAGTTTGCTATCGCAGGCGTGCCTTGCCACGTGATCGGCACGTTAGCTGAAGATCAACGCATCACCATTAACGATGGCGCGCGTGAAATCTTCAGTGATAGCCGTGTAGCGCTGCGCACTGTGTGGTCAGAAACCACCTATCGTATGCAAGCACTGCGTGATAACCCAGCCTGCGCACTTGAAGAGTTCAAACTTAAGCAAGACGAAACCGATTTAGGCTTAACCGTTAACTTAAGTTTTGATCCAAGTGCTGACGTTGCCGCGCCTTATATCCTTAAGGGCGCTGCACCTAAGATGGCGATTTTGCGTGAGCAGGGCGTTAACTCCCACGTAGAAATGGCCGCTGCTTTTGACCGCGCTGGATTTGAAAGCCGCGACGTACACATGTCGGACATTTTATCTGGCCGTATTAGCCTAGAGGATTTCCAAGGTCTTGTGGCCTGTGGTGGCTTCTCTTATGGTGACGTATTAGGCGCAGGTGAAGGTTGGGCTAAGTCGATCCTGTTTAACGAGCGTGCCCGCGATGAGTTTTCGCGTTTCTTTGAACGTGACTCAAGTTTTGCCCTTGGCGTGTGTAACGGTTGCCAAATGCTGTCAAACCTGAAAGAAATTATTCCAGGAAGCGAACATTGGCCGCGTTTTGTGCGTAACCGCTCAGAGCGTTTCGAAGCGCGTTTCAGCTTAGTTGAAGTGCAACAGAGCCCGTCGTTATTCTTCCAAGGTATGGCGGGTTCGCGTATGCCTATCGCCGTATCACACGGTGAAGGTTTGGCTGAGTTTGCCAGCGCTGAAGCGCTGGCGATGGCCGAAGCGTCAGGCACAATTGCCCTGCGCTTTGTCAATGGCAAGGGCGATATCGCAACTCAGTATCCACAAAACCCGAACGGTTCTCCAAATGGCCTAACGGGCATTTGTACCACTGACGGACGCGTTACTTTGATGATGCCGCATCCTGAACGTGTGTTCAGAACGGTCGCTAACTCTTGGCATCCTGATGCTTGGGGTGAAGATAGCCCTTGGATGCGTATGTTCCGTAATGCGCGAGTGACCTTAGGTTAAGCGAGTAAACTCAGCGGCTTTTACCTGTATTGATGGGTAAAAGTGGGTTTAGTTAATCGTAAAAAAGGAGCGATAATTTCGCTCCTTTTTTTATATTTAAAATGCACTTTTATGAAATATCTTTGATTTCAAATCATTAACACTTATTGCAAATAATCTAATGGACCAAAGTGAAAAAATAGCTTCTTTCATCGGTAAATACCTATTAATAGGTATGTTGCATACTTGATGCTGGAAGCGACGTTTTATGGGGTTCTAGAGTTGAAGGCAGATGTTGCGGCTTTAGAATAGAAAAAGCCCCCACTCTCAAAGAGATGGGGGCTCGTTTTGCGCTAACAAAACTTCAAATTAATGCAATAAATTTCACGAGTAATTCTGGGGATTATTTCAGCTCATTAGCTGTATAAAGTTCAACAAAAACACGCTTGTAGCTGTTAACCAGACGTTCAAATAATTTAGTCATATCGATATCTCCACACCAAAAGTTAATACCTATGTGCGCGAAGTTGGCATTGACTGGGCTACGACACCAGTTCTACCAAATTGTCTCCTTAACACAGGACATATATTAAACAACTCAGGTTAGCTTCTCAAACGAGAAAAAATACAATTATTCATTATTAAAACTAATGAATTTTGATGCTGTTTTTATATTCTCATTTCTATGTATGTATTTATATATTGATTTTAAAGGTTTTAAATTAATTTTCGCTGAAAATATTTTTATGTTTTTTTAGTTAATTTGTTGCAACATTATTTGTTTGTTAGTTTTTTGGCAGCTGGAGCTGATTTGTGGTGGCTAATCAATAAAAGTAGGTGTTTACACTAATTAATGCGTGCTCACTACTCCTGTTTTGTGTGGTTGTCAATCCCTCTCAATGGGGAAGTGTGTGCCTCACCGCAAAACCCACCTAAACCACTGAGTTTGATTGATTTGCATCAAAGCGAGGTGGTATAAAATAGCCACAAATGAAAGCGAATAAATATCTTAACTATCTGATATTTATATCGATGAGATCATTTGATTGATTAAGTGGTAGGGTGTTGGTCTCAGTTACTTGCGATAGTGTGACTCGCGTCTCAATATGCGACGGATATTGGTACTTTTTAACCCTTGCTGCTTCGAACTAATGAAAAAGATTAAATTTAACGGTTTATACTGATGTTCAGATATAAACACAAAATGAAAACTCACTATCCTACAAAGGCACTTGCTGTGATTGACGCGGGTTTTGTCATAGCAATTGGACGCACCAAGTAAGGAGTCACCGATGATTGTTGAAGAGGTTGTTGAGCTATCGCGGTTGCAGTTTGCGCTGACAGCCATGTATCACTTCCTGTTTGTTCCCTTGACCTTGGGGTTGGCATTTTTGCTGGCTATCATGGAATCACTGTATGTGATGACAGATAAACAAATTTATAAAGATATGACTAAGTTCTGGGGTAAGTTATTTGGTATTAACTTTGCCTTGGGGGTTACCACAGGTTTGGCAATGGAATTCCAGTTTGGTACTAACTGGTCTTACTATTCGCATTACGTAGGGGACATCTTTGGTGCGCCTCTGGCTATTGAAGGTTTAATGGCCTTCTTCCTCGAATCTACCTTCGTCGGTATGTTCTTCTTCGGTTGGGATCGTTTCACTAAACGTCAACATTTAGTGGTGACTTGGTTAGTGGCCTTTGGCTCTAACATGTCGGCATTGTGGATTTTAGTGGCAAACGGTTGGATGCAAAACCCTGTGGGTTCTGTGTTCAACTACGAAACCATGCGCATGGAAATGACCAGCTTCGCAGAAGTGGTGTTTAACCCTGTTGCGCAGGTGAAGTTTGTTCACACTGTGGCTTCGGGTTATGTGGCGGGTGCCATGTTTGTGCTGGCGATCAGTGCTTATTACATCCTCAAGAAACGTGACTTACCTTTTGCCCGTCGCTCATTTGCTATTGCGGCAAGCTTTGGTATGGCGGCGATTTTATCGGTTATCGTCTTAGGTGATGAATCTGGTTATAAAGTCGGTGAAGCACAGCGTGTTAAGTTAGCGGCAATTGAAGCTGAATGGCACACAGAACCTGCTCCTGCGGCCTTTACTGCGGTTGGTTTCCCAAATCAAGAAACCATGCACACGGATTATGCGATCAAAATTCCTTATGCGATGGGCATTGTGGCAACACGTTCATTGGATGAAGAAGTCACGGGGATCCGTGATTTGATTGCTGAGCATGAAGTGCGTATCCGTAACGGTATGAAAGCTTATGCCATGTTAGTGAAGCTGCGTGCGGGTGAAGAAACCCCTGAACTGCGTGCGGCCTTTGAAGAAGCAAAAGTCGACTTAGGCTATGGTTTCTTACTGAAACGCTACACAGACAAAGTGGTTGATGCCACTGAAGAGCAAATTAAAGCAGCAGCTAAAGATTCTATCCCGAACGTAGCACCGATTTTCTGGAGCTTCCGTGTGATGGTGGGTCTAGGCTTTATCATGTTGTTCGTATTTGCTGCGGCTTTCTGGCAAAGCACACGTCATCAAATCGCTGAGAAGAAATGGGTACTTAAAGCTGCACTTTATAGCTTGCCATTACCTTGGATCGCGATTGAGTGTGGTTGGTTTGTGGCTGAGTATGGTCGTCAACCTTGGACGATTTCTGAGGTACTACCGACCTTTATGTCTGCATCGAGTTTAACGACTGGCGACTTATGGTTCAGTATCCTTTCTATCACCCTGTTCTACACTGTGCTGCTGGTGATTGAGATGTTCTTGATGTTTAAGTTTGCCCGCATTGGTCCGAGCAGTTTAAAAACTGGTCGTTATCATTTCGAGAACCTAGAAGCCTAAGCAGAGGATTTCATTATGTTTGATTATGAAATATTAAGAGTTATCTGGTGGGCTCTGATCGGCGTACTGTTCATCGGATTTGCGGTTACTGACGGTTTTGACATGGGTGTCGGTGCGTTACTGCCAATCATAGGCAAAGACGATACTGAACGCCGTATCATGGTCAACACTATTGCTCCCCATTGGGACGGCAACCAAGTGTGGTTAATCACAGCAGGTGGTGCGTTATTTGCCGCTTGGCCTATGGTGTATGCAGTGTCTTTCTCTGGCTTCTATGTCGCCATGATGTTAGTGCTGTTTGCCCTTTACATGCGTCCAGTCGGATTCGATTACCGTTCTAAAATTGAAAATCCAAAGTGGCGTAAGTCGTGGGACTGGGCCTTGTTTGCCGGCGGTTTTGTACCTCCACTGATCATAGGCGTAGCCTTTGGCAACTTGTTACAAGGCGTACCGTTTGAATTCGATGAGTTCCTACGTGCGACTTACCACGGTGGTCTATTCGGTCTGTTGAATCCTTTCGGTCTACTGGCAGGTCTTGTGAGCGTGAGCATGTTTATGATGCAAGGCGCTTCTTGGCTACAAATGAAGACTGATAGCGAGCTGCGAGTTCGTGCTGCGAAAGCCACGCAATTCTTCGCACTATTAGTGGCTGTGTTGTTTGCAGCAGCAGGCGTGTGGTTAGCCAATGGTATTGATGGTTATGTCGTGACATCAGTCCTTGACCATAATGCGGTGTCTAACCCAGCAATGAAAACAGTCGCGATTGAAGCGGGTGCTTGGCTTGCCAACTATGACAAATACCCCATCACTATGTTGTTCCCTTTCTTAGGTGTGCTATTGCCGCTGTTAGTGATTCTGGTGAGCCGCTTTAACCGTTCAGGTTTTGCGTTCCTATTCAGTTCGCTGACTGTCGCTATGGTGATTTTGACGTGCGGTGCAGCTATGTTCCCATTCGTTATGCCATCATCACTAGACCCTAACGTCAGTTTGACTATGTGGGATGCAACAGCCAGTAAAACTACCTTAGGGGTGATGACTGCTGCCGCTGCGATTTTCGTCCCTATAGTATTGAGCTACACTGTTTGGACTTATTTCAAAATGTTTGGCCGTATCGGTCGTAAACATATTGAAGATAACAAAGCCTCACTCTATTAGGCATTAAGGAGCATCTGCTATGTGGTATTTTACGTGGATATTAGGGGTTTTGTTGGCCTGTTCTTTCGGGATTATCAATGCCCTGTGGCTTGAGAATACTGAGAACATGGACAGATCGGCAGATGATGCCGAGTAACGTCTAAACTCGATTTAAAAAACCTCGCACTAGCGGGGTTTTTTATTGGGATTTATTTACTGGGTGAGGTAAGGTTTAGCCTGTGTTGGGCTCTTTTAAAATAGCTATCCTCAATAACTATCTCCTCAAGTCGCTTTCTTGAATGATGCCCAAAACTGTTGGAATCGCGGCCATAAAAAATGCCACCCAGTGTGGGTGGCATTTGATAAACAACTCATTAAAAATTTGAGCTAGTGGTGTTAATTGAACCTGTCGAGCGAGTCTATCTAGGCCTTAAACTGGCTTATTTGGCGTTTTAAAGCCGCCGCTAAGGAAGACAGTTCATTGGCTGAATGTACGGTTTCAGTGGCACGGTGCTCGCCCTCATTTGCTAGTTCACTGATCTGATGCAGATTGTGAGTAATTTCCTCTGCAACACTGCTTTGCTGTTCAGTTGCTGAGGCGATATTACGTGAACTAATGGCGAGTTCACCAATCCGGCGGGTGATTTCCTTAAGCTGCTCGCCGGTTGCTTCGCCCTGTGCTGCGGATTCCATACCTAATTGATGACTCTGACCCATTTGCTCTGTGGTGCTTTTCACTTGGGTTTGTAGCTTTCCAATTGTTTGGCCAATTTCTAAAATGGATGATTGGGTGCGCTGGGCTAAGGTTCTCACCTCATCGGCAACGACCGCAAAGCCTCGACCTTGATCGCCTGCGCGCGCCGCTTCAATCGCCGCATTGAGTGCCAGTAAGTTTGTCTGCTCGGCAATGCTGTTAATCACTTCGGTGACTTTACTGATGGCTTCACTTTCGTGACTGACTTTTTCAACCGACTGATGACTGTTACTGAGCTGTTCACTGAGCTTGAGTAAATCTTGCACTACTTTAACTTGCTGATCTTGGCCTTCTTTGGCTGCGGCATCCACTTGCTGGCTCTGAACTGCGCCGTCTTGGGCATGGTTCGCCACATCACGAATAGAGGTCGACATTTCTTCAATGGCTGTGGCAATTTGATCCGTTTGTAGCATTAAGGCCTGAGCTTCTTCGCCATTCTGTTTGGCGATACTTTGTGCCTTAGAAGCCTGCTGCTCTAAACTCATCACCGAATCCTGCAGGGCAATGATCAACTGCCTTAACTCTGAGGACATGGTCGATACACTGGTGGTGATGCGATCAACTTCGTTTTGACTCTGTGGTTCCGATGGCGCTAAGTGATGACTAAAATTGCCACTGCCTAGCCTTTCCATATGCACTTGTAGGGCATGTAACGGTTTAAGTGCACGGATTAATACTACTGAAAGCAGTGCTGTGATCAGCGCAATCCCTGTGAGGGCAACGATAGCGTTGATAGTGAGTAACTGCATACTTTCTTCATTGAGTTCACTTGCCTTAACTTGGCCTACCAACATCCAATTCCAGCCGGTTACGGTTTGGCTATAGGCAAACATAGGCTCATTTTTACTATTGCTATAACTGTACTCAGAATCATCTTTCGTGGCCTCAGCCACACTTAACCCATCGAGCATACTCTCGGTGATAACGTCGCCAGCATTAAACTGAGGATGCGCGACTAGTACATTGTCCGCTTTACGCACTAACAGAAAACGGCCGCTTTCTTCTAGGGTGAGTCTGTTTACTGCATCTTTTAATTGTTTTAACGAGCTGGTGATGTCAAAGCCAATATATAAGATACCAATGACTTGGCCTTGGACGTCCTTTACTGGGCGATAGACTGTCATATAGTCTTTGCCGAAGAGTTTGGCGTAGCCTTCGTATTCTTGGCCGCTGATCAGCGCTTGATAGCCTGGATGCGTTTTGCCGAGGAAGGTGCCTAGTGCACGGCTACCATCGGCTTTTTTGAGTGAGGTCGACACCCGCATAAAATCATCGCCATCACGCACGAATACCGTTGCCGTGCCGCCTGTCAGGTTAGCAAAACGATCGACTTTACTTTTTGAGGAGTTAATTTGTTCTTGTTCGTGCATGAGGGCGGGGGAGCTGACTCCCATCACATTGACGGTTTTATTTGGTTTACTAAATTGCCCTGGATACATTTCCTTAAACACATCGGCGTTGCGCCTTGCAAGCTGCAAAAGGCTATCGTATTGCAGTTCTAACATGTCTGAAACGGCTCGCATTTCGGACTTCATGGCACTCATGCCTTTATCTTCTAATACATTTGAAGCGGCTTTGTAGGAAACGGTACTGAGTATGCCGAAAATGGTGAGTGTGAGAATAAACGCGAGGGCACCTATTTGTTTTGCAATAGGCCAATTTTTATAATTCATCGTACGATCCTATAGGTAACGGTTACATCAATGTAGCCTAAGTCTCACTCCATGGTCTTGATATGGGTCTAGTATTTAAGCAATTGTATAGTCAATTCTTTGATATTTTACCAGTTTTAGACTTGAGTTAATGGATTCATTCCACAGACATGTCGGCAGATAAAAAGTCCTGCTAACTGGCCGTATTGTGATGGCATGGACTAAGCTGCTTAAGGTGAATGGAGTTCATAGTGTCAGAACCATTATAGGGGAAGTGTATATGCTAGGTGAGAATCATGCGTTAGTTTATGAGTTTCCTGATTTTGTCGATCAAATTAAGCATCTAAAAGTCAATAATAGCTCCTTTGCGACTATGGCCAGTCGTTACCATGAGCTCGACAATAAAATTAGGGCACTGGAGTTAACTAAAGTGCCCACCGCCGATGAGCACTTTTTAGCGTTAAAATTAGAGCGGTTAAACCTCAAAGATAAACTGTATCAATACCTAGTCCACGATGCGATTTAAGCTGGAATGGCGGACTGATTGTTCGCCATACGGGTTTTCATCAACAGTAGATACATAGTCGGTACCCAAACCAGAGAGAGCAAAGTCGTCAGCAGCGTGCCGCCCGCGATAGCAATGGCAAAGGGAGGCCAAAATCCGCCGCCAGCAATGATAAGCGGGATAAACCCGCCCACTGTGGTGATGGTTGTTGAGCTGATATGGCGGCCACAACTGCTGACGGTTGAGACTATGGTTTCCATATCGCCGAGTCTAGCACTCGGCATATCCTCAAGTTCAGCCAAGATCACTATGGCAGCGTTAATGGCCAGTCCCATCAAGCCTAGTAAACCTATGATGACAGGGAATCCAAAGGGATAGCCGAACACAAACACGGCTAATAGGCCAAGCCCGGCTGATTGTATCGCGCTCAACAAAATGATGGCCGTGAGCCTAAAGGAGTTGAACGACAACACCACAGTGGCCAATAGCAAGGTGACGACTAACATCACATTGGACAGTAAATTGCCGACCGCTTCGTTACGTTTCGCGCTTTCACCGCCGATTTCAATGCGATAACCTGATGGCAGCGCGAGTTGTGCCACTTTATCTTTGACATCGTTCAGCACTTGGGCGGGTAACACACCACTGACAATATAGGCTTCTATGGTATTCACCCTTTGGCCGTTACGTCTTGGAATGGCGCCGCGGCTCACTTGTACTTCGTTGTGGGCGAGGGCTGAGAGCGCGACCGACTCACCCGAAGGTGTCACTAATTGAATTTCTGAAAGGCGGGTGACTTGTTCGCGACTGCCATCACCGAGTCGCACTCGAACGGGTAATGACTCCGTTTGCTCAAGTACGCTGCCCCCGATAACGCCCGTGGTCGACATTTGGATCTGCTTGGCAATATCCGTCAGACTTAAACCACTCATCAGGCTGGCATCTTCATTCACTTGCAGCCACAGCTTAGGCGCACCGGCACTTAAAGTGGCTCGGGTATGGAGTACGTCCGGCGTTTGCGCGAGGATATTGCGGACTTCGTCGCCCAGCGATCGCAACGTATCGAGATTCGGACCGAAGATCATCAACTCTACCGGCGCATTAAAGGGCGGACCTTGCTCGAGTTTGCGTACTAGTACTTGTGCTTCGGGGAAAGCACTGTCGAACTGCTGTTGTAATTCGGGGATCAGCTCATTGGCACGTTCAAAGTCGGTCACTTTCACCATGGCCTGCGCATAGTTAGTCGCGCCCTGTTGGCGTTGCGTCAGGTTGTAATAAAATGAGGGCGTATTGCCGCCCACCACCCAATCGACTTGAGTTATCCCTTTGACGGCATGGAGCTTTTTATCCATCAGTTGCACTTGGTTCAAGGTGTTGTCTAAACTCACATGGGGCGCAAGATAGACTTCAATTTGGAACATGTCCCTGTCCGATGGCGGAAAGAATTGCTCTGTCATCTTGCCCGAGGCGTAAAAACCTAATACTGGCGTAATGCCGATAAGCAGCGCACTGATAATAGGGCGCTTAAGGGCGATTCTGAGGCTCGCTTGAAAATATTGGCTCAGCAGCGGGAGATTGATCCCGTGTTGATACCAGACATCATGTTTGCCTTCATGGCTAAATCGTCCCGCGAGTCCCGCAATTATCGTGTGGGAAATCAGGTAAGAGCCCAGCAGCGCAAACATCACTGACATGGCAATGCCACCGACAAACTCTCCTGCGGCACCGGGCATCAGCACTATGGGCGCAAAGGCTAGAATCGTGGTAATCGTTGAACCTGCTAAGGGTAACCAAAGGTGGTGTATGGTTTCACTCACTGCGGCTAGGCGGCTCATCCCTTGTTGGCGCCGTTGTGAGATGGCATCGACAATCACAATCGCATTATCCACCATGATCCCAAGGGCGACGACGAGTCCAGTCACCGACATTTGATGTATGGGCAGGCCGATATATTTCATGCAGGCCAAGGTAAACAGTGCCGTGAGGGGCAATGAAATCGCTACTATGATGGCGTTTCGTAGTCCGAGGGTGAGTAGCAATACCAGCAAGATGATCACAAATCCTTGCAGCAGGTTAACCACGAGTCCGCCAAGGCGATCGCTGGTGTAACTGTTTTGCTCGAATAGCCATTGGATCTGGATATTGGCGGGCACTTCGCGATTAAGTTCATCGACGACGCTATTCACTTGTGCTTGCCAGAGATCGACACGGCTATTGTTAAGCATGCGCGCGGCGACAAAAACGCCTTGTTCACCATCGACTAAGGCTATGCTGTCCGCGGGCGTTTTGGCTTGGCGCGTGATAGTGGCAATATCTCCAAGGCGAATAATTTGGCCTTGGTTATCAATTTTGAGTGGCACTTGGCGAATGCGAGTTAAGGAGTCGAGTTCGCCCGAGACTTCGACTAAGGCGCGAAACTCACGATTGTTGATTTCACCCGCAGCAATTTTACTGTCGGCGCCGCTGAGAATATGGGCGATGGAAGCGGGAGTGAGTTGTAACTGGCTCATCTTGTTGCCATCGAGCTGCACTAACATTTCTTCGGTCGGTGCGCCGTAGAGTTTGACAAAATCTGTGCCCGACAACAGCCTGAGCCTGCTCTGTAATTCCTTAGCATAGCGGTTGAGCATATCGACTCGAACGGGCGTATTACTGTTCCACACTAAGCTTAAAATGGCGGTGTAGGCATAACCAATTTGATCATCGAGTGTCGGGGATGGTATGCCCTCGGGCAGATTGATTTTCGCATCGGCTAATAAATCCCGCGCCCGAGACCACACGGGATCTGTCTCCATGACAGTGTCTTTCAATTCTAACTGTATGACTGAAATCCCCGGCCGAGAGGTCGACTGGATCAGCTTGATTTCTTCTAAGCGTCTGAGCTGATTTTCGAGCACTTCCGTGACTAAGGCTTCGACCCGCTCGGCCGAAGCACCGGGGTACGGGGTGATCACAGAGGCGAAACGGTTGGTTATGTGTGGATCTTCAGTACGCGGCAGACTCGAGATAGCGCCAAAGCCCGCGACCAGTAATAGTGCAATAACGAGGCTGACTAAGCGGCCGTTTTCAACAAAGGCTTTAATCATAACTACCTCGTGGCTGCGGCAATGGGAGACACGGCTTGGCCTACGACCAGCTTATGGAGTCCTTGGCTGACATAGATTTCATTGGGCTGAATCGCGCCTTGAATGTAGGCCATGTTTTGGGTGGTGTAGAGGATTTCCACATCTCGGCGCTCTATGATGGATTGCTGTTCATCATTTGCGATGACATACAGATTCCATAATCCGCGAATGCCATCCGTTAGCGCTGAAATTGGCACCCAATACCCAGCTTGCTCAATTTGCTGCTGTTGATGCAGATACGCAATTTCACCGTTAATCACACGGGCATCTTGGGGCAGGCTGATCCTAAGTTGTAGGGTGCGACTGATGGGATTCACTTCGGCGCTGATACCGGCAATTTCGGCGGTAAAGGTTTGGTCTTGCACGCTGACTTGTACTTGCAGTCCGGCGTGAAACTGCTCCGCTAACGCGACAGGTACGCCAATGTAGGCTTCAGGATTGATATTGCCCACTAAGGTGAAAATGGGGCTCCCCGCGGCAACCACTTCGCCTAAGTTATGCAGTCTTTGGCTGATGGTGCCGTCGAAGGGCGCCACTAAGATGGATTTATCGAGCTTAAGTTGATTGGCATGCTGTGAGGCAAGTAGGCGGTTTTTCGCCGCGGCTAAGCTATTTAATTGTGAGCGGTTTTCATCTAATAGCTGTTCAGAGACATAACCCGATTTTTTCAATTCTTGATTACGTTTTAGAGTGCTGGTGGCCAGATCAACATCGGCTTGGGTTTGCGCCAGACTCGCTTGTATCTCTTGACGCTCGGCTTCGAGTAGTCGGGTATCGAGAATTGCCAGTATTTGACCTTGCTTCACTTTGATACCGGAATCGGCCTGTAGCTCGTTTAACTTACCAGCCAGTTCAAAGCCGATGCCAGTTGTGTTGCCCGCACGGATAGTCCCCGTGAAGGTTTGCTCGTGCTGATAGCTTGGGGTCAGGATCAACGCTTTGCTTGTGACTGTGGGCAGTATGGTTGTCGTGGCGTGTTCAGTGACTTCCTTTTGACAGGCGGATAATGTGACTAAAGCAAACACGCAGACGCTGATAGTGCGCCAAGAACGTCGGGCAGTTCGATCCATTTTAAGTGCTTCCGCTGTAAGTTAAACGTTAATGCAATGTAACTAGACTTGCAAGTCTAGTTGTGCGGAACTAGACTGTCTAGTCTATTTTGTGCTTAACTAATGCCAATTTATTATGTCTATCTATTCGAGAGTCGATATGACGCATTCCTCTGAGACGCAGTTACCTCTGAGCCGTAGCGAACAAAAACGTCAGCAAGTGCTTGTAGCTGCTATTGATTTATTTTGTCGTCAAGGGTTTCCCCATACCAGTATGGATGAGGTTGCCAAGCTTGCGGGCGTGTCGAAACAAACCGTCTATTCCCATTACGGCAGCAAAGATGAATTATTTGTTGCGGCAATCGAATCTAAATGTGTTGGCCATAATCTTAATGATGATTTGTTAAGTGATCCCACTAAGCCTGAATCGGCATTAACTCAGTTTGCCCTGCAGTTTGGGGAGATGATCGTCAGCCCTGAAGCTATTACGGTATTCAAAGCCTGTGTGGCGCAATCCGAAAGTCATCCCGAAGTGTCGCAGTTGTTCTTCGACGCGGGCCCGAAACATATAGTGGGATTATTGGCGGATTATTTAGTGACAGTAGAAGCCCTAGGGCAATATCGATTTGGTAACGTTCACCATAGTGCGGTGCGTTTATGTTTAATGTTGTTTGGTGAGCTAAAACTCAAATTAGAATTGGGCTTGGCGGCCGATGAACTCGTTAGCGATAGGAATGAGTATATTTTGGGTTGTGCAGACATGTTCCTGAAGGCGCATCGGGTTTAATAAAACTTGCACAATATAAAAGTATCATTTTGTATCTCAACATTGAAAGCATGAACCTTTTAGCTTGATAGCGCGTATTATGCGCAAAAAATCTGTTAATCATTTTAAATGCAAGGAGCTGACGTGGCTAATCGAGAACTCTCACCATCGAGCGCAAAACTGCGCCTGCTGAAAAGCGCTGTATTACTGTTGCCGTTAATGAGTTGTGCCGCTATTGCAGCGGATAAACCTTCGCAGGAATACAAGCCTTTTAGATTAAGTGTCGCGCAGATCAGCACCCAGAGTGCCGAGGTTGCCAATGGTAATACTGAGCTACAAAGGGACAGTTTATTACTGAGTGCAGGGATGAATGTTCCGTTAAATCAGCAATGGTCTTTGGGCTTTCGTGTGGGTTACGACAGGCTGGATTATGATTGGCGCAATATCACGCTCACTGGTGCTAACAATGTCGCCCCGCTGTTTGGTACCGACGGGCAGAATTGGGATCATATCAATCGTTACCGTGCCGGAGTGTCGTTAAATTATCGCATGGATAAACATTGGGCCTTCTTTTTAGCGCCGCAGATCCAATATGCCTACGCCGACACTGCATCGGCCAGCGAAGCCCAGAGTTACGGTATTGTGGCGTCTGCCATGTATGCATTTGATTCAGGAAATATGATTGGCTTTGGCGTCGCGTATCTCAATGATATCGATGAAGTTCGCACTGTGCCATATCTCGCCATGCGCTGGCAGATAGATGAACATTGGGCACTCGCCAATCCTTTCCAAGCCGGTTTTAGTGGTCCTGCAGGATTAGAGCTGAGTTATCGATTTAATTCCGATTGGAATGTCGGCTTTGGTAGTTCGCGTCGTACTGAGCGATTCCTGATCGAAGACGATGACACTGTAGTGGAAACGAACGAATGGGTGAGTTATCTGCGCGGTGGTTGGCGAGCAACGTCTGCAATAACAGTGAATCTTTACGCCGGATATTACTTTGATGGGGAGCTAGAAGTGACCGACCAAGCCGCGCTTGATATGGATAGCCAAGGCGCTGCGGCCTTGGATATCGAATTAAAATTCTAACGTTAATGTCAGTTATTTGCCTAGCATGGCCTCTTTGAGGCTTTTCTGGGCTGGCTTGTCACCTAGCCAAATTTTTAACAGTGCTTGACGGAACATTTCACCTTCGATGGTGGCTTGTTCCTGACCATTTTTATAGGCCGTCACGCCGCGGGCTTTATTGGCGACTAAGGTAAATTGGTCACCTTCTTTAATTTCTTCGTTAAACAGCGCCATAAATGCATCGATTTGCGGTTGAATATCGGCGGTGTTTTCTGCGGTCGCGTGCTCAAAACCTTCAGTGATCGCATCGCGCATTTTTTCTGAGGTGATCATGCCAGAGGTAATATTAAGGCGGATTGCCGCAATCGGAGCATCGATAACCGCTGCTGTGCTACTCAAGGCTGCTGGCAAATACAGACTGCCCACATATAAATCCATAAAGAACTTACTGCGAACGCCCGAGCCATTGAGCTGTAATGCTTGGCTATTTAACGTCACAGTATCGGCGACTTGCACACCTGATACTTCTTTGGCCATTAATGTGTGGGGTAATAACAGCGCGCTTGCTAGGGTAAGAGTGGAGAGTAACTTCATAATACACCTCATTTTCTATTTTAATTATTGGGTTTAAAGCAGATTTTATGAGTATTTACAGCAGAAAGTTGACCCCAACTTCTCAAATACTCGACACCGAAAATGGATGTTAATCTAAAGAAGAGGGGAGAGATAGGCTAATTGTGCCAAAGCATCATTCGAAAATGGTTAAATATGGCATACTCATCATTAAGTATGAGCATGCCAACAAGATGACTTATCGCGTAAAAGTATTGAAGTAATGGTATTGGCGTAAAACTATCGGCGGCAAATCATCCGCGAGTGCCTAGCTTGTACTGACCACTCTGTTCGAACATCACAGCTTGTTTCTGTTTTGGTGAGATCAAAATTGGACCGTCGTCGAAGAAGAGAAAACACTTCCAATTACGGACGAACACATCCCAACGAGTTTCAATAATCTGATATTTTTCATAGCAAAAATAGACGGTTGTCTCATCGGACCATTGAATGAACTCGGCTAACATGTCAGGTAAACAGCTATCTTCACTATCCCAAGCACTCTGCCAATGATCTGTTTCCACCCAAGCATCAGCCTTCGCCGCCCAGTCTCCCTTAGTAAATTGCTCCGCACGACTACTCTTGTTACTGATCCATTGATTCCAGATTTCCATCGCACTTTTATCTGTTAACGGCAGGATATGCGCCTTGTCCTCGTCTGTGACAGGCAAGTCTTTGTGGTTGAAAATCCACTTACGGCGGTATTGATCTAGCGGGATATAAGTGTTGGCCACATTAGCTCTTTATTACATAGTTAATTATGACCAATTATACCTAAGGTTAGCGGACTTGTGGATCTTAAGCTTACATAATTTGTCAATTTGACTTCAGTTCTAAATCACGGTAGAGCTGTTGTAAATGTGTTTGTGCTGCAAAGTTGTTCGGATCTAATGTTAATATTTCTGTTAATACGCTCACGGCTTGTTCGGGTTGGCCTATATCCTTCCAAAAAAGCCCAAATTTGAGAAGCACCGGAATATCAGTTGGGTATTTTTCTAAATAGTTTAGATAATAGTCTAACGCTTGTTGGTACTTACCTTGAAGCTTAAGTATCTGAGCATAGTGAGGTAAGTAATCGTCACTAAATACAATAATTTTACTATAAGTGTTTTCAGCCAGCGTAATATCCTTGAGTTTCAGAGAGAGTAATATAATTTGTTTTAGTTCAGTTTCCGTACGATACTCTTCTGAGATATTAAGTATAGACTCTAGTGCTGCGGACTCTTCGTGCAGAAGTAAAAATTGGTAACTCGAGGCTAAATAATATAAACGGGTTAACTCTGGGGTATTTTTGATAAATGGACTGATGTATTGAATCATTTTACTGATCCCAAGTAAGTGCTGATTTTGCATTAAGATAGCCAGTTTTTTAAATGCATCTTCCACATTATTGACAGTAGCCTCTTTTACACTGGTACTGTGATTATTTTGGCTAAGATACTGTAAGTATTCCTGTTCAATCTCATCGAGTAGAGCTATATCTGCATCATTCAACTTCTGATGGTCGGGCATATAGTTTTGTTTCCAAATTAATGCTCGGCCTAGCTGATTATCCTGCCGCCACTGTCTAGCAATCGCCGGTATATCTGTTGGCACAGTGAGTTCAGCTAATCTTATTTCCACTCTGGATGCGGCATCATTGATTAAGACGCTAAGTTCAGTGGCTATGTTTAAATATGCCTTATAGTAAATGTTATTATTTGTACTGAGATCTAATTGTGACCAATGTTCGCTCTGTTTTGTCGATAGGAAATGTGAGAATTCGTAGTAGCCGTAAAATTTAATTAAGCTTCCAAAATGGTGGTATTTTCGATTGAGTGTTTTTTCAATCTTGTCTATTTTTCTGTGTAGTTCGACAACGGTGTGTGTGGTACCCTCTATTTTTAGCATGGTATTTGAATAATGCAGGGCCTTTTTGAGCAATTTTATTAAGGCATTAAAAGTGTTTGAGGTTAAAGAGAGATCAGTTAGGGTATTTGCTAATAGCTTACGTCTTTGTTCGATAGATAGTTTGTGCTTACTTGGTTGAAGTATAGCTCTATCTTCAGGTGTAATTGTTGCTAGCACCAGTTGTTCTGGTGAAAGCTGTTGTATACCCTCAATTCTTGCAGCGTTTGCTGATAAATTGATACACTTTGCATGGTAAAAAGTCACTTCTTCTTGTAAAGATTGCATGGCTTGAAGGAGTTGTATTGGAGTTTCTGCCATTTCACCTGAATAGGTTTCTACCCACTCGAACATGACTCCTAAATTAGGGCCAATATCTGCGCCGAATGTATTCTTTGCATGGGTTGCACCAGACTGAGAATGACAAAAATCAGAGCCACAAAGTAATATTTGTTCAAATCCCATTTCTTCGGCAATTTGCACTGCGGCATTCGTTACGGTAGGGCCTTTTGGCAAAATATTATCGCTATCTCGAGAATCCCAAGGTATTCGTGGACCTGTGTATAGCACACTGCCTGCCCACTGTCCGAGTAATAGTGGACTAACATGATATGAGCAAATAAATAGACTATTTTCGTACAAGGCCATCATTTCTTTATTTACTGTCAACGCATGATCTTGGGGATCGACCGAAACTATGATATCCACAGGAATTCCTGCAATAGTCAGTTTATGCGCTACTCTCGATACAGCGAAAATAACCAACTGTTCTCGATGGCTTTTTATCCAGTCGATATGCTCATCTAAAGAAGGGCCTCCGCCTAAGACTATGCAGGTTTTACCCATGAATTTCTGTTTTAGTATGGATGCGGGCTGAAGAGTTTCGCTTAAATTAATTAGTTGCTTTTTAATAAAAATTTTCTGGGAAAATCCGATATTGCTTTCGAAGTGCTCGTGTTCTATTTTTTTTTCAACGAAATAATTTAATTGTGCATATTCATCAATGTAGTTCCCTGAAACTGCAATTGAACGATGAACTTTAAATTGATTTTTAGCAATAAAAATATTATTACGAGTTTCTTTTAATAATGCATCAAACATCTCAGGTGAACATATTTCAATTGATTCAGATAGTTCGTCTGGGACTTCAATTGTTAGTAAGTTCAGTACTGCATTAAAGTCTACAAAAATAAATTTACTGCCATCGGGAATAGCTAGCTCCATGACATAGTTAGCAAGTAAACCAGAATCCAGACCTATGACTATGTGTAGGGTATCTTTATGGGAAAACTCGGCCTTATACCTATTATTAAATAGCGTTTTCGAGTCGCATTGCTCAAAGGTGTTGCGATTAATGCTCGGTAGATAGTACTCATTGAATTGACTAACCGAGAAAACAGCGGAGAGAATGGGTTCGTTTACTGTCATCATCTGTTGTGCACCTTGTTATCTCGTTAGAGTCAAATTTTTGGCAAACATTGAGTATGTATGGACAATTTTCGCATATTTTCATGCTGATAACATAATGAAATCAAATTGATTTTGTAAACTTTAGCACGATTGCCTCACAAATAGTTATTGTATCTCTGGGACTTAATATCAAAATTTGTATAAAAAACGCTCGTTTTTTGCTTTTGATGATTTTGCTAATTTAGGGAAATAAGTCAAATTGCTCTGGATTAGACTTTTACTGTAGTCATATTGATGATTAAAACCACAGTTTGGAATAGATTGTCGTAAAAATTCTAAAAACGGTCGACAATTCAAATTAAGTTACTAAAATTATATAAATTTATGCATGGTTGTGGTTTAGTAGCTTTCATGTTTTTACCTATGGTAATCATCGTTTTGGCCTTACCGCCAGTGAATTTTGGTATGTTTTTTGCTTTATAACTAATGTTCCAACCTTAGTAGGTTGTGATATACCTAGTCAGATAGTGTTGGCACTACAGTGATCATTCGGAGCGTATATGTTTGACAATAAATCGATTCTCATAACAGGTGGAACAGGTTCTTTTGGTCAAAAATATACTAAAATGATATTGGCGAAATATAAACCAAAACGGTTGATTATTTTTTCACGTGATGAGCTAAAACAATACGAAATGCAGCAAGTTTATAACGCGTCTTGTATGCGTTATTTCATAGGTGATGTACGTGATGCTGATAGACTTGTCCAAGCGTTGAAAGATGTTGATTACGTGATTCATGCCGCTGCGTTAAAACAAGTACCTGCCGCCGAGTACAATCCTATGGAGTGTATTAAAACTAACATTCATGGTGCTGAGAATGTGATCAAAGCAGCAATCGCGAATAAAGTCAGGCGGGTAATTGCATTATCAACAGATAAAGCTGCGAATCCGATCAATTTATATGGAGCGACTAAGTTGGCTTCTGACAAATTGTTTGTTGCTGGAAATAATATTGTGGGTGAAGGTAATACCCGGTTTTCAGTGGTGCGATACGGTAATGTTGTTGGTTCTCGTGGTTCAGTAGTACCTTTTTTCAAATCATTAGTGAATAACGGTGCCGTTTCTTTACCTATCACTCATCCCGATATGACTCGCTTTTGGATTACCTTGCAAGATGGGGTGGACTTTGTGCTTAAGAATTTTTCCCGGATGCAAGGTGGTGAGATTTTTGTCCCTAAAATTCCGTCTGTTCGCATCACTGACTTAGCTGATGCCTATGGTGCAGGATTAAAGCGTGAAATTGTAGGTATACGCCCAGGTGAGAAAATGCATGAAATTATGTGTCCTGGGGATGATTCGCATCATACACTTGAGTTCGATGACCATTTTGTTATTACACCGAGCATTTCATTTTTTGGTAAGAATAATAACTATTCTACTAATATGTTAGGTGAAACAGGCACCTTAGTCGAACAAGGATTTGAGTATCATTCGGGTAATAATCCTCATTTCTTATCAATTGAGCAAATAAAGTTACTCGATGAGGAAGCATAATGATTCCTTATGGACATCAATCAATAAGTCAATCAGACATCGATGCAGTTACGGCTGTTTTGACTTCTGACTATCTGACCCAAGGTTCCCAGGTGCCTATGTTCGAATCGGCAGTTGCAACTGTAACTCGGGCAGAGTATGCCGTAGCGGGTAACAGTGCGACCTCTATGTTACATGTGGCCTGTTTAGCACTGGGTGTTTTACAACAAGATATCGTTTGGACTTCTCCGATCACTTTTGTAGCATCAGCTAATTGTGCTCTCTATTGTGGTGCGAAGGTTGATTTTGTTGATGTTGATCCCCTCACTGGTAACATGTGTGCAATTGCTCTCGCTAACAAACTACAAGAAGCCAAAAAGCAAGGTTGTCTTCCTAAGGTTATAATACCCGTTCATTTATGTGGCCATAGTTGCAACATGGATGTGATAGGAGCGCTTGCAAAGCAGTATGGTGTAAGGGTTATAGAAGATGCCTCACATGCTATAGGTGGGCAATATCAGGATCAATATATTGGTCAGTGTCAGTATAGTGACATTACGGTATTTAGTTTTCATCCTGTTAAAATTATTACTACTGCTGAAGGAGGTGTCGCGACAACTAATTGTGCAGAACTTGCTAAGGCGATGGTTTTATATCGCAGCCACGGTGTGACACGGGATAAAGATATGATGCTAAGACCTGATGAAGGGGATTGGTATTATGAGCAGCATTTTTTGGGCTTCAATTATCGTATGACGGACTTACAAGCTGCGTTAGGAAATAGCCAAATTACGCGTCTAGATGAGTTTGTAGCTAAACGTAATCAATTAGCTAGTCGATATCATTTCCTATTGAAAGACACTGGGGTTGAATTTGTCTCTCCGTTAGATAATACACTTAGTGCTTACCATCTTATGATGATTTTATTGCCTGAGAATATCGCCCGTAAAGTGGTTTTTGATGCGATGAGAGCGGCAGGTATTTGTGTGCATGTTCATTATTTCCCTGTGCATTTACAACCGTATTATTTAAATCTAGGTTTTGCTGAGCATGATTTCCCTCAAGCTGAGCACTTTTATCGCCATTGCTTAACCTTGCCGCTTTATCCCGATCTTAGTGACGAACAGTTAGTTTTTATTACTGAAACATTAAAAGGATTATTGTAGTGAACATAGCAATAATTCCCGCCCGTGGTGGTAGTAAACGTATACCGAGAAAAAATATTAAGGCATTTAATGGCAAACCCATTATTGCTTATACAATTGAAGCTGCATTAATTAGCGGTTGTTTCGATCGTGTTATAGTATCAACTGACGATGATGAAATTGCCGCTGTTGCGCTACAATATGGTGCTGAAGTTCCCTTTGTCCGTCCCTTAGCATTAGCCGATGATTTTGCGACGACAGGTGTGGTGGTGACGCATGCGCTTAACTGGTTAATAGAGTCTCACTCTAAGCCTTCGTTTGCTTGCGTTATGTATGCCACGGCCCCCTTTATTCGAGCGGAAATATTAAAAGACGCATATGCGATATTAAAGCAAAACAAGCATAAAAAGTTTTGCTTTGGCGTAGCAGAATTTCCCTCTTCAATTCAACGTGCCTTTAAAATAACGACTAACGGAGATGTTGAGATGTTTCAACCTGAGTATTTTAATACTCGCTCTCAAGATCTTGAAAAAGCTTACCATGATGCCGGTCAGTTCTATTGGGGCACGACAGAAGGCTTCTTGGAGAGCAAGGGGATGTTTTCGAGTGATTCTATACCATATCCATTACCTCGCCACCAAGTTCAAGATATTGACACTCCAGACGATTGGGTAAGAGCCGAGGCACTATATCAAGTGATGCTCAAGCAAAGTGCCTAAGATGAAGAGGATCGTTTTTAGAGTCAATGCTGGGCAGGGGATAGGGATTGGTCACTTAGTCCGTTGTGCCGTGCTTGCAAGAGAATTGATTCAACAAGGTCATAAATGCCTTTTGGTATTGGGAGCGGTCGAGCAGGAGTTATCTGCATTTGTTGAAGGACTCGATTATATTTCACTCAATTTAGTATCGCCAACTTGCTCAGATGAGTCACATGATGCTGTGTTATTTCTGAGCGTGGCGAATAATTTTTACGCAGACTGGGTTGTCGTGGATGACTATTATTTGGGTCGAGAATGGGAGTTATTGATTAAAGCACATGGCTATCAAGTATTGTCTATTGATGATCTTTGTCGCCCCCATGAGTGCGACATCTTGTTAGATGTACGTTGGCGTGGGGACAATACGTCTCTTTTTTACCAAGGTAAATTACCTTCACACTGTATGGCCTTACTTGGCCCAGAGTTTGTGCTGTTATCTGAACATTATCAACAAGCCGTTATACATTCGCAGCCTGCAGAACTGCCTTATACTCTCTTAGTAGGTCTTGGTGGTGGCGGAGATATTGTTACTATTCGCAAGTTAATAGAGAATTTAGAACCGTTAGCGAAACGAAATCAGATAAAGATTCAGGTTATCCTTGGGCCTCTGTTTGATGACCCTCTTACTTTTATCACTGAATGTGCGGACACTCCTTGGGTTGAGCCGCTCATTGGTATTAAAGAATTGTACCCTTACCTAAAGGCGTGCGATTTATATATAGGTGCAGCAGGCGGAATTTTATATCAATTGCTTGCGCTCAATAAACCAGCATTGACCTTTTCAACGTCAGAGAACCAAGTCACGCCAATAGATCAGTTAGAAGATATCGGCCACTTCTTCCATCTTGACCAATGGAGTGAGCAAGATGTTGCTTGTCTTCCTGAATTTGTGGATGCGGTTATAAGGCATAATGGCCGAGTCCAAGGTTTGCTTAATTCATCTCGATTTCATTTAGATGGGCTAGGGGTCCAAAGAGTCGTCAAAGCCATGATGGGCGAATTAACACCTGAGGAGAAAGTGAAACATTCTGCACCGTGTGTTGAGTTGATCCTCTCGAAACATCATAGTTTACGTCCTGTTAGCGATCGAGATATTAATCATTACCTTGATAGCCGTAACTTAGTAGCTAATGCGCAAAATATGATTAATGTGCAGCCCATTCCGCGTTTAGCGCACTATGCATGGTGGTTCAACACACAACGTGAGTCTTATTTACTGTCAAAAAACGGACAAGCTTGCTTGTATATTTGGCATCAAGTGAGACAAGTTGCACAACTACATTTTTTAATTGGCGGTTGGTTTGTTTGTGACGATGACACGGGATTCCAAGATGCGCTACTTGCACTTAATTGGCAGTTAACTCATTGTGATAAAAAGTATTCTGGTATTCCTTGGATTGCGGTTATTCATCGTGAGAACAAGTATGTGAAGCTGATGAATGATTATCTTGGCTTTGAGACAATAGACGAAACGCATCCCTATGCTTCAGCCATTGGCACGGTATTTGCTGATGCACATTATAGTCAGTTTTTCTTTGTAACTCGGACGACTAAGCCAGATCCGCAGCTACACAATATACAGGTGGTGGCAAAATGATCGCGATGGAAGTAACCCCACAACCGTTGAAGTTGGGATTTATTGGCGGTTCTTATACTTCGGCCGTGGGTTACGCCCATGGTGCAGCTAGTCAGTTGGACGGGCGTTGGCAATTAGTTTCTGGATGCTTTTCCCGCGATATAGATACCAGTTTAAAAACGGGCGCGACATGGCATCTTCCTGCAGATCGTGTGTATTCCGATTGGCAGCAATATATTGCCAAAGAGGCGGCGTTGCTCGATGCCGTTGTCGTGCTAACTCCAACACCAAGTCACGTTGATGTCGTATGTGCCTTGCTGCAAGCAGGAGTCGCTGTTATATGTGAAAAAGCGATGGCGGCGGATTTACAGCAATCGATAGCGATCCAAAAAGCCCTCGATGAGACTAAAGGATTCCTCGCTGTGACCTTTAACTACAGCGGTTATCCTATGGTGCGAGTGTTACGCAGGCATGTACAAGAAGGCACTTTTGGGGAGCTTAAACAGATCCAAATTGAGTTTCACTCAGATGGTTTTATTCAAGCACCAGAAAAAATGCATCCTCAAGCTTGGCGTTTGGTGGATGGTGCAATCCCTACGATTTTATTAGATCTTGCCGTGCATGTGCAGCATCTGAGTGAGTTTATTACTGGACAAATTCCCTTGAGCGTAAATGCCGATTTTCATCATTTCTCGATTTTTGATGGCATAGTCGATGACGCCTATTTGTGGGCAAAATTTGAAAAGGGGATGCGGGCTTCCTATTGGGTTAGTAAGACAGCTTTAGGCCATCGTAATGGGCTTAGAGTCAGATTATTTGGTGAACAGGCGAGTGCAGAGTGGTATCAGGAGGAGCCGGAGCGTCTGCATATCTACGGTAAAGACTCTGTGCGGATGACCTATGATAGAGGCAATTGTCATTTTAAAGAAGAAGTCCGCGAACGCTTTAAACCTGGACATCCCGCTGGCTTTGTTGAAGCTTTTGCTAATCTTTATAACGATATTGCCGATGCACTAGTTATGTTCCGTAAAAAGGGGCAATTTCAGTCGCCTTATGTATTTGGTTGGCAGCATGCCCATGATGGTCTCGTTATGTTAGACGCTGCTGTACAGTCAAATAAAACTGAGAGATGGGTTGAGATAAATTAAAGGTTATGTGCAAATGAAGATTAATATTGGTGAGCGCGGGATTGGTGACGAAGAGCCCTGTTATGTGATTGCTGAGTTATCGGGAAATCATGGCGGAGATATCCGTAAAGCAGTTACCCTACTTAAAGCCGCTGCCGATGCGGGAGCCGATGCCATTAAACTGCAAGTATATCGTCCTGATACTATTACGCTAAATGTGGATCATGGTGATTTTGCTATCCCAATGGATAACGCATGGGCAGCTTATAAAAATCTTTATGAATTATATGAATATGCTCATACTCCTTGGGAATGGCTACCTGAATTATTTGCCGAGGCCGCGAAACTTGGGGTTGAGTTATTTGGTTCTGTCTTCGACGAGACGTCAGTCGACGAGCTAGAAAAATTTGCTGTAAAGGCTTATAAAATAGCGTCTCCCGAAATTGTCGATCTAGCATTGCTAGAAAAAGTCGCCAAGACAGGTAAGCCAGTCATAGTCTCTACTGGGCTGGCAAGCTTAGAAGATATTTGTCGTGCGGTAACTTGTCTTAAGCAACACGGTTGTGAGCAAATAATTTTACTCAAATGCACAACAGCCTATCCTACACCTCCAGCAGAAGTTAACCTAAAAACGATACAGCATTTAAAAGACACATTCCAATGTCCTGCTGGACTTTCTGACCATACAGTTGGTATAGGCGTATCGATTGCAGCTGTTGCGTTAGGCGCAAATGTAATTGAAAAACATATAAAATTGGATGATGGAGAAGAAACTGTCGATAGCTTCTTCTCACTAACAGTCGCTGAATTTCAAACGATGCTGGCAGAGATCCGTCGAGCGGAATTGGCGGTTGGCAAAGTAGATTACAGCTTAACGCCCGGTGCGAATAAGAATCGAAATGGACGACGCTCACTGTATATTTCGGCACCGATGCAGCAGGGTGATATTTTTACTGAGCTGAATGTTAAATCTGTGCGGCCAGGTTTCGGTCTTGACCCACAATATAAGTCACTAATTTTGGGGCGCAAAGCGGGTAAAGATCTCATCGCTGGCGACAGATTAAGCTGGGATGTTATTCAATAGTCTGAAATGTTTCATTTAAAAATGGGTGAGTAGTAATGACAATAAATGACGTGACAAATTTTATCATCGATTATGTGCGGCAACATTTAGAAGATGACAGTCAGATTATTGATGAAAATTGCAATTTTGTTTCAACTGGCTACTTAGACTCATTTGCTATTTTGAGTCTTATCATGACATTAGAAAGTCAATACGAGATTAAGTTCGCGCCAAGTGAACTCGCAGAGTCTGAGCTCCAAGTCATAGGTAATTTAGCGCAAGTGGTGGTGAATAAAATTGCGGGTAGAGACTGATGTCTTGCTTATATGAGAGATTTAGGCTGGTTGCCCAGCAGTTTCATGATAAAACTGCGTTGATCGATGGCGATGAGTGTTATACCTATGGCCAGCTGTTGTCACTCATTGAATTATGGTGCAAGCAGATTGTACTGATTTGCCAAACTCAAAGACCGCGAGTAGCGCTGTTAACTGACTCTCTATTACATTCTTTTACTGTCTCTGTTGCGATCGCAAAATTAGATGGTGCATGTATACCTACGAATGCACAAATGCTGGCACCACAGTTGTTGGCCGGATGGAACGCGACAGATGTTAATCTTGTGGTTTACGATCGTAGTGTTAGCGCAAAAGTGCATTCTTTAGCCTTGCCGTTTGGTATTATAGCCACTGATGCATTGGCGATACCTACGGGGAATATTCCTTCCAATCACAATACTTACGCTAATAATATTGAATTTACTCAAGATGATTGCCATGCGTCAGAAGCGCTTAGCTCGTTGGTCCAAGAAGCCATAGATAACGACTTTTTGATCACCCTTTCATCTGGCTCAACCGGTGATCCTAAACCTATTGTGGTGTCACAAAGTGTCAAACTTGCAAGAGCGCAACAGACTTGGGATCTGTATCATTTAACGTCTGACGATGTAGTGCTATGTGCTTCACCATTTTTTCATTCTTTAGGTCAGCGACTTAGTTTTGTACCCTTATTATTGGGAGCCACTTTAGTGAGATTGGCCCCCTTTACGCCAAAACAGTGGTTAGTGTTAGTTGAGCAACATGCGGTGAGTTTTGTGATCAGTGTCTCGTCGCACCTGTATGCCTTAAAAGATGAACTACTCGATAACGCGATAGCATTAAAGTCACTGAAAACTATAGTGACGTCATCAGCTCCTATAGATGCGGCTTTTAAAGAGAAAATTTTTGACGCAATTGGCTGTGATTTTCACGAAATTTATGGCGCGACAGAAATTGCCGTCGCAACCAATTTAGCGCCCTGTGATGCAAAATTTAAATTTAATACTGTCGGCTACCCATGTGAAGCGATCGATGTTCGAATACTCAATTCAAATCTATGCGTCTGTGGGATCAATGAGGTTGGGGAAATAGCAGTAAGGTCTCCACTAGCGTTTAGCGGTTATTACCATAAACCTGAATTAACATTGGCTGCGTGGCATGGAGATTATTTTCTAACTGGCGATCTCGGTAAACTCGATAGCGAAGGTTTTTTAACTTACGTTGGTCGTAAAAAAGACGTTATTATTTCGGGGGGCATCAATATATATCCGAAGGATATTGAGGCTGTACTCTCCACGCATGAAAGAGTGTTAGAAGTGGCTGTTATCGGTGTAGATGACCAGTTGCTAGGTGAAGTTATCGTCGCCATCTGTATTGTAAAAGATGCAGATCGTTTAGAGCCACAGCTTCGAGCCTTAACGAACCGTTCATTAGCGCCTTTTCAGCGTCCTCTAAAATACTTTTTCCCAGAAAAATTGCCATTAACGGCAACGGGAAAAGTGTCTAAGAAATTGTTGAGGGAACAGTATAATTCCTTAAATAATGGTTGGACAGCCGTACTTGAAACGATGTTGTACGGGAGGAAAGGCTAATGAGTGAAAGGTATATTTTTGGTGCAGGCATTCAAGGTGAAATTTTTTTTCAAAGTTTTCAATTCTCATCGATCACACTTGATGGTTTTATTGATGCTTATAGTCAACAGACTCATCTATATGACTTGCCGATAATACGCCAAGAAGATATCGAGAACAAAGACGCCGAAATATATATATCAGTAGGGTTATTAAGTCGACGTATCAAGTCTGAGCTTGTGGCACAGGGCTTTACTAGAGTATATGACTTTACAGAGTCCATTTTTGCTTGTCCTGCTATTATCCAACAATTAATTCCCCACAGTCTTTGGTATTCAGCCGTGATTGATGAAATGGTGGAACTCGAGCAATTGGCAAAAGTAAGGGGTCTGTTATTTGATGATAAGAGTCGGCAATTATTAGATCAAATAGTTCGTTTTCGTCAACATCATCGAGTTGAAGATTATCCAATCCCCGATCCTCATATTCAATATTTTGCTGAAGATATACCTGTTTTTAACCATTTGTCAGCACTGCGTTTTATTGATGCGGGTGCATATAATGGCGATACGTTAACCTCATTATTTACCGCTGCGCAATTACATGCACTACCGGTAGAATACTGCGCTAGTTTTGAGCCTGACCCCATTAATCTATATAAATTAAACTGTAGAGTTAAAGCCTTGGGGTTGGAACATCAGGGGCGAGTATTTATTTACCCTGCTGGCGTATGGAGTAAGTGCTGTTTGTTAGCTTTTGATGCTGAACACAGTACTTCAAGCCGATTAACCGGAACCACGGGATCACAAGATAATTTGGTGAGTTGTGTGGCACTCGATGACGTGGTTTTTGGAGGATCACCCAACTTTATCAAAATGGACATAGAAGGGGCTGAAATGGCGGCTCTTTTAGGGGCAAAGAATATTATTCAAACATATCGCCCTGTTTTGGCAATTTGTCTCTATCACAATCCTAGCGATTTATGGGATATTCCTTTGATGATCAACGATATGGTTCCAGACTATGACATGTACATTAGAGTCTATGGTGATATGTTATTGGAAACTGTGCTGTATTGTATCCCAAAAAAACGCAGTGAAAATGTTGGACCCGATAAGGAATAATAAATATATGTGGAAAGAGCAAGTTAACGCCATGATATCAGACATGCGTAATGAGGATCCCAGTTATCAGCCAAGTCACTTCTGGCAACATGGTGCAAAGAGCTTGCAGCAGGATCTAGCCGATTACGGGATTGAAAATTTTCGAACGCTAAATAGCGCCCTAGGCTATTTCGTTCCAACATATTTATTTCATGGCTGGGTTTTACAGCCAGAACGTTATCAAAATATGTTAACTGTTTGTGATGGCGCCCTTCAAAATGACCGGCGCGCCATGATGTCAATGACGGAGTTTTTATCGGGTGAAACTCATGCTAAAAGTGACTATCGAGTGTATAAAGCGAGTGAGCAGTTACGTGCCCCGTTTACACAAAATTTCAGTGAAAGCCATGTAGGTAACCCATTAGAACAGTTTGAGTTTGATGGACATTTTTATAGTCGCTCTAGTTTAAATTATCTACTAGGATTAAATTTTCTTAAGCAACATATACAAGATATTTCGGTCAAAACTGTCTTAGAAATCGGTGGTGGTTTCGGTTCACTCGGTGAGATTCTACTAAGTGATAGCAGAAATGAGACTTTTTATATAAACGTAGATATTCCTCCGACCTGTCTCTTTTCCAGTTATTATTTAAAACAGGTATTGGGTGCACATCTTGTGGCAGATTATGCCCAGTTACAAATTTACCCAGATTTGAATATTGATACACTACGTACTGAGTTTAGTGCCGTAGTCATGTGTCCTTGGCAGTTACCTGAACTCACTGGCGAAATTGATCTTTTTGTGAATTTTATCTCCTTCCAAGAAATGGAGCCTGAAATAGTACAAAATTATCTGCAACATGTAACACGGTTAAAAAGTAAATACGTGCTATTGCGTAATCTTCGCGAAGGAAAACAGGTCGCAAAAGACCACTCTCATGTTGGTGTTAAAGTGCCTATCTTGGGAGATGATTATGATAAATTCCTACCTGAGTACGAGCTTATTGCCACAAACGTATTACCTTTTGGTTTTCAAACAATTGATAAATTTCATTCAGAATTACGACTTTACAAAAGAAGTTAATATACATAAGCCTTGTCAAAATTAGGTTAGTGAAATAAGGAATTAAGTTATGAAAGCGGTTATTTTGGCTGGTGGATATGGAACACGTATTTCTGAAGAAACTTTGTTCAAACCAAAACCGATGATTGAAATTGGTGGTAAACCGATTTTATGGCATATAATGAAGCTATATTCCGCTTATGGTATTAATGACTTTATAATTTGTTGTGGGTACAAGGGATATGTAATTAAAGAGTATTTTGCAAATTATTTTCTTCATATGTCCGATGTGACCTTTGATATGCGAAATAATAAGATGGAAGTACATCATCAGATGGTTGAGCCTTGGAGGGTAACCTTAGTCGATACAGGTCAAGAGACTATGACTGGAGGACGATTAAAACGAGTAGCCGAATATATTGAAGGAGAATCAGCTTTTTGTTTTACATATGGTGATGGGCTCTGCGATGTTAATATCCAGAATGTAATTGATTTTCATATGGCTAAAAAAGTGAAAGCGACTTTAACTGCAACTCAAGCCCCAGGCCGTTTTGGAGCGCTCAATATTTCTGGTGACCTTGTAACGACCTTTAAAGAAAAACCAAAGGATGATAGTTCTCTGATTAATGGTGGTTTTTTTGTTTTATCTCCTGAAGTATTAAATTATATTGAGGGTGATAACACTAGTTGGGAAGAGGGACCTGTACAAATGCTTGCAGAGGAAAATAATCTCGCAGTGTTTAAACATAATGGTTTCTGGCAACCCATGGACACACTTAGAGATCAGAAATACCTTCAGGAAATGTGGCAGAATAATCAGGCACCGTGGAAGATATGGTAACAAATCAGCAATTTTTTAAGGGAAAAAAAATCTTAATCACAGGACATACTGGGTTTAAGGGGAGTTGGCTTTGTTGTCTGCTTAAACATTATGGTGCAGAAGTCATTGGTTTCTCTCTTGCCCCTTTAACCCAGCCTAATATGTTTACCTTGTTAAATATCAATGCGAATATTGAGTCTATTATTGGTGACATCCGAGACTTTGATACTATAAAAAGAGTGTTAATCGATCATCAACCTGAGATTGTCATTCACATGGCAGCGCAAGCATTAGTTCGTCATAGTTATGACCATCCTGTTGAAACTTATAGCACTAATGTAATGGGTCTTATTAATGTTTTTGAAGCAATACGATTAACAGAGAGTGTTAAATGTGTCCTCAATGTAACTTCCGATAAGTGCTATCAAAACAGGGAATGGCATTGGGGATATCGAGAAAGTGATTCCCTTGGTGGATTAGATCCTTACAGTAGTAGCAAAGCATGTTCAGAGTTAGTTACCAGTTGTTACCGTAATTCTTATTTAAGTCAATCTGGAGTGATCGTGGCTTCAGCAAGAGCGGGAAACGTTATTGGTGGTGGTGATTGGTCTGAAGATCGATTAGTGCCAGATCTAGTTCAAGCTTTCAGTTTACAACAGATAGCAAGTATTCGAAATCCGAGTGCTATCCGTCCGTGGCAACATGTTTTGGAACCTTTATCTGGTTACTTAGAACTGATCAATTACCTTTTGAGTCGTGATGGGAATCCTGATGAAACTTCTTACGCTTGGAATTTTGGTCCAGCAGAAACCGATGCAAAAACTGTTGAATGGGTAGCGCAACAGCTAGCAAAAAACTGGGGAGATGGTGCATATGTCAAAAGTGAACCTCAAATTAATGCTCCACACGAAGCTCATTTTCTTAAGTTAGATACATCTAAGTCACGCAGTATTTTAAATTGGCAATCTAAGTGGGAAATTGAACTGGCCATTGAGAAAACGATAGAGTGGTACAGTGGGTTTTATCAAGGTAAGAATATGGCATCAATAACCCAAACACAGATTCATGAATATTTGAATGATAAAGGTGATTAGCTTGACTGATACTTCTAAAAAATTGACAAAAATTAGAAAAGATATCGCTGATTTGGTCAAAGAGTATGCTGCAATTAAAGCCATACCCCAAAAATTTTATGGTGGTGATACGCCTATTCCACCTTCTGGAAAGCTTATTGGGGTTGATGAATACTCCAACATGGTTGAAGCATCACTTGATGGATGGTTAACAACAGGCAGATTTAATGACACTTTTGAAACTGATTTGTCATCAATACTAGATATAAAAAATGTCTTAACGACTAATTCAGGTTCTTCAGCAAATTTATTAGCGTTAGCAGCATTAACTTCATCACGCTTAGGTGACAGAGCATTATTACCTGGTGATGAAGTTATTACAGTTGCTGCAGGCTTTCCTACAACGGTTAATCCATTAATTCAATATGGATTAATACCAGTGTTCGTTGATGTTATGCTGCCAACATATAATATTAATCCTGATTTAATCGAAGAAGCTATCAGTAAAAAAACCAAAGCCATTATGTTAGCTCATACTTTAGGTAATCCATTTGATATTGATGTGATTATGCATTTGGCTAAAAAATATAATCTATGGGTAATTGAAGATTGCTGCGATGCATTAGGATCGACTTATCAACCATCATTGGCTTATTCTAAAGGACGTAATACATGTATTGAATCTGGCGTGGAGCGTTTGGTTGGCACTTTTGGTGATTTGGGGACATTGAGTTTTTATCCTGCACATCATATTACAATGGGTGAAGGTGGGGCTGTATTTACGGATAGTGCGCTTCTAAAGAGTACTGTAGAGTCATTTCGCGATTGGGGACGGGATTGTTATTGTGCTCCAGGAAAAGATAATACCTGCAATAAACGTTACTGTTGGAAGCTAGGGAGTTTACCTCAAGGTTATGACCACAAGTATATTTATAGCCACGTAGGTTACAACCTAAAGATTACTGATATGCAAGCGGCCTGTGGTTTAGCACAATTAGGTCATTTAGCTGAGTTTATTATGGCTAGAAAACGCAATTTTGAGTATCTAAAGACGGGCTTAAAATCTTGTGAAGAATACCTTATCTTACCTGAAGCAACGCCGAAGTCATCACCCTCTTGGTTTGGTTTTCCATTAACATTAAAACGTGATAAGGGCATCGAACGCTTAACATTACTTCAGTTTTTGGAATCTCGGCGAATAGGTACCAGACTTTTATTTGCTGGCAATGTAACTCGTCAGCCCTACATGAAAGATAAAAAATATCGAGTCTCAGGTCGTCTTAATACGACTGATTTAGTGATGGAAAGCTCATTTTGGATTGGTGTCCAACCAGCGTTAACAACGGAAATGCTAGATTATGTAATTGAATCTTTTGAAGATTTTTTCTTAAAAGAAAAAAGACTTTAGTTTTTTTGTAATCAGGTCGATACAAGTGTGTTAATGCTTGCGTGCTGATTTATAGGGTAGCTTGAGAAAGGAGAAGGACTATTAATACTTTAGAAAGAGAAATGCTTAATATTCTTAAGCAACTCAAAGATAACCATGGTGTCGTTGCCGTTAAAGCAGAATTTGAGGCAGAAGGTACTCGAAGTGATGAGTTTTTACGTTTGTTAGAGATCACTCGCAGAGCAGGCTTAGATGTAGCACTAAAAATTGGTGGCGCTGAGGCAATTCGCGATTTATTTGAAGCAAAACAATTCGGAGCTGATTACGTTGTTGCGCCTATGGTTGAAACGCCTTATGCATTAAGCAAATATATAGGAGCATATGAAACTGCGTTTACAAAGGACGAACTCGAGGATACTTCATTCTTATTCAATGTTGAGACAAAGACAACATTTAACAACCTAGCGCAAATTATTGATGTGATAGTTTCATCTGCGACTAAACCTGGAATTGTCTTTGGCCGTGTTGATTTTACTCAATCAAATGGAATGAAGCGTGGTGATGTTAATTCTGACAAAATTCTTGAATATTGTCTCGAGGTTGCTCGACAATGTAAGTTAGCAGGTATTGAGTTTGTAGTTGGTGGTGGTGTGTCATTAGATGCAATCGATTTTTTGCAAGCTCTAAAGGCAACGTATCTAACTCGTTTTGAAACAAGGAAAATCATTTTCAATGCAGATGCTTTGTCCATGGCTAAGCTCAGAAAGGGGTTGCTATTAGCTGTTGAGTTTGAACTGTTATGGCTTCAGAATAAGCATAATTACTATGCATGTATTGCTAAAGAAGATGAAACTCGGCTGGAATTGCTATCTACTCGAGTATTACAACTTCGGCAAGAAGTTGGCTAATTAGATGTCTATTCAGTTAGTTATTTTCGATCTTGATGGAACTTTGGTTGATAGTGCCAGAGAAGTGACGCAAGTTATTAATGAAATGCGTCGAGTTCGTGATCTTAAGCCTTTAAACCAAGATAGTCTATTGCAGGAGATGGGTCATGGAGCCGATAGGATTTTATCCTTGGCACTTCCTCAGTCAATTGAACCCGTTACATGCCTTGTTGCAGAGTTTCGGGACCGTTATAAATTGATATCAACACCGAAATCTTCTCTCTATCCAAATGTAGAAGCAACACTCAAGTTTTTGAAAAAAATTGGTTTTAAGTTAGCTGTATGCACAAATAAACCTTCAGCGCTCTGTGATAAAGTTTTACTTGAAACTGAAATTGCAGAGTATTTTGACGTTGTTATATCAGGTAGGCCTGAACATATAGCGAAACCGAATGCTGAACCTGTCTTAAGAGTGTTACAACAACTTGGCCTAGAACCTGCTAGTGCATTATTAGTTGGGGATACCACCATTGATCAAAAAGCGGCTAAGGCGGCCAATGTGCCCTTTATTTTTTTCAGCTCGGGCTATGATGATGGTGTAGCAAGAGGAGATATATATTGTGATATCAATGATATGTCGCAGCTCTTAGCTATGCGTCCGTTTAGTTTTAAAACTATTTCGTGTATATAGGACCCAACTATGACTAACGATGAGATTGTCGCCAAAGTACAACCGCGAATATATTCAGCGGTAAAAGTACCCATTGAAGATAGAGTACCTTTAAAAACACCATTTTCAGTTCATATAGATGTGTCAAGTATTTGCAATTACCGCTGTAGTTTTTGTTTTCAAGCCGACAATAGAGCAATGAAAAAGGTTGACTTGAAGCGTGGGAAAATGAGCGTGGAAATGTTCAAGAAGATTGTTAATGATCTTGCTGAATTCCCTGAAAAGATTAAAAAAATTAAAATTGGTAATCATGGGGAACCTACATTACACCAAGATCTTCCTGAAATGATTAAGTATGCTAAAGAAAAAAATGTTGCAGAAATTATCGAAGTTTTTACTAATGGTTCGAAGTTAACACCTGAGTTAAACCGTGCACTAGTGGATGCTGGATTACAACGTATTAATGTATCAATTGAAGGTTTAAGTGATGAAAGATACATGCAGGTTGCCGGTGTAAAGCAGAATTTTAATGAGATAGTTGAAGGTGTAAGACATCTTCATAGCATTAAAGGGCCTGAACTTACTATTTATGTGAAAATCGCGGACCAAACAAGTGCTCTTGATAAAGGTAATAACACAACATTCATTCTAGATGAAACAGAACGTCAATATTTTTTTGATACTTTTGGTGGTATTTGCGATGAAATTTTCATAGAGAAAATAGTACCTCAATGGGCAGAAACACAACTCGATAAGCAAAATGAAGTTGCTAAAACGGGGATGTATAATCAAAAAATAAAAAAATATAAAGATATTTGTCCGTTCACATTCATGTATTTGCATTTTAATTGTGATGGTCAAACTAGTCCTTGTACTTTGGATTGGCCAAGAAAGGTTGTCATTGGCAATGTAAATGAACAAAGTGTAAAAGAAATATGGGAAGGAAAGTCTCTACATCAATTACGAGTTGCTATGCTAAAAGGACGAAGAGAGCAGATTAATTTTTGTAATAACTGTTCTGCTCCTATGGTTTGTGTTGATGAGGATCTTGATCCACATAAGGAAAAAGTTTTAGCAGCGTTAAATGCATTAGATGAATCACTTGATGATAATGAGTGGATACAGTCTAATGAGTGGAAAATAAAAGAAATATTATAATTAACTATAGGTGAGTGAAATGTCTGTTGGTATAAAATTACTGGTGTTGGGATCCAATGGTTTTATTGGTAAAAACGCAGTGGAATATTATTCTGCGAAAGGTTATGAAGTATACTCACCAAAAAGACATGAGTTGAATTTACTTGATACGTGTGCTGTAGAAAAATATCTAGCGAATTTATGCCCAGATGTTGTCTTAATGAGTGCTGTAAATATAAACTCATTAAATGAAAATTTGATTTTATATTTTAACTTAGCCCGATGTTCACATCTTTTTGGTCGGATGATTACAATAGGTTCAGGTGCAGAATATGATATGAAAAATTACGAACCTATGATGAGTGAGGAATATTTTGGTAAGCATATCCCATCAGATACATATGGGTTGTCAAAATTTGTTATTTCAAATGATGTTGAAAAGTTTTCTAATAACATTGTTAATTTGCGAGTGTTTGGAATATTTGGTAAGTATGAGGATTATTCTCGTAGGTTTATTTCTAACAATATCTGTAGAATACTTTCTGGATTAGAAGTTTCTATTAATCAGGATATGTTTTTTGATTATCTTTATGTAGATGATTTTTTGTTGGCTGCTGAAATATTTTTTAAATCAGAATTTGTTTATAGGAATTATAATATATGTAGTGGTTATTCGATATCTTTGTTTAAGCTCGCCGAAATCATTAATGAAGTCGGTAATACAGATTCTGCAGTATTTGTAAAGCAGGAGGGGAGCAGAGGTGAATATTCAGGAAACAACTCACGTTATGTGAGTGAATTTGGCCCCTTAAAAATTACTCCATTTAAAGATTCAATTTCAAACCTTTATAAATGGTATGAAAAGCATCCTCAAAAAAATCAAATTTGTCAAAAAATCATCGAGATGGAACAGCTCAAATGATAAAATCAAAAGTGAGTTTACTGGTTCAGTTAGAAAAACGTCCAATCGTGATATGGGGCGCTAGAATGACGGGTATGGGGTTCTTACGTTTTTCTCTTGCAAACTCACTTAATATTGTCCGGTTTATTGACTCAGATCTTGCATTGCAGAATAAATTAGTCAATGACGTATTAGTTAGCTCACCAGATGTTTTGGCTACGATGAAAAAAGAGTATGAAAATTTAGCTATTGTTATTGCTGTATCATTAAAAGAGTCTGAAATTATTTCAATGCTAATGGATATGGGATTTTCTGCCCATGATTACATTTTGTATTCTGATTATTGCGAGTCTTTCTATACCATTGATATTATGGGGTCGTGTAATCTTAAGTGTCCATCTTGCGCACATAGTATAGATGGCGACAAAACGCCAATTGGTCGCATGTCATTGAATAACCTTGAAAAAGTGGTTGATAAGATTATTGGTGAGAACGAAATCGTAACTCACGTTAGCTTGTATAGCTGGGGTGAGCCATTTTTACATAAAAATTTACCTGAAATTATTTCATATTTACATGTAAACGGCATAGCTGTAGCACTATCCAGTAATTTATCTATCGACTCAGATGAATTATTGGGTAACGTTATTCGACAGTCACCTGAATATCTCAAAGTATCGTTGTCTGGTTATTATCCAGACACATATGAAAAAACTCATACGGGTGGAAATATTGATTTAGTAAAATCAAATATGTATCGTTTGAGATATTATTTAGATAAGTTTAAATCTAAAACCTTTGTTGATGTAAATTATCATTTGTACAATGATAATAATGGATTAAATTTAGAAAAAATGCGGATGCTTTGTGAAGAGTTAAAATTCTCTCTTTCAACTACTTACTCACTTGTTATGCCTCTTGAGCGTTGCTTAGACTATCTAGATGGAATTCATGACCCACAGACAGAAAAATTGAATTCAATGCTATTAGTAAATATTGAAGAGGGATTAGAGGCAAGTTCTAAGTATCGTTCTAAAATTTGTCCATTTAAAGAAAATCAGATAAATATTAACTGGGATTTAAAGGTACCAGTTTGCTGTACTGTTTTTAATCGAGATGGCATTACTGTTTCTGATAACTATCTTGAATCTACATTGGAGCAAATTAACTCAAATAAAAATAGTGCTAAGATTTGTGGTAAATGCATTAAATATGGTTTGCCTGCCTATAATATGGGTTTGAATCAGCAAAAATGGAAAGAAATTGCATCGACTAAGATTAGTCTTGACCATCAATAGCTAGATATTTGATAGGACTAAGTTATGACGTATTTTGAACAAATAGAACACTGTCGTTTGTGTCGCGCAGAGCTTCCAGGTAATGCGTTAATTACCCTTTTCCCATTTCCAAAAGCCGCGCAGCATTTTTTAACTAGCAAGCAGTTAGATAACGAATCGCCAATCGAACTTGCAGTTTTTCAATGTAATAAATGTGATTTAGTACAGCTTAAAGCTGCTCCAGTGAGTTATTTCAGAGAAGTTATTACTGCTGCTGTTTTGTCACCGCATTCTAGAACTACGCGGTTAAATGAAATTACAACTTTTGTTAAGAAATACAATTTACTAGGAAAAACTGCGCTTGAAATAGGTTGCGGTAAAGGTGGCATGTTAGATGTTATAGTTGATGCTGGTCTTCGTGCTGAAGGTATAGAATATTCAGAGAATTCCGTAGAAGAGGGTGTTCTTTTTGAGAGAAGTATGATTTGTGGTTATCTACCAGATCAGAAAATAACTAAGAAAGCAGAAGTATTTTTCTCATTTAACTATTTGGAACATCAACCAGACATAAAACAATTTATAGATTCGATTTACACTAACTCAACAGATAATGCTGTAGGATATATTACAGTACCTAATTTGTCATACCTTCTCGAATCAAAGTGTCTATATGAGTTCGTTGCTGATCATTTAGTATACTTTACAGTTAGTACTTTACGTAGAGCATTTGAATTTAATGGGTTCGATGTGCTCGAGTGTCAGGAAATTAATAAGAGTAATGATATTTTAGCAATTGTAAGAAAACGAAGTTCATTAAGATTAGACTCGTATATGGAAGAAGTAAATTCTTTAAGTGCCGAATTAAATACACTAGTCGATAAATATGTCTCTGTTGGGAAAAAAGTTGCTGTCTGGGGAGCTGGGCACAGAACATTAGCTTTACTTGCTATTAGTAAGTTGAATAATATTGAGTTTATTATTGATTCAGCTCCATTTAAGCAAGGGCTATTCAGTCCTGTTATGTTGACTAAAATAGTTTCACCAGAGACATTAGAATATTCAGATGTAGATGCAGTGATTGTAATGGTGCCGGGAATTTACCCTCAAGAAGTTTTAAACATCGTAAAGAATTTCAAGCGAAAATTTAACACTTATCTTCTCGTAGGAAATAAAATAGTCGCTTACTAAAGAGTTTATATAAATGAATATCAAATTATCGGACTATATTGCACAGCGATTAGTTGAATTAGGAATCGAGCAGGTTTTTATGGTGACTGGTGGAGGTGCTATGCACCTTAATCAATCACTTGGTAGGCATAATGGTTTGAACTGTATCTTTAATCATCATGAACAAGCCTGCGCTATGGCTGCAGAGTCATATAGTCGCTTAACTCATCGCCCAGCCCTTGTTAATGTGACTACTGGTCCTGGTGGAACAAATGCAATTACTGGTGTTCATGGTGCTTGGACAGACTCTCTGAGTATGTTAGTCATATCAGGGCAAGTTAAGTATCAAACAACGATTCAAAGTACTGGGATGTCATTGCGACAATATGGTGATCAAGAGATTGATATTTGTAAGATAGTGCACTCTATTACTAAATACTCACAGATGATTAGCGATCCATCTTCAATTCGCTATCACCTTGAAAAGGCATTTTATCTTGCAACGCATGGACGTCCTGGCCCTTGTTGGTTAGATGTTCCGATTGATGTTCAAAGCTCATTCATTAATCCAGATGAACTTGTAGGATTTAATCCGGAAGAATTAGAGCACCCATGGCTTAGTTTGGATTTGTTAAGTGAGTCAGCAGAAATTATTAGTGCAATCGAATTGTCTGAAAGGCCTGTTATTTTAGCCGGTTCTGGAGTTAGGATTAGCCGCTCATACGAGCCATTTCTTCAGTTAATCGATAGATTTCAAGTCCCAGTAGTTACAGGTTGGAACGCTCATGATTTATTACCCGACGAACATTCTTTATATGTAGGTAGACCAGGAACAGTTGGAAATCGCTCAGGTAATTTTGTCATTCAAAATGCAGATTTAATTCTTATATTAGGGTGCCGATTAAATATTCGGCAAATTAGTTATAATTGGACTGCATTTGCACCTAAAGCTTATAAGATTATGGTTGATATTGATGAGTTGGAAATGCAAAAGCCAAGTTTAATTATCGATAAACCTATACAAGCAGACCTAGCTGATCTGATACCATTTCTTTTACAGCAGAATATTGCTGCCCAACCTAAACATCGAGTTTGGTTAGATTGGTGTAAAGATAGATTGAAGCGATATCCTGTTGTATTAAAAGAGTATTGGAATTCATCTAAAGTGAATCCATATTGCTTTATGGATACGTTTTTCAAGATGCTATCTGATGACCAAATAGTCGTTGCCGCAAATGGGTCTGCTTGCGTGATTGGCTTCCAAGCTGCAGTAATTAAATCTAAAACTCGTTTATGGACAAATTCTGGCTCCGCATCTATGGGGTACGAGTTACCAGCTTCAATAGGAGCCTCTTATGGGGCTCCAGCTATGCCTATTGTCTGTTTTGCTGGCGATGGTAGTATTATGATGAATCTCCAAGAACTTGAAACTATCGTTGGTAATAAATTGCCAATTAAGATATTCATTTTAAATAATGCAGGTTACTCATCAATTTATCAAACACAAAAGAACTTTTTTGATGGTGTTGAAGTTGGTGCGAGTAGAAACTCTGGTGTTACATTTCCAAAATTTGAGTCATTGAGTAAGGGTTTCGGTTTACCTTATTTTAAATGTGATAATCATGCTTCTATGGAGAGTACTATTAAACAAGTGATGGTTCATTCTGGTCCAGTTATCTGTGAGCTTATTCTTGATGATACTCAGGCTTTCTCTCCTAAGTTAGCGTCAAAACAGCTTTCAGATGGAAGTATAGTATCGCCATCACTAGAAGATATGTCTCCTTTTTTATCTCAAAATGAAATGGCTGAAAATATTTGGAAAATTTCTGAGAAATAATGAAAATGCATCCAGGTTTAAATACAACGTTGGCTATTGTTATGCCAACTTATAATAGGGCTGAGTTTGTAGATTTTTTTTTAAAAAAACATATTGAACGACTTAAGTTATTTAACATAGGGCTTTATATTTCTAATAATGCATCTACAGATAATACGCTTGAGGTAATTGCTTATTGGAAAAATAAATACGAATTTATTTTTGTTAAATCTCTGACTAAAACTGTGACCTCAGATGAGAATATTGAAAATGCAGTTTTTATGCCGAATTCAAAATATATTTGGATACTAGGTGATTCTTATGAAATATTACCATCAGTTTTAGATGGAATTTTAGGAACATTAGTTGGGTCTAACGAGTACGACTTTATCTTAACTAACTTGGTTGGACGTTATAGACATAATACTGAAATTGTTTATAATAATAAAAATTTAGTAATTGATGAATTGACACCAATCATTGCGTGTATTAGTTGCAACATTATTAATAGGAAGTTGATTTCTCATCCTAGATTTGAAAAGTATAGGGGGACTGATTTTGGTATTGTCGGCTTTGTGCTTGATTATATTGCAAGTAATCATTTTAGTTTACTTTTTTGTAGAGATTTAAGTGTAGTAACTCTTAAAACGCCAGTCAGAAAAGTTGGATGGCCCTCAAGATTTTTTGAAATAATGTTTTATAATTGGCCATCTTTCGTTGCTAATTTACCGGATGTATATTCGGATAGAAGTAAAGATATTGCAAAAAAATTATTAGTAACTCACTCTGGTTTATTAAGCTGGAGAAGTTTGTTACACATTCGAGGGGCAAATGGGTTAAACTTTAAATTGTTGGGGGAAAATAAAAATAGTGTTTTAAAACTTTGCGGTAAAGTTATTTTTTGTTATATGTTTTTTTTGTGCTTAATTCCTTCAGTTATCTGCAAAGTTTTTGCAGGAGCGATTGAGTGGATTAGGCGAAAGAGGTATCAATTAATTAGGTTGATTAATCCAAAGTTAGATATATAAAAATAAAGTGATTTTAGTTGTTTAGAATATAAGCTAATTCATACTCTAAATAATCTGCAAGTCCAAGCCAGTCTTGTCGTTCTTGAGCGGCTAACATTAATGGTATTATGTTAGAAATGGCTGATGTATCCTTTAATTTTTTCAGTTCTGACTCAAGTAAATCTATGCAATTTCTTAATCTTTTAGAGGCTTCGGCCTCTTTTCCCAAACGGAATTGTTGCGCTGTATTAATTAGTTGAACGTCTAAGGCTTGATTATTATGCAGCATTATTTGCAATCCTTGAATTGAGTTCCTTTGATTTTCGCACCAGATAGGTTTGATTGATAAAACTTTATACGAGGTTTAGTTGCTATATAATGTTCCAAGTTTCTAAGGTAGGCTCTAAAGTTAAGATCAGTTGCAACTCGCTCGCCTCTACCATTGATTATCCAGTGTTTTGCATTCCCCGCCTTAGGCCCAATTTCACCATCCTTCCAAAATGCATGGGTTTTATTATTTGGATAGCTAAAATCACATCCGAATAATGTAATTTCCCAGATATTTAAGTGTACTGCAAGATCTATGGCTGGATGAATCACGCTGCCATTAGTAAATAAACGTAATTTTGGATATGTTTTATGAAGCTGATCGTAAATTTTCCCTTTTGAATACGCATTAAAACGAGGACCAGGCCAAGAACTAATTACTTTCGCGGGTATTCTAGGGAAATAGACTAGCGTTACTGTTTCAGGAATACTTTCTGGTAGATGCTCTTGTGTAATATTATGCTCGATACTAACGAGAATATCAGGAATAATACCTTGTCCCATTAATGCTTTGAACGATGTATCTACTGCTATCAGCAATGGCCTATCATTGCTAGGCCGCTCACGCTGTGATTTTAGATAACCGTAATGTTCCTCGAGTGTAGGGCCAGATCCTATGACAAAAGCTGTGTGCTGCTTGTGTATTAATTTTAACATTGCGGCATCAGGATCTAATTTGAGAAAAGAGAGATTCTCTGAGAATCTTGCTTTAATTACAGGGTCATCTAATTTATGTTTGCTATTCACAAATTCTATATTATTTTCGTAAACCAGCAAATCACGTAAACTGGCATTTTCATTTGAGACTAAACTTAAGTCTGGGGTGATGGCAATATAGACCGGATCAAGGCGATTTTGTTTTTGGGGCTCGAGTAGTTGAACTTTGGGATGACTAAGCCATTCTGATTGATCTGTATAGGTGATCAATAATGAGAATAGTGATGTATTAAGCAAGCAGACTTTAATCGTATTAATCGAGTTTTTTTCAATTAATAGTGTCGGAACATCTCCCATACCCACACCATAAACTGTCACACTATTTACATCTTTTGGAAGGGTATTGATGTACAGCTTGGCTTCTGCAATACGATCGTGTCGGCTGCTTAATTGAATACCATTAACACTGATTGTTTGATTACTTCCAATAACTAAGTGAGCTTTAAGGTGATCAAATGGACTTGATTTTATTGCAGCTGCTACGATAGGCCAACGCTTGACGATAATATTGAGATTAGACGCAAATAGCTCAGTCATTCCGTTTCTCCGGAAGATTTCTGGGAGTTTGATATCACCAAGGTCACTATCTGGTCTCTCCACAGGGACTCGAACCCCGATCGGCCGCTTAGGAGGCGGCTGCTCTATCCTGTTGAGCTATAGAGAGACGACAGTGATTATACTGGTTTTATCTCTGATTAAAAGGCTTATGATTTAGTTGCTTAAATCTTAAGCGCTATGTCGTTTATCTGCACATTGTAGGCCGCATTTTGGTCTACAAGTACTGCTGTTGAGCTTTCTTCACTCACTTGTTCAATTTTTACCGTGGCTCGACTTTTGGTTGCGACTGCGCGCATTTCATTGAGTCTATCCGGTAGGTTTTGCTGTAATACGACTTGGAATTTATCCCCAACACGAATGCCATGTTTACGGCCGAGATTTAAAATGATCCTGTCCGCTTGGCGGCTTACGACTTGGCCGAGTAAGGGTCTGCAATTGAGTGTGCTGTCTAAATCATGGGTAGCCTGTTGCATTAACTTAGTAATATTTTTGCCATAGGATGATCGCCAGAATCTGTCCGTATTCGGGGCAATAATGGCTTGTTCTTCAAATTCCCATGGCGCCGATGTGCTGTAGCTTTTACTCCAAACTTCTTCGCCACTGATCCCATGATAGAGGCTAAGTTTGAACTGGAATTGCCTGAGTGGAGCTTCATCCCAAAATCCTAGGAAGGTTGCCTGCACTGGCTCCATTGAGATATCCATAATTTGTGGTTGGAGGATATATTGGCTGTCGGTAATTTCACTGAGCCAGCTTGGGAGTCGATAACCGCGAATATCCACTAGGTCTTGTTTAATATCGAGCAGTTCTTTAGCGTGAGTGTGGCTAAAGCCTGTGGCGGAGTAATCGTCTATAACACTACCAAGTTTTTCTGAAATAACTTCTTCAAAACCTGAAAGCTGCCCATATCTGAGCTGAGTACGATCTTTGATTTGTGCTTGAGGGATTAGAATCGCGGCCTTTAATTGTCCATTTGGACACTGCTGCGTAGGATCATCATTTAGATCGAGTCGTAGGGACACATAAATTTTGTTTCCCTGGATTCGTTCGCTAACGAGTTGGATGCTGATAGCTTGGGCGTTGCGATTTATCGCAAAATTATTTTGTGTAAGGTTTCCGTTAGAGGTTTGTTGTTCACTGGATATTTGAATGCCTGTGCTTAATGTAGCATAGCTAACGGCTTGATTAATCGCTTCTTCCCTTGCTTGAGCCGTATTACCATTGATAATAGTCGCTTCACCACTGGCTTCTATCCATTCGGCCCGAGTAGGCAAAGACAGCAGTGCAAGGCTCAAAATGATGAGCGAAGCTGAACGTGGTATGTGCATCAATACAATCCTTATCGCTAAGCTATTGGCGAGCTTGCTAATCGAGCCAGTTTCCTGACACTTAATCTAATATACCGGCAAAGCAAATTTCATGCCTGAGTAACGAGAGTTTTCGATAAAGTTTCCATTGGCGCAGTCGATATACAGCGTATGAGCATAATATTGTCGGGCTGGAGCAATTTTGGTCTGAAGATTGCTGGCTTTTGTTACTCACAAAAATGAAACGCATAGAGTGTGAGTTATTTAATTGCCAGTACACCCACAAATGAGGTAAATCCAATGCTAAAGCGTGTAATTATTCCCTTAACATTGATTATGTTAGGTGGATGCGTGGCTAAATCGGTTACACCGCCCAAGCCGAGTTTAGTGGATGGCAATGGGTTGCCGCCAACGGCAGTGATCAACCATTTAGCACAGCGAATTGTGACAGAGCTCGTTAAGCAAAATGATGCTTTGCGTTCAGATCAGCCTATTGTGGTCACAACCCCTGTATTAGTGGGTGACATGAATGGCACAAATGCGTTGGCGCAGCAGTTACAGCAAGGATTAATGACGTCGCTCCATAGCTTTCAGTTTAATGTGGTTGATTTAAATTTAGCAGATGGCTTGAGAGTGACGGCTAATGGGGATTTTATTTTGACGCGAGATTGGCAACAATTGTCGAAAAATCTTCCCGTTGAGCATCTTGTCGTTTCGACTATGAGCCCAGTTACCAATGGTATGGCGATCAATACTCGGATTGTGAATATAAGTAACAATCGCGTGGTATCGGCCTCTCAAACGTTTGTGACTCAAAAAGAGTTGGCAAACTACATGCAGCCATCGGAGCAAATTGTGTCACAAAATGGCGTCTTATATCGTCAGACGAGTTCAGGCATGAATGAAGTGCGTGTTTTAGGAGATGGAAAATGAAACGCTACCTGTTATTTATTGCGGCGCTAATGCTAACTGGCTGCGCGGCTAAAGATAGATATGTGCAATGGGAAGATGTGCCGCCGCCGAGTTTTCCTAAGTTAACGGCCATAGGATATGCGCCTTTAGCGACTCAACCGGCTAAAGAGCAATCACAAAGAGTGTTGATGGCCATGCAAGCATCAAAAATTGTGGCCTACCGTGAATTAGCGGAACAAGTATATGGGCAGAAAATAACGGCAAACAGCAGTGTCAGTGATTGGATGTTGACGGACGATAATGTTAAAGCGTCGGTTTCTGGGGTGATCCGTGGGGCGCGGGTTGTAAAGAGTTATCCGGCTGGCGATCATTATGTCACTGAGTTAGAACTGGATTTTTCACGGGTATGGGCACTGTATCAACAACAGAGTCGTCCACAGCGAGTGAAAGAAGTCACGTATTTCTAGTCATTTCTACATGACTCTATTGAGCCGCTAACTATACGAGTAGTATGCGGCTTTTCTTTTTCTGCAAAGTATCAAAGTTTAATCTTTAATCAAAGTTTAGAGGCTGGAAATACAGAGTGGGAATTGATGCGCCTGTTAGGCTTTTAAATCATTACCTAAACTTGAGATAGTTGAGGTCTTGCCTTTATCGTTATACGTAAGGCTGGAGGCGTTTCTACTGGCTTGTAAAGCTTGAGCGAAGCGATTGAGACTGGCTAAATTCATCTCAATTAAACTGGCATTTTGATCGTTCAGTTCTTTGCATTCAGTTAATGCGTCTTTGACAACGGCCATTTTATGCACGAGTTCACTTTGCTGAGTGAGTTGAGACTTATCAGTGTGGTTTGCCAGAATATCGTCATTAGTCTTGAGTTCTTTCAGACATTGTGATTTTTCGTTAGCAAGAGAAAGCAGTAAATCGGCGTTTTGGTCAACCAAAGCGCCTTTTTCCTTGAGTATTATTTGCTTAAGAACAGCCAAATGGGCGTGTTGTAGATCTACCAGTTTAGCTATTTCAGTCATAGTTACTCTTTATTCAAGTCATTAAGTTCGGCTTCAAAACTTGCAATATTGGCAGCCAACTTTTCGGGGTCAATTTTGTAGCGGCCTTCGGCGATAGCTTGTTTAATTTCGGCCACTTTCTTTTGATCAACTTCAGGAAGGCTCGCCATTTTAGTCTGAGCTCCTTGCAGTTGTTGCGCTTGCGCTGTAATCACCACTGAGTCGCTTCTTTGTGGTGTTGTCGATTTTGTGGCAACTTGAGCAGATTGATCGCTGCTAGTTTTAGTTGCACCTGAACGAACTTGTGCGGTCGTTGCAGTGTTGAGTTTGCTAATATCAATTGCCATTTTCGGCTCCAGCGTCGTGTGTACGGGATTTCTTAACTGGGGTATCGGCAGCTTATAAAAAAGCTTTAGATTATTTTACATTCTTACTTCAACTTCGCCAATGCCCGTGACTATAGCATCTAGTTCTTTGTTTGAACTGCTATTTTTGACTCTGATCCGATCGCCTTTATTGCCATCTTGTAGGGCTTCGCCTACTGTTTTGAGTTCGAATGAGCTAGAACGAACATAGATAGATACCGAGTCGTTTTTACACACAAAGCATAAGTTGTTGCTTAATATGGGATTATCCTTTGAGACGCGTCGTTTGACTCGCACACCAGCTAATTTACTAGGGTCATTAAATTCAGCGCCCCGCAAACTATTTTGCTCAATGTAACGGATTTCAACTTGGCTAGGGGAGATGAGTTCGCCAGGCGCTAAGGTTTCAGTTGTGACCACAACGGGGAATAAAATATCCACTCTCACCGAGATATAAATTTGCCAAGGGTAAGCGAGCTCTTGCGTATCGCAGCTGACTTTTAGGGTGTTATTACGACTAATTTCCCTGTCACTCGCCAATTCAACCTTAATCGGCGACGAGCATTGTGACGGCAGCATTCTTGCGTCAACTAATTGCGGCGAAATATCGACTTTGGCATTAGTTGGCACAGATATTTTTTCTGAAATAAGCGCTTTAGCTAATTCTGAGATGGCCGATACGGTGGGAACCATAGGCTCTGCACTCGCAAAAGCGGGCATGAAGAGGGTGAAAACACTAAAAAAACAGACTAAATTTACTTTCATAATGAAGAGACTAGCTTGTAACGCCAGAATGCACCTATACTTTTATCAAGTTCGAAGCTGACCACTGTAATAATAATTTGCACCACTGTCAGAAGATTGACTCAGTTTCGACTATGTTTATCGATAGATAAGACGTAAGCAATTAATATGCCTATACTCAAACGAGTCATAGGGCCGTACATAAACAGAACAACAAGGCAGAGTTATGTCGAGTATTCTTGATTCAGTCAACAAACGAACCCAGCTCGTTGGTCAAAACCGTTTAGAATTGCTGCTTTTTAAGTTAAACGGTCGTCAACGGTTTGGGATTAACGTGTTTAAGGTGAAAGAAGTACTGCAGTGCCCACCACTGACCACTTTGCCTAAACTTAATCCTTTTGTAAAAGGTGTCGCGCATATTCGCGGTACGACTATTTCAGTTATTGATTTGAGTGCGGCAACAGGCGGTAGACCTTTAGCGAGTACTGAAAACTGCTTCATCATTATTTCTGAATATAACCGCAGCGTTCAAGGCTTCTTAGTCAGTTCGGTTGAGCGGATTATCAACATGAATTGGGAAGCGATTATGCCTCCTCCTCAAGGTGCGGGTCGTTATTCTTATCTGACGGCTGTAACTGAGATTGAAGGTGAATTGGTTGAAATTCTCGACGTTGAAAAAATCTTAGATGAGATTTCACCGGTTAAAACTGCCATCAGTGAAGAAGCCAATGAAAAGCTGACCCTCGACAGAACCCAGCATTATCATATTATGGTTATCGATGATTCTGCCGTGGCGCGTAAGCAGATTATTCGTTCACTCGAGTCATTGAACTTACAAATTGATACCGCAAAAGATGGCCGAGAAGCATTAGATAAGCTCAAAGAAATCGCCAAAGAAATGGACAATGTTGCCGATGAAATCCCTCTTATTATCTCAGACATTGAGATGCCTGAGATGGATGGTTATACCCTGACCGCGGAGATCCGAGATGATCCTAAGCTCAAGCATATTAAAGTGGTACTGCATACGTCGTTAAGTGGAGTATTCAATCAGGCAATGGTTCAAAAAGTGGGGGCCAATGACTTTATCGCTAAGTTTAATCCCGACGAACTGGCTGCTGCAGTGAATAAGCACTTAAGTTTGTAAGTTCAGTAGTTAGTACCTATATATGCTTTACGCTATAATCTCGACTTTGTAACATGATGGTTTCGCACTGATTTTGGTGCTTGCAATAGGATTTAGGATGTGAATGTGCCAAATAAATCACTCGCTGAGGCTGAATATAATCAATTTAGGTTGTTCTTAGAGCAACACAGCGGCATCGTACTGGGTGAAAATAAGCAATATCTGGTGCGCAGTCGTCTTGCTCCTTTAATGGGGAAATATAACCTGCCATCCTTATCCGATGTGGTTAAGCATTCGATGAAGCCAACGGAACGTGCGCTTCGGGCAGAAGTGATTGATGCTATGACGACCAATGAAACCCTGTGGTTCCGTGATCGTTATCCATTTGAGTTATTGCATAACGTTTTGTTACCTGAGTATAGTCGTTTAGGTCGTCCACTTAAGATTTGGTCGGCCGCGTGTTCGTCCGGGCAAGAACCCTATTCACTGGCGATGACGATTCTTGAGTATCAACAGAAGAAGCCTGGTGCGCTTGCGGGCAGTGCGTCAATTCAAGCTACGGATTTATCGCCTTCCATGTTGGAACGTTGCAAAAATGCTGAGTACGATAGCTTGGCATTAGCGCGCGGTTTATCCGAAGAGCGTAAGCGTCAGTTTTTTGATGCTTTACCTTCAGGCAATATGAAGTTAAAGGATAATGTTAAGCGTTTGGTGAACTTTAGGGCACATAACCTGCTTGAGAGTTATAGCTTACTTGGTAAGTTCGACATTATTTTTTGCCGCAATGTGCTGATTTATTTTGCGCCTGAGGCAAAGGCAAAAATTTTGCGGCAATTTGCTGCCGCTCTTAATCCCAAAGGGATCTTATTTCTTGGTGCTTCTGAATCTATAGCTGGTTTAACGGATGAGTTTGACATGGTCCGTTGTAATCCTGGGATTTATTACCAGAAAAAGACTTAAGTTTGCTTCTTTAAAGAAAATTACCGACATTTGTCGGTAATTTTTTACCCATCACTTGCTCATCCCCATTGTTATTCTCATTATTCCACTATGTTGGCACATGAATTGCTTTATTTCCGTGAGTAACACGAGGAGGCAATTTTATGGCGATCAATTTTGATAATGCACTGGGTGTGCATCAGTACACTCTCGGTATTAGAGCGCAGCGAGCTGAAGTCATTTCGAGCAATATCGCTAACGCCGATACGCCACATTATAAAGCCCGTGATGTTGATTTTTCTGCGGCAATGCAGGCCGCCCGTGGCCAACAACAGCAGCGTAATAGTCTTGAAATGCAAGAGTCAGACAAGCATTTTGGTCTTGCTGAGTTGACGGGTCAATTTGTTAAGTTCCGTGTGCCAAATCAACCCGATACCGGTGATGGCAATACCGTTGATATCCAACAGGAACAATCGGCATTCATGCAAAATGCCCTTGAATATCAAATGTCATTAGGCTTTTTAGACAGTAAGTTTAGTGGCATGAAGAAAGCGCTGAGAGGGGATTAATCATGAGTTTATTTAGCATATTTGATGTTGCTGGCTCTGGAATGTCGGCTCAATCGGTCAGGTTGAACACCACGGCGAGTAACATAGCTAACGCTGATTCCGTCTCGAGTAGCGTAGATAAGACCTATCGTTCCCGTCATCCTATTTTTGAAGCTGAAATGGCCAAAGCCCAAAGTCAGCAACAAGCCTCTCAAGGTGTTGCGGTAAAAGGCATTGTTGAAAGTGATAAACCACTACTAAAAGAATACTCGCCCGATCATCCAATGGCGGATGCGGACGGCTTTATTTATAAACCGAATGTTAATGTCATGGAAGAAATGGCAGATATGATTTCTGCTTCGCGCTCATATCAAATGAATGTACAGGTCGCTGAAGCAGCTAAGTCTATGCTGCAACAAACACTTGGGATGGGTAAATAACATGTGTTACTTAGGAGGTAAGCTGTGAGCCTCATTAATCAAATTAACCAAGCATCGACGCAGACGGCTCAAAATAAGAGTCAATCAAATGCTGTGACGACCAATTCATCAACCAGTTCAACGGGTAATCCGTTTCTTGATGGCATACGACTGCCAAAAGATTCGATAGTACCGGAAGCGAAAAGCCAACAGTTAACTCAAGATGACTTTTTCTCGTTATTAAGCCAACAGTTATCGATGCAGGACCCTTTTAAGCCCGTCGACAACGACCAAATGATTGCGCAGATGGCATCATTTTCGACAGTTGATGGTATCAGTAAGTTAAATGATGAAATAGTTAACTTAAACAGTGTTATGACGTCGAGCCAAGCACTGCAGGCATCGGGACTCGTTGGTCGCAAGGTGTTGATCCCAACTGATACTGGCAATATTTCAGCTGAAAGCCCAACGATGAAAGGTGTGGTCAGTACCCCTAATAAAATTCCAGAGATTACTGTGCGTGTTGAAGATGAGAAGGGCCAAGTTGTGACCACCTTTAAAGTCGATGGCAGTGACGGTGGTAACGTCGATGTGAACTGGGATGGTTTAGATAAAGATGGAAAACCTGTGACCGCAGGCAACTATACGATTAAGGCGAGTGGGTTAGTGGATGGAAAATCCCAAGAACTGCCTGTTTCAACTTATGCCCATGTGACCAGTGTCTCTCTTGGTACGGCCAGTACTGGCGCCATTCTCAACTTGAGAGGCGGTATGGGGATCAAGCTAACCGATGTGTTAGCTGTGTCTGAAACTTAAATTTATACAAGATAATTTTTTAGAATCCGAATTGGGCGTTAGTTGTCCGCAATTGAATAGAGTCAAAAGTAGAGGTGAATTATGTCGTTTAACATTGCATTGAGTGGCATTTCTGCCGCACAGAAAGATTTAAACACCACGGCGAACAACATTGCGAATGCGAATACCATTGGCTTTAAAGAGTCTCGTGCTGAATTTGCGGATGTTTACGCTAATTCTATCTTTTCAAATTCTAAAACTGCTGTCGGTGGTGGTGTTGCAACGAGTCAAGTCGCCCAGCAATTCCATCAAGGCAGCTTACAGTTGACAAGTAATTCACTCGATATGGCAATTAAAGGTGGTGGTTTTTTTGTCACTGCTTCTGAAATAGGCAGTCTTGACCATTCATTTACTCGAGCTGGGGCATTTAAAGTCGATTCAAATAACTACATGGTGGATTCTGCTGGTAATTTTTTGCAGACATTCCCTGTGGATAAAGATGGTAATTCGACATCGGTAAGTTTGACTACAGCGAAACCAGTGCAGATCCCTGATACTGCAGGTAGCCCAGTAAAAACTGAAAATGTCAGTTTACAAATGAATCTAAATGCTAAGGAAAGTACCCTTGACCCTGCTGCATTCGATCCTCTAGACCCTAAGACATACAATAACGTTACCTCAATGACTATGTATGACTCACTCGGTGAGCCACATATCATGACAACCTATTTTGTTAAGCCTAATGATGCCTCTTATAATGGAGAGAGCAATTGGGTGGCTTATTACGCTATTGATGGTAAACAAGTCGATCTAGCTGGTGCTGCTGGTACTTATCAAACGGATACTACGGGCGATGGTAACCCTGACTCAACCGGTACAGCGCAAACAACCGGCGGTTGGAAGGGCTCTGTACTTAAGTTCAATTCTGTTGGTGTCTATACCGGTAGTGATCCAGCGGTCGTTAAGACTGAGACTTTAGGTGTGGGTGGTGCAGGCGTTTTAGGTGCTGGAGCGGATGGAACTCAAGACTTAACAATTAAGTTTAATGCGCCAACGCAATATGCTGCTCCTTTTGCAGCAACAGAGTTAACACAAGACGGTACGACGGTTGGTCGTTTAACTAACGTTGAAATTGGTGCTGATGGTTTAATTACTGCAAGTTACTCGAACGGTTCAACTGTGCCTTTAGCACGAGTTGCCTTGGTTCGATTTGCTAACGAACAAGGTTTAACACAAGTAGGTAATACGTCGTGGAAAGCCAGTTTGAATTCTGGTCCAGCTCTTGCTGGTGAGGCAAACAGTGGTACTTTTGGTAGCATAAGTTCATCGGCGTTAGAGCAATCGAATATCGATTTGACCACTGAACTGGTCGATTTGATTTCGGCGCAGCGTAACTTCCAAGCGAACTCTCGTACCCTTGAAGTGAACAACACACTGCAACAAACCGTATTACAAATCCGCTAATCATTACATTGTTTGACTAAGTGTTGCCGCCAGTGGCAACACTTAGCCTTTATCCTGCTATCAATTCACTTCATTTCCTTATTCTTCAATTCTATCAGTAAATTAAACGTCAACTTTATTGGCACGATGCTTGCTTTGCTATTGTCATGTAGAAAATTTGACGGAGCAGTCTGTGGACAAATTCCTTTATGTCGCCATGAGTGGCGCCAAGCAAAATATGAATGAGCTGGCGCTCCGTGCGAACAACTTAGCCAATGCTAATACCGACGGTTTTAAATCCGATATGGCACAAGCTCGCTCAATGCAAGCCTTCGGTGAAGGGTTGCCTTCCAGGGTATTTGCGATGACAGAATCTCCGTCAGCTAATTTTCGCTCTGGTCCCATAAAAACCACTGGACGAGATCTCGATGTTGCCATTAAAGGCGACGGCTGGTTTGCCGTGCAGGCAAAAGATGGCAGTGAAGCCTATACCCGCTCAGGCAGTTTAAGTTTCGACTCTACGGGTTTACTACACAATGACAGGGGAAATCCTGTTATGGGAGATGCGGGCCCCATAGTGTTGCCGCTCCCTATTGAGAAGGTTTCAATTTCTCAGGATGGCATTATTTCTGTTCGACCTCAGGGCGCTACCGCTGAAGTGGTGGAAGAAGTTGGTCGCTTGAAACTCGTTAATCCCGGTAATGCGCAGATGATGCGTGGTGAAGATGGATTATTTCGACAAATGTCAGGAGAACCAGCACCAGCTGATCCTTTCGTCGCAGTTGAAAGTGGCGCAGTGGAAGGCAGTAACGTTAACCCTGTCGATGAAATGGTGTCTTTGATTGACCTTCAGCGTCAGTTTGAATTGCAAGTCAAGATGATGAAAACCGCGGAAGAGAATGATCGCGCTTCATCTTCATTAATGCGTATTAGTTAGGAGATAGATTATGCATCCGGCGTTATGGATTAGTAAAACTGGCTTAGACGCACAGCAAACTGACATTGCGGTGATCTCGAACAACGTGGCGAACGCCAGCACTGTGGGCTACAAGAAAAGTCGCGCAGTATTTGAAGATTTGCTTTACCAAACAGTTAACCAAGCGGGCGGTGTCAGCGCTTCTAACACTAAGTTACCTAATGGGTTAAACATAGGTGCGGGTACCAAAGTCGTCGCCACGCAGAAAATGTTTACCCAAGGCAACATGCTGACTACGGATAACTCATTGGATCTGATGATTGAAGGCCCCGGCTTTTTTGAAATCCAGCTACCCGATGGTACTGCGGCCTATACCCGAAACGGTCAGTTTACCTTAGACGATACGGGCCAGATTGTGACACCCGGTTCTGGCTACTTGCTGCAACCCGCGATCACTATTCCTGACAATGCGACCAGTATTACCGTTTCCGCGGAGGGTGAAGTTTCAGTGAAAACCCCAGGTACAGCAGAGAACCAAGTTGTGGGTCAGTTGACTATGACGGATTTTATTAATCCATCGGGTCTAGATCCCATGGGGCAAAACCTATACACGGAAACCGGTGCGAGTGGCACGCCAATTCAAGGTACCGCTTCGTTAGATGGCATGGGAGCGATTCGCCAAGGCGCCTTAGAAACCTCTAACGTTAACGTGACCGAAGAACTGGTGAACCTTATCGAAAGTCAGCGCATTTACGAGATGAACTCTAAAGTGATTTCAGCGGTAGATCAGATGCTGTCTTACGTGACTCAAAATTTATAGAGGCAAACATCATGGCTAGATATCTTGTGTTGGCCGTCGCGTTATTGCTTGCAGCTTGTAGCTCGACGCAAAAGAAACCCCTTGCGGATGATCCCTTTTATGCGCCGGTATACCCAGAGGCACCGCCGACAAAAATTGCCGCGACTGGTTCTATTTATCAAGACAGTCAAGCATCTAGCTTGTATTCGGATATACGTGCTCACAAAGTTGGCGACATTATCACTATCGTTTTGAAAGAGTCGACTCAAGCTAAGAAGAGTGCAGGCAATCAGATCAAAAAAGGTTCTGACATGAGCTTAGATCCTATCTTCGCCGGTGGCAGTAATATCTCCGTTGGCGGTGTGCCACTTGATTTACGTTATAAAGATAGCATGAACACTAAACGTGAATCGGATGCGGATCAGAGCAATAGTTTAGATGGCAGCATCTCGGCAAACGTGATGCAAGTGCTGAACAACGGCAGCTTAGTGATCCGCGGCGAAAAATGGATCTCAATCAACAACGGTGATGAGTTTATTCGCGTCACAGGTCTGGTTCGCTCGCAGGACATTAAACCCGATAACACTATCGATTCAACGCGAATGGCCAATGCCCGTATTCAATACAGTGGCACTGGCACTTTCGCAGATGCTCAAAAAGTGGGCTGGTTAAGCCAGTTCTTTATGAGCGACTGGTGGCCCTTCTAAGGAGTCGTATCATGAAATATAAACTGGTGTTAGCCGTTGCCGTGCTAGTGTTTTCTCTACCTAGTCAGGCTGAACGAATTAAAGATATTGCCAATGTGCAGGGCGTACGCAGTAACCAGTTGATCGGTTATGGCTTAGTGGTTGGTTTGCCGGGAACGGGTGAAAAAACCAGTTATACCGAACAGACCTTTATGACTATGCTGAAAAATTTCGGTATTAATCTTCCTGACAACGTCAAACCAAAGATTAAAAACGTCGCTGTGGTTGCCGTACACGCCGATATGCCAGCCTTTATAAAACCGGGTCAAGATCTTGACGTCACCGTATCTAGCTTAGGCGAAGCCAAAAGTTTACGCGGCGGCACCTTATTGCAAACCTTTTTGAAAGGCGTTGACGGTAATGTGTATGCCATAGCCCAAGGAAGCTTAGTGGTGAGTGGTTTTAGTGCCGATGGTTTAGATGGTTCAAAGGTGATCCAAAATACTCCAACTGTTGGCCGTATACCCAATGGCGCGATTGTCGAGCGCAGTGTGGCGACCCCATTTTCAACCGGCGATTATTTGACGTTTAACTTACGTCGTTCTGATTTTTCTACCGCACAACGGATGGCCGATGCGATTAATGAGCTATTAGGCCCTGATATGGCGCGTCCTTTAGACGCAACATCTGTGCAGGTCAGTGCTCCGCGTGATGTATCACAACGGGTGTCTTTTTTAGCAACGCTTGAAAACCTCGATGTTATCCCCGCAGAAGAATCTGCCAAAGTGATCGTTAACTCACGCACTGGAACCATAGTGGTTGGGCAAAACGTGCGCTTACTCCCAGCGGCGATTACCCATGGCGGCATGACCGTCACGATTGCTGAGGCAACCCAGGTTTCACAGCCAAACGCCTTGGCCAATGGTCAAACAACCGTCACGAGCAATAGTACGATTACAGCGACAGAAAGTGACCGCCGTATGTTTATGTTTAATCCTGGCACTACGCTGGATGAGCTGGTTAGAGCGGTTAACTTGGTCGGTGCAGCCCCCTCAGATGTGTTAGCAATACTTGAAGCGTTAAAAGTGGCAGGAGCTTTGCATGGTGAACTTATCATCATCTAATTTCTGTCGGGAAAATCATGGAAAAGCTTTCAAGTTCATCACATTTTCTTGACCTGGGCGGCTTAGATTCACTCCGCGCCCAGGCTCAGAAGGATGAGAAGGGCGCCTTGAAAAAGGTCGCCCAACAATTTGAAGGTATTTTCGTGCAAATGCTGATGAAAAGTATGCGCGATGCCAATGCGGTTTTTCAGTCTGATAGTCCTCTCAATAGCCAATACACTAAGTTTTACGAGCAGATGCGCGATCAGCAGTTATCGGTCGATTTATCTGACAAAGGGGTATTGGGCCTTGCCGATATGATGGTGCAGCAACTCTCCCCAGAAACCAGTCATTTCACGCCAGCATCGGTATTACGCGACGATGGCGGTATGAAAATGCTCCATGATGCTAAAGCCCTTAACGTGCCAATGCAGAGTGCAGTGGCGCCAGCGGTTGAACCCACAGTTGTTAACCATGGTGTTCCCGCTGCCATTGCTCGACCAGCATTTGAGCCCGATAGAGCCATGGATGCAAACTCATCAATGGACATTGATACGCCTAATCGTTTACTGGCAATTGATACACCTAAGCCAAGCTGGAGCGAACAGTCACTTTCTGTCGTCGACCCCGTGATTAGCGGCCAAGTTTTGCCGACGGCAGCTTTTAGGGAAACCCAGAAGATAGTCCGTTTCGGTAGTCGCGAAGAGTTTTTGGCGACCTTATACCCACACGCTGAAAAAGCCGCCAAAGCATTAGGTACTCAACCAGAAGTATTGTTGGCGCAATCGGCACTTGAAACTGGCTGGGGACAAAAAATTGTTCGCGGCAATAACGGCGCGCCAAGTCATAACCTATTCAATATTAAAGCTGATCGCCGTTGGCAGGGTGATAAAGCGAACGTCAGTACCTTAGAATTCGAACACGGTGTGGCTGTGCAGCAAAAAGCCGACTTCCGTGTTTACAGTGACTTTGAGCATAGCTTCAACGATTTTGTGTCCTTCATTGCAGAAGGCGATCGTTATCAAGATGCGAAGAAAGTGGCGGCTTCGCCAACTCAGTTTATTCGAGCTTTGCAGGATGCAGGTTATGCCACAGATCCTAGATATGCTGAAAAAGTCATTAAAGTGATGCAGTCCATCAGTGAAGAGCTGAAATCAATTCTGCCAGGAGAAGACAAATGATGAACCTTACAACCCTGTTTGTTCATAGGAGTGTCAACTAATGGCCGTTGATCTGCTGAATATTGCGCGAACTGGGGTGCTTGCCTCCCAGTCGCAACTGGGTGTCACCAGTAATAACATTGCTAACGCCAATACCGCGGGTTATCACAGACAAGTGGCAACTCAGTCGACTCTAGAATCACAGCGTTTAGGCAATAGCTTTTATGGCACTGGAACTTACGTTAATGACGTTAAGCGTATCTACAATGACTATGCCGCAAGAGAGTTGCGCATTGGCCAAACAACGCTCAGTGCCGCCGAAGCCAGCTACGGTAAATTGAGTGAACTCGATCAGCTATTTTCACAAATAGGCAAAGTTGCGCCACAAAGCTTAAATGACCTGTTTGCAGGTATGAATAGCGTGGCGGACTTACCCGCAGATTTGGGCATCCGCAGCTCAACCCTAACGAATGCGCAGCAAGTCGCCAGTAGCCTGAATCAGATGCAGTCTTATTTGAATGGTCAGCTCGATCAAACCAATGACCAGATAACCGGCATGACTAAGCGTATTAATGAGATCAGTACAGAACTTGCCAACTTAAACCTAGAGCTGATGAAGTCACCGAATCAAGATGCGCAGTTACTCGATAAGCAAGATGCACTCGTTCAAGAATTAAGCCAGTACGCCCAAGTGAATGTCATCCCGCAAGAAAATGGCGCAAAGAGTATCATGCTCGGTGGCTCTGTGATGCTGGTTTCCGGTGAGATTGCCATGAGTATGGGAACTCAAGCGGGTAACCCATTTCCTAAAGAGTTACAGCTTAACTCAAGTATTGGCTCGCAAAGCGTTACAGTTGACCCAAGTAAACTTGGCGGTCAGCTAGGAGCCATGTTTGATTATCGTGACCAGACGTTAATTCCCGCAGGTCATGAGCTTGACCAATTAGCGTTGGGCGTGGCGGATAACTTCAACAAAATGCAAGCGCAAGGCATTGACCTCAATGGGCAAGTCGGTGCCAATATCTTTAAAGATATCAACGATCCTATGATGTCCTTGGGTCGTGTAGCAGGTTTTTCTGATAATGCGGGTAATGCAACGTTAGGCGTTACCATAGATGACACCAGTTTATTAACTGGCGGTGCCTATGAACTGTCATTTACTGCGCCTGCAACTTATGAGCTGAGAGATTCGAAAACGGGGGCAATTACGCCACTGACGTTAACTGGCTCGACTTTATCGGGTGGTGCTGGATTTTCAATTGACATAAAAGCAGGCGCTATGGCGTCTGGCGATCGTTTTGCCATTCGCCCGACAGCGGGCGCCTCAAATGGCATTGAAGTGGTCATGAAAGACCCTAAAGGCATTGCCGCCGCATCCCCAAAGATTACCGCTGATGCCGCTAACTCGGGTAATACTCAAGTTAAGTTGACTCAAATTGGCAATCGCAATGCCGCAAATTTCCCTGTAACGGGCAGTGAGTTGACGATAAAGCTCGATACCACAGTTGTGCCTCCAACCTATGAAGCATTCGACGCCGCGGGAACATCCCTTGGGGCTGCAGCCCCTTATACGCCTCCGAGTATTAGCGCTTTTGGTTTTACCTTTGAAGTTGACAGCAAAGCGGCTGCAGGCAATGACAGATTTACCTTCGATTTATCCTTCGCAGCGGGGGATAACTCTAATGCTGTCGCTATGGCTAAGTTGAGCGAAAGTAATGTGATGAATGGGGGAAAGTCGACCCTAGCTGATGTGTTCGAGAACACTAAGCTCGAGGTAGGCAGTAAAACGAAAGCGGCTGAAGTGCGTGTTGGTTCGGCAGAGGCGGTGTATCAACAAGCTTATGCGCGAGTAGAGAGTGAGTCGGGCGTGAACTTAGATGAAGAAGCTGCAAATTTAATGCGTTTTCAGCAAGCCTATCAAGCCTCTGCGCGGATCATGACGACCGCACAGCAGATTTTTGACACTTTATTATCCTCAGTGCGTTAGGAGATTTAACTATGCGATTATCATCCGCGCAGATTTTTAATCAAAGCATTACCAGTGTGCTGCAAAAGCAAACAGCGACCAGCAAAATTCTTGACCAATTGAGTAGTGGTAAGAAAGTCAATACAGCGGGTGACGATCCGGTGGCGTCACAGGGTATCGATAATCTGAATCAAAAAAATGCACTCGTCGATCAGTTCATTAAGAACATTGATTATGCAACGAATCGTCTTGCTGTAACTGAAAGTAAACTCGGTAGTGCTGAAGATTTAACCGGCTCGATGCGTGAGCAAGTTATGCGCGCGATAAACGGCACACTATCTGAAACTGAGCGGCAAATGATTGCCGATGAGATGAAAGGCAGCTTGGAAGAGTTGCTTTCTATTGCGAATAGTAAGGATGAATCTGGCAATTATATGTTCTCCGGTTTCAGTACCGATAAAGAACCTTTTGCTTTTGATAACTCGACGCCGCCTAAAATTGTGTATAGCGGTGATTCTGGCGTCAGAAATAGTTTAGTGCAAACGGGTGTGGCCATGGGGACAAACATCCCTGGCGATAGCGCGTTTATGAAAGCCCCCAATGGACTTGGTGATTATAGCGTCAATTATTTGGCCAGCCAGCAGGGTGAGTTTAGCGTTAAAACGGCGAAAATTGCTGATGCAGCAACTTATGTGGCTGATACATATACGTTTAACTTCACTGATAATGGTGCCGGTGGTACTAATTTACAAGTGCTCGATTCTGCTAATAATCCTGTCGCAAACGTCGCTAATTTTGATGCGACCAATCCCGTTAGCTTTAATGGTATAGACGTTAAAATTGATGGAAAACCCAGCGCTGGCGATAGTTTCACCATGGAGCCGCAGGCCGAAGTCAGTATTTTCGATACGATCAGCAGTGCGATTGCATTAATTGAAGATCCTAATTCTGCCAACACTCCCCAAGGGCGAGCGCAGTTGGCACAGATATTGAATAACGTTGATAGTGGCGTCAATCAAATTAGTTCTGCCAGAAGTGTGGCGGGGAATAATCTGAAAGTTGTCGAAAGTTACACAGAGACTCATACCGAGGAGAAAGTGGTGAACACTTCAGCACTATCACTCTTGGAAGATCTCGATTATGCATCAGCGATTACGGAATTTGAAAAGCAGCAGCTTGCATTGAACGCAGTCTCTAACGTGTTTAGTAAGGTGGGTTCTGTTTCCCTGTTCGACTTTATTTAACAGAAAGCAAGTACCTATCCATCTGTAAGATAAATTGTTAAAAATTTAGCCAAGCTCCAAGCCTTGGCGGTATAACTAGGAAGAGGAACTCAACATGGCTATTACAGTTAATACCAACGTGACTTCGATGAAGGCACAAAAGAATTTAAATACTTCTAGTAGCGGTTTAGCGACCTCGATGGAACGTCTATCAAGTGGTTTGCGCATTAACAGCGCTAAAGACGACGCTGCGGGTCTAGCTATTTCTAACCGCTTGAACAGCCAAGTACGCGGTCTAGAAGTGGGGATGCGAAATGCAAATGATGCGATTTCAATTGCTCAAATCGCCGAAGGTGCGATGCAAGAACAAACGAACATGTTACAACGTATGCGTGATTTGACGATTCAGTCTGAAAATGGTGCAAACAGTTCAGCGGACTTAACAGCGTTGAAAGCTGAGATGGATCAGCTGGCGACAGAAATTGATGAAATTGGTAAAGCGACTGCTTTTGGTACCACGAAACTGTTAACAGGTTCTTTTTCAGCAGGCAAAACATTCCAAGTAGGCTCTCAAGATGGTGAAGATATTAAAGTTACTGTAAAAGCGAGTAATAAAACTTCATTGTCTGTAGCAAGTTTAACGAACGCAACATCTGCTAATCGAGCCTCATCCTTGGCTAAAATTGATGCCGCAATTAAAACTATTGATGCGCAACGTGCAGATTTGGGTGCTGTTCAAAACCGTTTAGCGCATAACATTAGTAATAGCGCAAATACTCAGGCAAACGTTGCTGACGCTAAGAGTCGTATCGTGGATGTTGATTTTGCGAAGGAAACCTCACAAATGACTAAGAATCAAGTATTACAACAAACGGGTTCTGCAATGCTTGCCCAAGCTAACCAGTTACCTCAAGTTGCACTATCTCTCCTTGGTTAATGCCATTGATGTGCAATGGTATTGAAGTGCTTTTGCCTACTTGTTCTAGAATCTTCTAGGAAAGTAGGCAAAGTTTTTATTAAAGATAGTTATCTATTTGAAAAAAATGATTATTTTTAAAAAGTTATTATTTTTTAAAAATAATCCTAAAGATAAAAAAGGTGCTGCCGTTAAATATACTGTAACCACTAAGACCCGCCTGGCTTAAGTAGACAGGCAAGTTCACAAGCCAGGTATAAAGAGGAAACGAATCATGGCCATTACAGTAAACACAAACGTCACATCATTAAAAGCTCAAAAGAATTTAAACACATCTGCAGGCGGTTTGGCCACTTCAATGGAACGTTTATCCAGTGGTCTACGTATTAACAGCGCAAAAGACGACGCTGCAGGTTTAGCAATTTCGAACCGTCTAAACAGCCAAGTGCGTGGTTTGGATGTAGGTATGCGCAACGCCAACGATGCAATTTCTATCGCCCAAATTTCTGAAGGTGCAATGCAAGAACAAACTAACATGTTACAACGCATGCGTGATTTAACGGTTCAGTCTGAAAACGGTGCAAACAGTTCTGCCGATTTAGATGCTCTTAAAAAAGAAATGGATCAGTTGGCTACTGAAATCGATGAGATTGGTAAAACAACTGCTTTTGGTACTACTAAACTATTAGCTGGTGGGTTTTCAGCCGGTAAGAGTTTCCAAGTGGGCGCACAAGACGGTGAAGACATTAAAGTTACTGTAAAAGCGAGTAATAAAACGTCATTATCAGTTGGTTCATTAACGAATGCTACTTCAGCTAACCGTGCATCTTCATTAGCAAAAATTGATGCAGCGATTAAGACTATTGACGCACAACGCGCTGATTTGGGTGCTATTCAAAACCGTTTAGCACATAACATTAGCAACAGCGCAAATACACAAGCAAACGTTGCCGATGCTAAGAGCCGTATCGTAGATGTTGACTTTGCGAAAGAAACATCGCAAATGACTAAGAATCAAGTGTTACAACAAACGGGTTCTGCAATGTTGGCACAAGCTAACCAATTACCTCAAGTGGCCTTATCACTACTGTAATATAAAGTAGTAAAGTTGATAAGTGATAAGGGAGGTTCGGCGACGGATCTCCCTTTGCCACATTAAAAGGTTAATCAAGCTTTATAGTGTATTTGTTTTGTTAAGTCTTATTAAAACAATTACTTAATTTGCTGAGGTATGGCTATGGATATCAATATAGCAAGTTCATCTTCTATGGTTCACAATAAGGTTGAATTAGCTCAAGTGCCGCTAAAAGCATCTGCTTCAGATGTGGAGTTAAAGCGGGATACTGCGGTGTCGGCTATTGAACAAACCGTAGAACAAGATGCGACTGATAATGAACAGAATCCGAGTAAGTTGACTCAGGTTGCCACAGAGTTGTCTGATATGATGTCTATGATGCGTAAGGGCTTAGCATTTAAAGTTGATGAAAATTCAGGGCAAGCTGTTGTTACTGTACTCGACCGAGATACTGGTGATGTTATTAGGCAAATGCCAAGTGAAGAAGCATTAGCTCTAGCTGAGAAATTATCTGAAGTCACTGGGCTTTTGATGAAAACAGAGGCCTAGATATACATTACTTGTAGTAATCGTTGAAGAGTGAGAGGTTTATATGGCATTAACTGCGACAGGCATGGGTTCTGGCCTTAAAATTAGTGAAATTGTGCAAGTTCTAGTCGATGCCGAAAAAACACCGAAAGAAGCGATGTTTAATAAAACAGAGGACAGCATCAAAGCAAAGGTTTCTGCTATGGGAACTTTAAAGAGTGCGTTGTCTACGTTTCAAGATGCCTTAAAAAAACTACAAACAGGCGATGCTCTTAATCAACGGAAAATCTCTGTTAGTAATGAAACTTATATAACTGCTACTGCGGACAAGACAGCTCAGGCTGGTAGCTATGGTATTAAAGTTGAGCAACTTGCGGTAAACCATAAAGTTGCAGGAACCAATGTTGCAGATCCTGCACTGCCAGTTGGTGAAGGAAGTTTAGATTTTGGCATTAATGGTAAGAGCTTTTCTGTTGATGTTTCTGCTACCGACTCACTTGCGGCTATTGCTAAAAAAGTTAATGAGTCATCAGATAATGTAGGTGTAACAGCAACTGTTATTACCAGTGATGCTGGCAGTCGATTGATTTTTAGCTCTAATAAGTCGGGTGAAGACAATCAAATCAGTATTACAGCTAATGACACGTCTGGAACTGGACTAAATGATATGTTTGGTGCGGGAAATATTTCCACGCTTCAAGATGCTAAAAATGCAATTGTTTATATAGATAATCAGCAAGTTACCTCACAATCTAATGAGGTAAAGAATGCCATTACAGGTGTGACGTTAAATTTAACTGATGCTGATGTTTCTAAAACGACTACGTTAAAAATTGAACAAGATGACGATGCGGTAAAGACAAATGTGAAAGCTTTTGTCGATGCTTACAATAGTTTAGCAACTGCAGTTGATAAAATGTCATCCTATGATAAAGAGAAAAAAACAGCTGCTGCATTACAGGGCGACTCTATGATTCGCTCGATAGAATCACAATTACGCAGTATTTCGAGTGAGCGAATTGACACTGATGGTGGTAATTCGATTGCCTTATATGACATAGGCATTAAAACAGATAGATATGGTAAGTTATCTATTGATGATACTAAACTTGATAAAGTGCTTTCAGAGGATATGTCTAGTGTTGAGGCGTTATTTTCAACGCCCGATAAAGGGCTTGCCAATCGTTTTTATGATCTTGCTGACAGCTATGTTAAGTCACGTGGACTAATTGACTCTCGTCAAACAGGATATACCAATCAGCAAAGCCAAATCACAGATCAAAGAGAAGCGTTTAAGCTTAAAATGGATCAGTTAACAGCGCGTTTAACTAAGCAATTTAATGCGATGGATCTTGTAATTGGCAAACTTAATCAACAGAGTAGTGGCCTCATTGATCGTATTAATTCACTTCCTGGTGCGGTTAAGAAAGGATAATAAACTTTAATGAGTAAGGGAGTTGTCAGTGCAACAACTTAATAAGCTTAATGCTATCTTGAGTGAAATCTTAAATAAATTGACTCAGATCCCTGCTGAAGAACCTCAAACTGATGAGTTGGTGTCGAACTTGCAGGTACTGGTTGGAGAGCGTCAACTTTTACTCGATGTATTAGTGGCTGATGCGAATATGACAGATGTTGAGTATCTTCAACGTCAACTTGACCTTACTCAAGAGTACACGAGTAAAGCAAGTGTTGTATTGGCTGATAGGCAAGCATTATTACATGCAGGTAGTAAAAATAAACGCCAGATTAGTGTTTATAAGACTATAGATTCAAATAGGTAGGTGTTTATGAGAGGTTCACTGCAATCATACCGTAAGGTTTCATTAGAAAGTGAAATTACCGTTGCTTCACCACATCGTATTATTCAGCTTATGTTCGCGGGAGCACTACAACGTCTGGCGCAGAGTCGTCTTGCGATTGAACAAAATGATCTGTCTAATAAAGGTATGTATATTGGCAAAGCCATTGGGATTATTACTGGGTTAAACAATAGCTTAGATATGGATGCTGGTGGACAGATAGCAAGAAATCTGAGCGATCTTTATGATTTCATGTTGCGTAAAATTTCTGAAGCTAACATCAATAATGATGTGAAAGCGATTGATGATGTATGTGAGGTTTTACGTACTATCAAAGAAGGCTGGGATGCGATTCCTGCAGATAAACATAATATTTCTGCGCATTCTGAAGCGGGTTAATATCTTATTTGGTGATTAAAAAAAGACGCACTGGTTGCGTCTTTTTTTTGGCTCAAAGTCAAATGTTTGACGTTTTTAACTAGAATCATGGCATAAATGAACTAAAATCAATTCAGTTTGGCATAAACCTCATCTGAGGCTTGCTTCTCGTCTGCTGATAATACAATATTCATCACAGTAGTGATGGTGGCACAGATTGTTACATTGAATTTGTTAAGCTTTTACAGCAACTAATCATAAATAATTAATGCGAATTAATACATATTAGAGCTTTACGGCCTACTGAATGATGCAAACAGATCAACGAATTTTACTTATCGGCCCCCCATCAGAGCGATTAAATCGCCTGTGTTGCATTTTTGATTTTTTAGGTGAGCAAATTGCACAAATTGACGCCGAAAAATTAAGTGCTAGCCTCCAAGATACTCGTTTTCGAGCTTTAGTTATCCTAACTGATGTTATGGATGCTGATGCGCTTAAAAACATCGCGGGTCAACATCCATGGCAACCTATGCTGTTGCTTGGCAACGTTGACGATCTGCAAGTGTCTAACATTCTTGGAAATATTGAGGAACCTTTAACCTATCCTCAACTCACCGAATTATTACACTTCTGCCAAGTATTTGGCCAAGTTAAACGCCCTCAAGTCCCCACAAGTGCAAATCAAACGAAGTTATTCCGAAGCTTGGTGGGGCGCAGTGATGGTATTGCCAATGTAAGGCACTTGATTAATCAAGTGGCGACATCTGAGGCGACTGTACTAGTACTGGGCCAATCCGGTACAGGTAAAGAAGTGGTCGCCCGTAATATCCATTATTTGTCTGAACGCCGTGATGGCCCTTTTATTCCAGTTAACTGTGGTGCTATACCGCCAGAGTTGTTAGAGAGTGAACTTTTTGGTCATGAGAAGGGATCATTTACTGGGGCAATTTGTTCTCGTAAGGGCCGTTTCGAATTGGCGGAAGGTGGCACACTATTTCTCGATGAAATTGGTGACATGCCATTGCAGATGCAAGTTAAATTGCTTCGTGTACTGCAAGAACGGGTATTTGAGCGTGTTGGTGGCACTAAGACCATCAATGCCGATGTGCGCGTTGTAGCAGCGACACATAGAGATTTAGAAACCATGATCAGCGTGAATGAGTTCCGCGAGGATCTCTATTACCGCCTAAACGTATTCCCGATCGAAATGCCCGCGTTGTGTGATCGCAAGGACGATGTGCCTTTGCTATTACAAGAGTTGGTGAGTCGAGTCTACAACGAAGGCCGTGGCAAGGTGCGCTTTACGCAGCGTGCGATTGAGTCTTTAAAAGAGCATGCTTGGTCGGGTAACGTGCGTGAGCTGTCTAATTTAGTCGAACGCCTCACCATTTTATATCCGGGTGGATTGGTTGATGTTAACGACTTACCCGTTAAGTATCGCCATATCGATGTGCCCGAATATTGTGTTGAGATGAGCGAAGAGCAACAGGAACGTGATGCTTTGGCTTCTATCTTTAGTGATGAAGAGCCGGTTGAAATCCCTGAGACGCGTTTCCCAAGTGAGCTACCACCTGAAGGCGTGAACCTTAAGGATTTATTAGCAGAACTGGAAATCGACATGATACGTCAGGCACTAGAGCTGCAAGATAACGTTGTTGCTCGCGCGGCTGAGATGCTAGGAATACGCCGTACAACGCTAGTAGAAAAAATGCGTAAGTACGGAATGACTAAAGATTAGTTTTCTATTTTATTGTTATATAAGTCGTTTTAACCTCTAAAGTTCAATTTCTAATTTGGCATAGATACTGCAGTCACTCCGTCATAAGCAATTTTTTGACGGAGTGACTATGTCAGCCAACCCACTAGCGCAAATTGAGTCATTCAAGCACACTAGCAAACAATGGAACCAACTGCGTGAGGCCGCTAATATGTCCAATCGAATGGAGCATATTTTACAGGCTATGCCATCCGGCGTGGTGATTATCAATGGCGACGGTATAGTCACGGATGCCAATCCGGTTGCAGTTGAATTACTTGAGCGCTCCTTGTGTGGCGTTCGCTGGATTGATGTGATCCACAGTGCCTTTGCGCCACAGGATGATGATGGCCACGAAGTGTCACTGCGTAATGGCCGCCGAGTTAAATTAGCCATTACGCCACTCACGCCAGAGCCTGGTCAATTAATTGTGTTAACTGATCTGACTGAAACTCGGTTATTACAGAAAAATATCTCCCATCTACAACGTTTATCTGCACTGGGCAAGATGGTAGCAACTTTGGCGCATCAGGTGCGCACGCCTTTATCTGCCGCATTGCTATATGCCTCTAATCTTGCGAGTCCTAAGTTATCCGATGCCGCTAAAGCGAAATTCCAGCAAAAACTTGTTGATAGACTCAATGAACTGGAGCGGCAGGTTAACGACATGCTATTGATGGCGAAAGGCCGTCAGGATGAACTGGGAGAGTTGATTACGCTTGCTGAGGTTATCGACAATGTTTTGGCAAATTGTGAGCCAATAGCGGCGAAGCAAGGTTGTGACTTGTCATTTGATGATGCATCAAGCAGTTTAATGTTAGCCAATTCCAATGCATTAAGCTCGGCAATCAACAATTTAGTGATGAACAGTATCGAAGCCGGCGCCACTGAGATTCGTATTCAGGCGAAAGAAGAGGGCGATCAGTTACTACTGGATGTCATCGACAATGGCAAAGGTTTAGATGCCAATATGCAGCAGAAGGTACTTGAACCTTTCTTTACGACTAAGTCGCAGGGAACTGGGCTCGGGTTAGCGGTTGTGCAATCTGTGGTGCGTAATCATGGAGGACAACTGCAATTAAGTTGCTTACCGAATAAAGGTTGCACTGTGTCTTTAGTCTTCCCAAGGGCTAAATCTGCGGTGATATTACCTTTGGAGATTACCCATGTCTGAAGCAAAGTTATTGCTCGTTGAAGATGATGCCTCATTGCGTGAAGCCTTGTTGGATACCTTAATGTTGGCTCAGTATGAGTGCATTGATGTTGCCTCGGGTGAAGACGCTATTTTAGCCTTGAAACAACATCAATTTGATTTAGTCATTAGTGATGTGCAGATGCAAGGCATTGGTGGGTTAGGATTATTAAACTTCCTACAGCAACATCATCCTAAGTTGCCAGTATTGTTGATGACAGCTTATGCCACGATTGATAGTGCGGTGGATGCCATTAAATTGGGCGCTGTCGATTACTTAGCGAAACCTTTTGCGCCAGAAGTCTTGCTCAATCAAGTTTCCCGCTATTTGCCGTTAAAACAAAATGTGGATCAGCCAGTAGTTGCCGATGAGAAGAGTTTAGCTTTATTGGCACTGGCTCAGCGGGTTGCTGCATCCGATGCTTCGGTCATGATCTTAGGCCCAAGCGGCTCGGGTAAAGAAGTCTTGGCCCGTTATATTCATCAACACAGTAGCCGTGCCGATCAAGCTTTTGTGGCCATTAACTGTGCTGCAATTCCCGAGAATATGCTTGAAGCTACCCTTTTTGGTTATGAAAAGGGCGCATTTACTGGCGCCTATCAAGCGTGTCCTGGGAAATTTGAGCAGGCTCAAGGTGGCACTTTGCTGCTAGATGAAATATCTGAGATGGATTTAGGCTTACAAGCTAAGTTATTGCGAGTATTGCAAGAGCGTGAAGTTGAGCGTTTAGGCGGCCGTAAAACTATTAAGCTCGATGTGCGCGTGCTTGCCACATCCAATCGAGACCTAAAAACCGTGGTGGCGGCAGGTGGCTTTAGGGAAGATCTCTACTATCGAATCAACGTGTTCCCATTAGCTTGGCCCGCATTAAGTCAACGTCCAGCGGATATTTTACCCCTTGCACGCCATTTATTGGTTAAGCATGCCAAGGCATTGAATGTCGCCGATGTGCCTGAGTTGGATGAAAATGCACGTCGACGTTTATTGAGTCATCGCTGGCCGGGGAACGTACGTGAACTCGATAATGTGATCCAGCGGGCTTTGATATTAAGAGCCGGTCAAGTGATCACCGCCAATGACATTATTATCGATACGCAGGATGTGGTTTTAGGCGGTGAAGACCTAGATCAATTTGCTGCCGAGCCAGACGGTTTAGGCGAAGAACTTAAAGCGCAGGAGCATGTGATTATTCTAGAAACTCTTAATCAATGCCAAGGAAGCCGCAAACTGGTCGCTGAAAAACTGGGGATAAGCGCCCGAACCCTAAGATACAAGATGGCAAGGATGCGTGATATGGGCATTCAATTACCAAATTAGTCTTTAAATTCAAGCTATGATATTGCAGCCTCCATATTGATTGTGAGGCTGCATTTTTTGAAATATACCAGCATAAAAGTGACCTATTTTATCCAGAATCCTTAGTTTTAACGTCTTCTTATCCCGTCAATTTATTATCAATCACGACCATTTGAAAACTTGGCCGTTATTTTGCATTGTCCCGTTATAGGTATTTTGATCGTCAAGAACTCGACGACTGGGAGCTCAGCATGCAAATAGGCGCAAATTCATTCCTGCAAGAAATGCAGAAACTCCAAGGCGAAATTACGCCGTCTTTTGGCGTTCAGCCAAATATCATGCAGCAAGTTAATAACACCAGTGGTGCGGACTTCGGTCAGTTACTCTCGCAAGCCGTCGGCAATGTCAGCGGCTTACAGTCGACATCATCAAACCTCGCGACGCGCTTAGAAATGGGAGATACTACCGTCACTTTGTCGGATACTGTTATTGCCCGTGAGAAAGCCAGCGTCGCCTTCGAGGCAACGGTACAAGTACGTAATAAGCTTGTCGAAGCCTATAAAGAAATAATGAGCATGCCTGTCTAGGCCAGTGAATAACCCAATTAGCAGGTACGAATCGTGAGCACAGAAATGATTGTCGGATCCAATTCCGACTTAGCTGACCAAGGTGTCCAGCAAGAACATAAGTCAGGAATGATGGGAAACCTTGGCGGTGTCGATATGATGCGTCAAGTAACTATGATTTTAGCCTTGGCGATTTGTTTGGCCTTAGCCGTATTTGTCATGCTGTGGGCACAGGAGCCTGAGTATCGTCCATTGGGAAAAATGGAAACTCAGGAAATGGTTCAAGTATTAGATGTGCTTGATAAAAATAAAGTTAAGTATCAAATCGATGTGGACGTGATTAAAGTTCCCGAAGATAAGTATCAAGAAGTCAAAATGATGTTGAGCCGCGCAGGCGTTGACAGCCCTGCGGCCAGTCAAGATTTCTTGAATCAAGACAGCGGCTTTGGTGTCAGCCAACGTATGGAGCAAGCCCGTCTTAAGCACAGCCAAGAAGAAAACCTAGCCCGTGCAATTGAGCAACTACAAAGTGTTAGCCGCGCCAAAGTGATCCTCGCGTTACCTAAAGAAAACGTCTTTGCCCGCAATGCTTCAAAACCAAGTGCAACTGTGGTTATCAATACCCGTCGTGGCGGTTTAGGCCAAGGTGAAGTCGATGCAATTGTCGATATCGTTGCCTCTGCTGTACAAGGTTTAGAGCCATCACGGGTGACGGTAACTGACTCGAATGGCCGCTTATTAAACTCAGGCAGCCAAGATGGCGCGTCTGCGACTGCCCGTCGCGAGCTTGAATTAGTACAGCAAAAAGAAGCCGAGTATCGCACTAAGATTGAATCGATTTTGGTACCTATCTTAGGTCCTGATAATTTCACCTCTCAAGTCGATGTTAGCATGGACTTTACTGCGGTCGAACAAACCTCTAAGCGTTACAACCCTGATTTACCAGCTCTGCGCAGCGAAATGACCGTTGAAAATAATACCACTGGCGGCTCTTCGGGTGGGATCCCTGGTGCGCTATCGAATCAGCCACCAATGGAGTCAAATATTCCAGAAGATGCGACTAAAGCGACTGAGTCTGTCACCGCAGGTAATTCGCACCGTGAAGCGACGCGTAATTTTGAGTTAGATACCACCATTAGCCATACCCGTCAGCAAGTTGGCGCCGTTCGCCGCATTAGTGTGTCGGTTGCGGTGGACTTTAAACCCGGTGCCGCTGGAGAAAATGGCCAAGTGGCGCGCGTTGCCCGTACTGAACAAGAACTGACCAACATTCGTCGTTTACTCGAAGGGGCAGTCGGTTTTAGCTCGCAACGGGGTGATGTGTTAGAAGTGGTCACGGTTCCCTTTATGGATCAATTGGTTGAAGACTTGCCTGCACTAGAACTGTGGGAGCAACCTTGGTTCTGGCGCGCAATTAAGCTCGGTATTGGCGCGTTAGTGATTTTGGTGCTGATTTTAGCTGTGGTACGTCCTATGCTGAAACGCTTAATCTATCCTGACAGTGTGAATATGCCTGAGGATGGCAGATTAGGTAACGAATTGGCCGAAATTGAGGACCAGTACGCGGCAGATACGCTAGGGATGCTCAATACCCAAGAGGCGGAATACAGTTATGCCGATGATGGTTCAATTCATATCCCTAATTTGCACAAAGATGATGATATGATTAAAGCTATCCGTGCGCTCGTGGCGAATGAGCCTGAGCTCTCTACTCAAGTCGTGAAAAACTGGTTACAAGACAATGGCTGAGAATAAAACGAAAGAAGTGGCTCCAGCGGCCGCACCTGCCTTTAACATTAAGGATATTAGCGGTGTCGAAAAGACCGCGATCTTACTCCTCAGTTTGAGTGAGGCCGATGCTGCATCCATTTTAAAACACTTAGAGCCGAAGCAAGTGCAAAAAGTGGGTATGGCGATGGCGGCAATGGATGAGTTTGGTCAAGAAAAAGTCATCGGGGTACATAAGCTGTTTCTCGATGACATTCAAAAGTATTCTTCTATTGGTTTCAACAGCGAAGAGTTCGTTCGTAAAGCCTTAACCGCCGCACTGGGTGAAGATAAAGCGGGTAATCTGATTGAACAGATTATCATGGGCAGTGGTGCTAAGGGGTTGGATTCGTTGAAATGGATGGATGCACGCCAAGTGGCGACCATTATTCAGAATGAACATCCTCAAATCCAAACGATTGTATTGTCCTATTTAGAACCTGATCAGGCAGCGGAAATCTTTGGTCAATTCCCTGAAAATACTCGCTTAGACTTGATGATGCGGATTGCGAATCTTGAAGAAGTACAGCCCGCTGCATTGCAAGAGCTGAATGACATTATGGAGAAACAGTTTGCTGGTCAAGGTGGTGCACAGGCCGCGAAAATGGGCGGCCTAAAAGCGGCTGCCAACATAATGAACTATTTAGATACGGGTATCGAAAGTCAGTTGATGGAAACTATGCGCGAGTCTGACGAAGAAATGGCGCAGCAAATCCAAGACTTGATGTTCGTATTTGAAAACTTAATCGATGTTGATGACCGTGGTATTCAAGCCTTGTTGCGTGAAGTGCAGCAAGATGTACTGATGAAGGCGCTCAAAGGCACAGATGATCAGCTGAAAGAAAAAATCTTGGGCAACATGTCAAAACGTGCCGCTGAATTGCTGCGTGACGATCTTGAGGCCATGGGCCCAATCCGTATCAGTGAAGTGGAAGTCGCCCAAAAAGAAATCCTGTCTATTGCCCGTCGCTTAAGTGACAGCGGCGAAATTATGTTAGGCGGCGGTGGTGGCGATGAGTTCCTCTAATCCGAGCGACAATAAACCGTCAAATAAGGTCTTGAGCGACGGTGATATTGAGTTTAGTCACTGGGCACTTCCAGATGTGACTGAAGCCGATGACGATTCTATCTCGAATTTGTTCGGCCATTCGAATCATCAAGCCGCTAAGCCGATGACGGTTGAGAGTGTTTCTCCGCCGACGATGGCCGAGATTGAGGACATTCGCGCCCAAGCTGAAGAAGAAGGTTTTGCCGAAGGTAAACAACAAGGTTACGAGCAAGGGCTAGAGAAAGGTCGCTTAGAAGGCTTAGAGCAAGGCCATACTGAAGGGCTCGCCCAAGGGCATGAGCAAGGATTAGAAACCGGTTTAGCTCAAGCCAAAGTTTTACTTTCGCGGTTTGAAGCCTTATTAACTCAATTTGAAAAGCCATTGCAATTACTCGATGGTGATATCGAGCTCTCCCTACTGAACTTGAGTATGACATTAGCTAAATCAGTCATAGGTCACGAATTAAAAACCCATCCAGAACAAGTGCTTTCGGCATTACGCTTAGGCATAGAGTCGCTACCGATTAAAGAGCAAGCGGTTACTATTCGGCTGCATCCTGACGATTTGATCCTTGTCGAACAACTTTATTCCACCGCCCAACTGACCCGCAGTAAATGGGAACTTGAAGTCGATCCGACGTTAAGTGCAGGCGATTGTATTCTGAGCAGTCATCGCTCATTAGTCGATTTAACGCTTTCATCGCGTATCGATACTGTGTTTGAGTCATTACGAAATCAACATGCGCATTTGAGTGATAAACAGCATCAACTGCAAGAGACGATTGAAGCTGCAGATACTGCCAAACAAGTTGCTGTGGCGCTTGAGTCTGAGCCTGATGCTCAAACGGCTGATGACCAAGCTGTCGATACGTTTAACCAAGACGCTGAGGATATGCAATCTGCCTCGAATACAGGTGAGCACTTAGATACCCAATCGGATGCCGGAACAGATGCAAAATCGCCAACACCAACTGCTGAATAGGCTGAATCACCATCAGGACAAAGTGCCGCCATTTCGCGCAGTGGCCAGTGGTCAACTCGTGCGTGTTGTTGGCTTAACCTTAGAGGCGAGCGGTTGCCGTGCGCCTGTGGGCAGCTTATGTTCCATCGAAACCATGGCGGGCGAGTTAATTGCCGAAGTCGTCGGCTTTGATGGCGAACTCCTGTATTTAATGCCTATCGAAGAATTACGTGGAGTATTACCCGGTGCCCGGGTGGTGCCTTTAGGAGAACAAACTGGACTCAATGTCGGCTTGTCCCTGTTAGGACGCGTGCTCGATGGCAACGGTGTGCCTTTAGATGGTTTAGGTGCGTTGCAGACAGATCAACAAGCGCCAAGACATAGCGCTGCCATTAATCCCTTATCTCGCCGTGCTATTACCGAGCCGCTGGACGTCGGTGTGCGCGCCATTAATGCCATGCTGACAGTGGGCAAAGGCCAACGTATGGGCTTGTTTGCTGGCTCAGGTGTGGGTAAGAGTGTGCTCTTAGGTATGATGACCCGCGGCACCACTGCCGACATTATTGTGGTTGGGCTGGTGGGCGAGCGTGGTCGTGAAGTAAAAGAGTTTATTGAAGAGATTCTTGGTGAAAAAGGTCGAGCGCGCTCTGTTGTTGTTGCCGCGCCTGCAGATACCTCGCCGCTGATGCGCCTGCGCGCCTGTGAAACCTCGACTCGTATTGCCGAATATTTCCGCGATTTAGGCTATAACGTCTTGTTATTAATGGATAGTTTAACGCGCTACGCCCAAGCGCAGCGTGAAATTGCTTTGGCTGTCGGTGAACCGCCTGCGACTAAAGGCTATCCGCCTTCAGTGTTTGCCAAGCTGCCGCGTTTAGTTGAGCGCGCCGGCAACGGTGGCCCTGGGCAAGGTTCAATTACGGCATTTTATACTGTGTTGACGGAAGGAGACGATCAACAGGATCCCATTGCCGATGCATCGCGGGCGATCCTCGATGGTCACATAGTCTTGTCACGTTCGCTTGCGGATTCGGGGCATTACCCTGCGATTGATATTGAAGCTTCTATTAGCCGAGTCGCGCCTATGGTGATCTCCAATGAACATTTGGAAGCCATGCGCCGCGTGAAACAAACCTATTCCTTGTATCAGCAGAATCGGGATTTGATTTCCATTGGCGCTTATGCCCAAGGCAGCGATCCTCGAATTGACAATGCAATACGACTGCAGCCAGCAATGAATGCTTTTTTACGCCAAACCATGCGTGATGCATTTAGCTTTGCCGATAGCCAAGTCATGCTTGGGCAACTTGCCGCTCAGTGCAAATAATGGCGTCATCGAATTAATCGAGGTCTAGTATGGCTAACGCCGATCCCTTGTTGTTAGTGTTAAAGCTCGCCAATGATGCCGAAGAACAAGCGGCATTACTGTTAAAGTCGGCGCAATTAGAGTGTCAAAAGCGGCTTAATCAACTCAGTGCGCTGAATAACTATCGCTTAGAATACATGAAGCAAATGCAATCCCAGCAAGGTCAAGCCATTAGTGCCAGTCACTATCACCAGTTTCATCGCTTTATTCGTCAGATTGATGACGCTATTACTCAGCAAAATCGCGTTGTGGCCGACGGTGAAAAACAAAAAGAATATCGACAACAGCATTGGTTGGAAAAACAGAAAAAACGTAAGGCAGTGGAATTACTGTTAGCGAGTAAAGAGAAGAAGCGCCAAGTCGTTGAACAAAAACGAGAGCAGAAAATGACCGATGAATTTGCTTCTCAACAGTTTTATCGCCGTCATCAGCGTTAGTGAAATAGCGCGTTAAATGCTCGATATCTTTGCTATTCACTAGCCCGATATGAGTTCAGTTTTCTGCTGCCGCTCTATGGCGCTGAACATTTGTTCGACTTCTTCCTTTGGGTTTTATTCTTTTCAATATTCTGTAGTAAAAAACTGAATTTTTGGCATCTTATTTGCTTTGATTTAGTCCATGACCCTGCAACCGCAGTGTTTAATTGACGTTTTTACCTAGCCATTTTCTCTTCTGCTGGGTGATGTTTGGGAGCACTTATGCAACAAATGACCAATATCCTGTTGAGTAAAACAGGCAACTCTGCGGCCAATTCCGCTAAGATATCTTCCCAAGATTCTAATAATGAAGACTTTTCATCTACACTTGCGTCTGTCTCCGCTAGCTCATTTTCTATTTCCGCGCCTAAAAAGGCTGTCGCGAATACTGACGATAAAGTGCAGATCGCCTCTACTGATAAAGTAAAAGATAAAGACATATCAACGGATGACGCTGACGTAAATCTTATCTTCGCCCAGATCAGTATGGCAAATGACATGAAGAAAACGGCATCAGAGGGAGAGAGTTTGCCGTTTGGCTCTTCCCAAGAGGACAATAATGAGTCTGGTGATACTTTGTTGGAAAGCGATGCTCTCAGTACCGTTGAGTTGACGGGTATACAAGCATCAATGAAAGCGATGAACACTGAGTTTCCTATTGTCGACATCACAGGCTCAGTACAAGGCAAATCAGATATTTTAGCGTCAAGTGAAGTAGACTTGGTAACTGAGAAGGGTGAGCGCAAGTCTTCAAACGGCGAACTATCTGGCCTACAAAAGATGTTAGATACTGACATTTCATTTTCCTCAGAACTCAAAAAGTTAACTGACCAGTTTCAACTAAATACTGCGTCATCAGATGAGACTGATAGCACTAATAATGTGTCTACGGATAAAGTATCAGTAGAGGTATTATCCAAAGAAAGATTGTTAGCGACTAAAATATCAGTAGAGACATTGCCAATTGAAAATATACGGGCTGACAAAGACGCAGCCGACGAATTATCTGTTGAAGCAATACAGGGGAAGAAAGTTTTACTTGATGAGGCGGTAGAGGCATTAAAATCACAGTCGTCTATGGATAAAAGCCTTGAATCACATTTCGCCTCTCTCAAGGCACAAGTTATTTCGCCGAACAGTAAAACATCTGAAAGTTTAGACTTATCAGAGCTTGAAAATACAGCAGAAACAGCACCATCAAAAATTTTAGAAAGCGTGATGTTGAAAGACGCTGATGTGACTGAACTTAAAGACGATAAATCATTTTCAACTGATAAATATGCGAATCAAGTTGCGAGTGTAAACGCTGAACTGCGGGGAGCAAGGTTGGATCTTAATTCTGAGGCACTGCGAACTTCTGACGACGTAGATGAATCAATGTTGAAGTTTAGCCCTGCGAGTCAAACTTTGCAGTCTGAAACCCTAGCATCATCGACTACTAAGAATGAAATGGCTGCAACATCTTTAATCGCTGATGAAATAGTTGATACATTGGACTTGGCAAGTTCCAAGCTGATTGATACTTCTAGCACGGACGAGGTCGATGCTGATACTGTTTCTGTAGAGAGTAATAAACCAACAGTTCGCAATGTTGAGATTACGATACCCCAGCAAGTAAGCCGAAATGCTAATGTCGATATTGCGGTTAGCAAAGTAGAAGTTCAGCCTATAGTTACAACACTGGATACACAGAATATCTTAGGTAACGCAGTTGATCCGAAGGATAGCGCAATGACTGATACCGAGATCAATGTTGATGTTTCAAAAGTAGCAATGGATGCGGGTACTTTGCTAAAGGATGCGAAATACAGTGTGACACTCGATGCTCAAAGAGACGTTAAGCCATTCATTATGGGAGATGAAGACAAGGTATCAACGACTGACATTAAGTCATTTTCTGCTTTAGCTCAGTCATCGACGCCACTACAAGTCAATCGTCAGGAAACGATGCAAGTTCAGTTGTCATTACGCCAAGGTGTCGAACAACAAAACCAAATGCAAGAGATGATCCAACGGTTTTCACCTGTGATGAAGCAACAGTTGATCACTATGGTGAGTCAAGGTATTCAACACGCTGAAATTAGGCTTGATCCCCCTGAGCTTGGACATATGCTGGTAAAAATTCAAGTGCATGGCGATCAGACCCAAGTACAGTTCCATGTCACTCAGACACAGACGCGTGATTTAGTTGAACAAGCTATGCCAAGATTACGCGAGTTACTGCAAGAGCAAGGGATGCAATTAGCGGATAGCCATGTGTCTCAAGGTGGCCAAGGTGAACGTCGAGAGGGAAGTTTTGGCGACGGTGGCGGTTCAAGTGGGGCTGATGTGGATGAAATCTCGGCAGAAGAGCTACATTTAGGTTTAAATCAAGCTTCTAGTGTAAATTCAGGTATAGATTATTACGCTTAAGTAGGTAACCTATAGCGATGACTTATATAGTTACGTTTTCATATTAATAAAACGTAAGAGTTTCTGCCTAAATTAAAGAGAATAGTGAATGGCTAAGGAAGAATCGTTAGAACTTGAGAACACCGAAGCTCCCAAAAGTAAAAAAAAGCTCTTTATTTTTATTGGAGTGGGGGTTTTAGTTGCACTGCTTATTGCCGGTGCCCTATGGTTTTTCCTTGGTAGTAGTTCTGAGGACGCCACGACGTCAACTGACGGAGCCGTACAAACAGAAACTCCTGCTGAAAGTGGTGCGCTGACTACCGCATCCTATGTGCCTATGCCACGTCCTTTTTTGTTTAACCTGCCTGGCCCTGATCGCGCTCGTTTAGTTGAGATTAAAGTACAGTTAATGGTACGTGGCACAGATGATGATGTGCTGACACAAAAACACATTCCGCTGATTGAAGATGCGCTTTTAACGACTTTCAGTGGCGCAGATGTGCAAAAACTCAGTACGCAAGCGGGTAAAGATGAATTACGCCAGTTAGCACTCTTAAGTGTGCAAAATACCCTGCAGTCGGTCACTGGCCGTAAAGTTGTCGAGAAAGTGCTGTTTACTGGTTTTGTGATGCAATAATCCTTTACTGATAGTGGGTAAGTAATCTAAAGAGGCGAAGGCAATATAGTGAGTGATTTATTAAGCCAAGACGAGATTGATGCACTCTTGCACGGGGTTGATGACGTCGATGATGATGACGAAATTGATTCCGCTGGTCATGATGCGCGTTCCTACGATTTCTCTTCCCAAGATCGCATCGTTCGTGGGCGTATGCCGACGCTGGAAATTGTGAATGAGCGTTTTGCACGTCATTTGCGGATCAGTATGTTTAATATGATGCGTCGCGCTGCTGAAGTGTCGATCAACGGTGTACAGATGCTCAAGTTTGGAGAGTATGTACATACGCTATTCGTTCCTACTAGTTTGAATATGGTACGTTTTAGTCCGCTCAAAGGTACAGCATTGATCACAATGGAAGCCAGATTGGTGTTCATCCTAGTGGATAACTTCTTTGGGGGAGATGGCCGTTTCCATGCCAAGATCGAAGGGCGGGAATTTACGCCTACTGAGAGACGTATCGTACAGCTATTGCTTAAAATAATTTTTGAAGATTATAAAGATGCGTGGGCACCGGTGATGGATGTGGAGTTCGATTATTTGGACTCAGAAGTCAATCCTGCAATGGCCAACATTGTCAGTCCTACTGAAGTTGTCGTGATTAACTCATTCCATATTGAAGTTGATGGTGGTGGCGGTGATTTCCATATCACTATGCCGTATTCCATGATTGAGCCTATTCGCGAGTTGCTCGATGCGGGTGTTCAAAGTGATAAGCAAGATACTGACATGCGTTGGTCGCAGGCATTGCATGATGAAATCATGGATGTGAAGGTCGGGTTCGATGCCAACATTGTGGAACATGAATTAACGCTCAAAGATGTGATGAATTTTAAAGCGGGCGATATTATTCCGATTGAGTTACCGGAATATATTATGATGAAAATCGAGGATTTACCGACATATCGTTGTAAAATGGGCCGTTCTAGAGATAACCTAGCACTTAAAATATATGAAAAGATCCCTCGGCCAGAAACCGTTAAATCCGAGCTACAATTAGTGACGCGCAAGGGTAAATCTCGCGATATATCAGAATTATAAGGTGAAGTAAGATGAGCACAGACGATACGGATGATTGGGCTGCAGCAATGGCAGAACAAGCTTTAGAAGAAGCTAACGCGATTGAGCTCGATGAATTAGTTGATGATTCGAGACCTATCTCTAAAGCAGAAGCGGCGAAATTAGACACTATTTTAGATATCCCCGTCACTATCTCTATGGAAGTGGGCCGTAGCTATATCAGTATTCGTAACTTGTTGCAGTTAAACCAAGGTTCTGTGGTTGAGCTCGACAGAGTTGCGGGTGAACCTTTAGATGTGATGGTTAACGGTACGCTGATTGCGCATGGTGAGGTTGTGGTTGTAAACGATAAATTCGGTATTCGTTTAACCGATGTGATCAGTCAAACCGAGCGAATTAAAAAGCTTAAATAATTGTCTCATCAACGAAAGTTGGAACCAGAATGACCATATCGGTAATACTCAGTTTAGCTGCAGTATCTCAAGCAAAAACTGAGAGTCTTGTAGGCGATAGTACTCAAGGCGTAACAGCTGTGACATCTTCGGCCGCAAAAATGGCTGAACCTTCTCAAGTCGCAACCCTAGCGAGTATGTTAGGTGGCTTAATTCTGGTTTTACTCTTAATTTTTGCGTTAGCTTATTTATTAAGACGGTTCAATTTAGTTCCTACGACCAACGGTGTTTTAAAAACCATAGCCGTGACTTCGCTCGGTCAGAAAGAGCGTTTAGTCTTAGTGCAGGTGGGGGAGCAGCAATATTTACTTGGCGTTAGCTCGCAGCAGGTGAGTTTGATTGATAAGTTAGTTGAACCTATTCATATAGAGTCTGATTCCTTTGCGAGTCGGCTACGTCAGGCGAAATTAAAACAATGACAACACGTATCCTCGCGTTAGTTGGCTTAGTTATTCTGTTATGCATGCCGTCGGCATGGGCCGCTGATGGTGTTTTGCCTGCAGTGACTGTAACAACAGGACCAGACGGCTCCACAGAATACTCAGTCACAATGCAGATTTTACTGCTGATGACATCGCTGAGTTTTTTACCTGCGATGCTCATCATGTTGACCTCTTTCACGCGGATCATCATTGTTCTGTCTATATTACGTCAAGCTATTGGCTTACAACAAACACCTTCCAATCAAGTATTAATTGGCATGAGTTTATTCATGACCTTTTTTATTATGGCGCCGGTATTTGACCGGATTTATGACGAAGGGGTTAAGCCTTACATTGAGGAGCAGTTAACCCTGCAGCAAGCGTTCGAAAAAGGTAAAGAACCAATAAGAAGCTTTATGTTAGGTCAAGTTAGGACCACAGACTTAAAAACTTTTATCGAAATTTCAGGCTACAAAAACATTAAGTCGCCCGAAGAAGCCCCGATGAGCGTGCTGATACCCGCCTTTATTACCAGCGAGCTAAAAACAGCTTTTCAAATTGGTTTTATGTTGTTCGTGCCCTTTTTAGTGTTAGATCTAGTGGTGGCCAGTATCTTAATGGCCATGGGTATGATGATGTTATCCCCTATGATAGTGTCGCTACCATTTAAGATCATGCTGTTTGTGCTCGTCGATGGTTGGAGCTTAGTCCTAGGGACATTAGCGAATAGTTTCGGGTAGCCAAGGGAGAATATGCAAATGAGTCCAGAGGCGCTAATTGATATTTTTCGTGAGGCTCTCGCTGTTATTGTCATGATGGTGTCTGCAATTGTATTACCTGGGCTGGGTATTGGTTTGATTGTCGCCGTGTTTCAAGCCGCGACTTCGATTAACGAGCAAACTTTAAGTTTTCTACCGCGATTGTTAGTGACACTTTTCGGTTTGATGTTCATGGGACATTGGTTAGTTGAAACCCTAATGGACTTTTTTGTCGAGATGGTTAATCGCATCCCGCAAGTAATAGGCTAATCCAATGGAGCTGCTGCTCGATACGTTAATGCAGACCATTGCCGCTTATATGTGGCCACTGTTTCGGGTTGCTAGCATGTTAATGGTGATGGTGGTATTTGGGGCCGCAACCACTCCAACTCGTGTGCGCTTACTATTAGCCATGGCGATTACCTTTGCGATAGCACCAGTCCTTCCTCCTGTTCAAAATGCCGATCTATTTTCACTCAGTGCAGTATTTATTACTGCGCAGCAAATCATTATTGGTGTTGCCATGGGGTTTGTGACTCAAATGGTGATGCAAGTTTTCGTATTAACCGGCCAGATTATTGGTATGCAAACCAGTCTCGGGTTTGCTTCTATGGTTGATCCTGGTTCGGGTCAGCAAACACCCGTTATTGGTAACTTTTTTCTATTATTGGCGACATTAATCTTCTTAGCCGTCGATGGACATCTATTGATGATCCGTATGTTGGTGGCGAGTTTTGAGACCCTACCCATTTCTAATCAAGGATTAACCCTCACTAGCTACCGTGCTTTAGCAGATTGGGGCTCGTATATGTTTGGTGCGGCATTAACTATGTCGATATCCGCGATTATTGCCTTGTTATTAGTGAACTTGTCCTTCGGTGTGATGACCCGCGCCGCGCCGCAATTAAATATTTTCTCTATTGGTTTTCCGATCACTATGATTGGCGGATTGTTTATTCTCTGGTTAACCTTAACACCTGTTATGGCCCATTTTGATGAAGTGTGGACTGCGGCTCAAGTGCTGCTTTGCGATATGTTAGCGCTTCAATGTAACGCCGATGGTTTGATATGACGGTATTAGGAGCAGCCCATGGCTGAAGAGTCAAGCGGTGAACGCAGTGAGGAACCCACTGGGAGACGTCTCGAACAGGCGCGGGAAAAAGGACAAATTGCGCGTTCGAAAGAACTCGGTACAGCAGCGGTATTAATTTCCGCTGCATGTGGCTTTTATATGTTAGGTCCAAGTCTAGCCACAAGTTTAACTCGGGTATTTGAGACTGTTTTCACCATGGACAGGGCGCAAATTTTTGATACTGAAGAAATGTTTAATGTATGGGGCGTTGTCGCGAGCGAAATCGCCTGGCCCATGGCAAAAATTATGCTGTTAATTGTGGTTGTCGCTTTCATTGGCAATATATCCCTTGGCGGGATGAATTTCTCTACCCAAGCCATGATGCCTAAGGCCAGTAAAATGAGCCCAGTCGCAGGTTTGAAGCGCATGTTCGGTGTGCAGGCGTTAGTTGAGCTGACGAAGGGGATTGCCAAGTTTTCTGTGGTGGCATTTTCTGCGTATTTATTACTGAGCTTTTACTTCAATGATATTATGTTGCTATCTAGTGATCATCTTCCTGGTAATATTTACCACGCATTAGATTTACTTGTGTGGATGTTTATCCTGTTGTGTTCCTCTATTTTATTGATTGTCGTCATCGACGTGCCGTTCCAAATTTGGAATCACAACAAGCAACTTAAGATGACCAAACAAGAAGTAAAGGATGAATATAAAGACACTGAAGGGAAGCCTGAAGTGAAATCGCGAGTAAGGCAGATGCAGCATGAGTTGGCTCAGCGCAGAATGATGGCTGAAGTACCCAATGCCGATGTCATCGTTGTTAACCCTGAGCATTTTGCAGTAGCGATTAAATACGATGTAAAGCGCTCCGCTGCACCCTTTGTCATAGCTAAAGGCGTTGATGACGTCGCATTTAAAATTCGTGAGATTGCCCGCGCCCATAATGTGACAATCGTCTCTGCTCCGCCATTAGCAAGAGCTATATACCATACGACTAAGTTGGATCAACAAATCCCCGAAGGATTGTTTACTGCTGTGGCACAGATTTTGGCCTATGTATTCCAGTTACGCCAATATCAGAAAGGACGCGGTCGTAAACCTATTCCAGTTCCGCTTAATCAGCCTATTCCTGATGAATTGAAATATTAAGTTTGCAGCATCTGACACTTGTGAGTGATACACCAGATGATGTCACTTTATATGAATGTTCCACTATTATTTCTTCTTTATATCAATGAATCATAGGTATAATTCTCCTTAATTAGTCTGGTTGATTTTGTTGGCGCGTTTTTTGCTTTTCGCTTATTACACGTCAAAATTTAGGTTATAGCGAATGGATGTTAAAGCGACTCTTGGTCAAGTAAAACAAATGCGGCTGAGCTCATTCAAAGGCATTGGTACGCCTATGGTTGTGCTTGCTGCATTGGCCATGATTGTTTTACCTATCCCTCCATTTCTATTAGACATACTTTTCTCATTCAACATTGCCTTAGCGCTCATCGTATTGTTAGTCGCTATTTATACCGATAGACCATTAGATTTCGCCGCTTTTCCAACTGTATTGCTGGTGGCGACATTACTACGACTTGCACTCAACGTTGCTTCAACTCGTGTGGTATTACTCGAGGGCCATAATGGTGGCGATGCAGCAGGTAAGGTGATTGAAGCCTTCGGTTCCGTGGTGATTGGCGGTAACTATGCCGTTGGCTTGGTTGTCTTTATCATTTTGATTATTATCAACTTTGCGGTAGTGACTAAAGGTGCTGGTCGTATTGCTGAAGTGAGTGCCCGCTTTACCTTAGATGCTATGCCTGGTAAGCAAATGGCAATTGATGCCGACCTAAATGCCGGTACTTTGAATCAAGAACAAGCAAGATTACGTCGAGCAGAAGTGACCCGTGAAGCGGATTTCTATGGTGCGATGGACGGTGCTTCAAAATTTGTAAAAGGTGATGCCGTTGCGGGTATCATGATTCTAGTGATCAACATCTTAGGTGGTTTCATCATAGGTATTGTTCAGCATGGCTTAAGTTTTTCTGAAGCGGTTGAAATTTATACCTTGCTGACTATCGGTGATGGTCTGGTGGCGCAGATCCCTGGGTTATTATTGTCAATCGCAGCAGCATTGATGGTGACCCGTCAAAATGAATCCGGTGATATGGGCCAAATGATGATGAGTCAGATGTTTGACAGTCATAAGTCATTGGGTATCGCTGCTGGAGTCCTATTTGTCATGGGAATCGTTCCTGGCATGCCGCATATGGCGTTCTTAAGTTTTGCTTTTATGACTGCAGGTGCCGCCTATTTTGTCTATAAGCGTAATGAATCAAAACGCATTAAAGCCCTAGAGCAAGTTAAGTCTGGCCCTGTAGAGAGGCAAGATAAGGAGCCTAAAGAGTTGGGCTGGGATGATGTGCATCATGTTGATACTATTGGGCTTGAGGTGGGATATCGTTTAATTCCGCTGGTCGATAAAGGTCAAGGTGGCGAGTTATTAAGCCGTATCAAAGGCGTACGTAAAAAGTTATCCCAAGAACTGGGCTTCTTAGTGCCAGCAGTGCATATTCGCGATAATTTAGATTTGTCGCCCAATGCCTATCGCATTTCATTAATGGGCGTAGTTGTTGGTGAGGCGGATATTCGTCACGACTGCGAATTGGCGATCAATCCTGGCCAAGTCTATGGCAAGCTCGATGGTATTGAAACGCGTGACCCAGCTTTTGGTCTGGAGGCGGTATGGATTGCTCCTGAATTACGTGAACACGCGCAAACATTAGGGTATACGGTTGTTGATGCCGCCACGGTTGTGGCAACCCATATTAGCCAATTGCTGACCAATAATGCTGCTAAGTTGTTAGGTTACGAAGAAGTGCAACAACTGATGGATATGCTTGCGAAACACTCGCCTAAACTGGTGGATGGCTTTATTCCTGATGTCATGCCACTCGGACATGTCGTAAAAGTGATGCAGAACCTGTTAAATGAAGGGGTTTCAGTCAGAGACTTGCGTACAATAGTGCAAACTTTGTTAGAATACGGCACTAAGAGTAATGACACTGAAGTTTTGACCGCCGCGGTGCGTATTGCATTGAAACGTATGATAGTCCAAGAGATCTCTGGTCCAGAGTTAGAAATCCCCGTCATTACATTGGCGCCAGAGTTGGAACAGATGTTGCATCAATCAATGCAGGCAACCGGTGGTGATGGTCCAAATATTGAACCCGGTCTTGCAGAACGCATGCAGCAGTCCCTTGCCGATGCGGCTCAGAAGCAAGAAATGGTCGGACAACCCGCCATATTGTTGACGTCAGGTATGTTACGCGCGACGCTGTCACGCTTTGTTAAACATACTATTCCTAATCTCAGAGTCATTTCGTATCAAGAAATACCTGATGAGAAGCAAATACGTATCGTATCTGCAGTCGGCCAGTAGAGGACGCATAAGTGAAGATTAAACGATTTTTTGCCAAAGACATGCGCGCCGCACTGGCCCAAGTGAAAGAAACACTCGGCTCAGATGCCGTCATTATGTCAAATAAGAAAGTGAATGGTGGCATCGAAATTGTCGCTGCCGTTGACTATGATGAGCCTAAAGCAAAAACCGCAGCTACTGCGCCAGCGCCAACCTTTATGGACGTGAGTGACGACCTCGTATCCCTAGGCGCTAAGCAGCCTATACGAGTAGAAACCCGTGCAAAGCCTGCGGCACCTGCTGACTCATTACAAGCCTTGTTAGAGAAGCAGCAAAGTCGTTTGAATCAACAGATGTCGCATCAGCAAGTTGATGCAGATTTACCTGCATGGGCTAAGGGCTTACAAGCGCCGGCTACTGCCAAAGTAGAGCGTCGCGAAGCGCCTGCCGCTTTTGATAAGAAGCCACAAACATCACAGAAACAAAATGCCGATATTGAGGCAATGCGTGATGAGCTAGCTTCATTGCGTAATTTGTTAACACATCAAGTGTCCTCTTTGATGACAGAACATAAAAAACGTATCGACCCTGTCGGAGCTATGCTCGAAGCCAAGTTACTTGAGGCAGAATTTTCCCCAGCGGTTGCCAATAAATTAGCGGCGCTGAGCCAACATTATACGCCTGCAGAATTAGTCAGAGCTTTACCTCAAAGTCTCGCTAACTTGCTTGATAATCAAGGTGATGACATTGTTAAGCAGGGCGGTGTGGTGGCCTTAGTTGGCCCAACCGGTGTCGGCAAAACCACGTCATTAGCTAAACTTGCGGCCCGTTTTGCAGCTCATCATGGTGCAGAGCATGTTGCTTTGATAACGACAGACCATTATCGCATCGGAGCCTATGAGCAATTAGCAACCTATGGCAAAATAATGGGCTGCCCTGTAAAGCAAGCTCATGATCTGAATGAATTAGAGCAAATTCTTTATCAGTTTAGAAATCGCAAGCTAGTATTGATAGATACGGCTGGCATGGGACAGCGAGATATGCGTCTTTACCAGCAACTTGATAATTTAACTGCAAATAGCAGGATACCTATCCGCAGTTATCTGGTACTGTCTGCGACAGGACAGCGCCGTGTATTGCAAGATGCAGTCAATCATTTTAAACGCATTCCCCTATCTGGTGTCGTTCTTACAAAACTCGATGAATCTGTGTCGTTAGCAGGGGCATTAAGTGTGTTGATCCAAAACGGATTACCGTTAAGTTATGTTACTGATGGGCAAAGAGTTCCTGAAGATATGAAAGTTGCGGATACCTTAGATTTAGCCCAACAGGCACTCGCAGCGTTAGATAGTACAGAACAACAATCATTACAAGACACAGCGTGGTCAGATAATATGGCCTGTGCATTTGAGTAGATTTATGACCCTGGATCAAGCAAGTGGTTTACGTATGATGAATCAACCCTATAACGAAAAAGTGAAAGTAATCGCGGTCACAGGTGGTAAAGGTGGCGTTGGCAAAACCAGCGTTTCCATTAATACAGCTGTGGCATTAGCCGAAAAAGGCAAGCGTGTCTTGGTACTTGATGCTGACCTTGGCTTAGCAAACGTCGATGTCATGCTGGGTATTCGTGCCGAGCGTAACCTCTCCCATGTTCTCTCTGGTGATGCAGAGCTTGACGATATTATCGTTCGCGGCCCTAAGGGAATTGGCATAGTGCCAGCCACTTCAGGGACGCAAGGGATGGTGGAATTAAGCCCAGCGCAGCATGCAGGGTTAATTCGCGCTTTCAGTGAGATGCGGACTCAGTTTGATATTCTAGTCGTAGATACTGCTGCTGGGATTTCAGATATGGTGCTCAGTTTCTCACGTGCATCGCAGGATGTGCTGGTCGTTGTTTGTGATGAACCCACATCGATAACTGATGCCTACGCCCTGATAAAAATCCTCAGCCGTGAGCATGGCGTGTTCCGTTTTAAAATAGTTGCCAATATGGTGCGTAGTTTACGCGAAGGTATGGAATTATTTGCTAAACTCAGTAAAGTGACCGACAGATTTTTAGATGTCGCCCTTGAATTAGTTGCAACTATTCCATTTGACGAAAACTTACGTAAATCAGTTCGTAAGCAAAAACTGGTAGTTGAAGCTTATCCTAAATCACCAGCGGCGATTGCGTATCAAGGATTGGCAAATAAAATTCTGAGCTGGCCTGTACCGCAGCAACCTGGTGGGCATTTGGAGTTTTTCGTTGAGCGTTTAGTGCAACGACCAGATTTTCAAGAGGAAAAAACGAGTGAATAAAGCCGCTGCGTATACTTGTTTAGACAATAAATCGTCGATCGTTGAACAGTATGCTCCGTTGGTTAAAAGAATTGCGCATCATTTACTCGCCAGACTACCTGCCTCAGTGCAGCTAGATGATTTACTCCAAGCTGGGATGATGGGTTTATTAGAAGCATCATCCAAGTTTGATGGTGGCAAGGGTGCGAAATTTGAAACCTTCGCCGGCATACGTATACGAGGGGCGATGTTAGATGAAATTCGCCGTGGTGATTGGGTGCCTCGTTCCGTTCATCGTAATAACCGCAAGGTTGCACATGCTATTGATGAGTTAGAGCAAGAACTGGGCCGTGATGCACGCGACACAGAAATTGCAGAAAAACTTGATATGACGCTCGATGAGTACCATCATATTCTTAACGATGTTTCTGTCGGAAAAATCATAGGGATAGAAGACTTAGGCGTATCTCAGGATATACTTACAGTGAGTGATCGGTCCGATGATGACTCATTTGAAGCATTAGCTGAGAACCAATTTCATTCTGCGCTGGTTGAGGCAATTAAATTATTGCCTGAAAGAGATGCATTAGTGTTATCCCTGTACTACGATGAAGCATTGAATTTAAAAGAGATTGGCGCCATTCTTGAGGTCAGTGAATCGCGTGTTAGCCAGATATTAAGTCAGGCAATGTTGCGATTGAAAGCTAAACTCAAGCACTGGACATAAGTATAATTATTAATCGAGCACAGAATGTCAGCTCACCGGAGGAAACCTTGGACAAGAATATGAAGATTCTCATTGTTGACGATTTTTCGACAATGAGGCGTATCATCAAGAACTTGTTGCGAGACTTGGGGTTTAACAATACCCAAGAAGCAGACGATGGCTCAACAGCCCTGCCGATGTTGCAAAAGGGGGATTTTGATTTTGTTGTTACAGATTGGAATATGCCCGGTATGCAAGGCATCGATCTGTTAAAAGCAATTCGCGCAGATGATTCGCTAAAGCATTTACCCGTATTAATGGTGACAGCTGAAGCAAAACGTGAACAGATTATCGCTGCCGCTCAAGCGGGAGTGAATGGATATGTGGTTAAGCCTTTTACCGCTGCAACGCTTAAAGAGAAGCTAGATAAAATATTCGAACGACTCGCTTGAGCAAGGATGAGCTATGAAGTCACAAACATCAGGGCTCATCACGCTCGAACAAGCTCAGCACTTGGTTGAATTATTAAGTGTCGGTGAGCAACGTCAGGCAGATGATTTATTTCGGGAGCTTGCTGCTCCACTGCAACGAGAATTATTTGAAGAGGTAGGGAAATTAACTCGGCAACTTCATAGCGCTTTAATGGATTTTCAAGTTGATAATCGTCTAGCTGAATTAGCCAATACAGAAATTCCCGATGCCAAACAACGTTTAAATTACGTTATTGACATGACTGAACAAGCGGCAAATAAAACCATGGATGCGGTAGAAGAATGTTTACCTTTGGCCAATGCCGTAACGGTAAATATTCAAAAAGTCATGCCATCTTGGGACAAATTAATGCGCCGGGAAATAGAACTCAGCGAGTTTAAGGTTCTTTGCCACGATGTCCAAGATCTTATGTCCCGTAGTTCAAATGACTCGACTCGACTGCGTGAATTGTTAAATCAAATATTGATGGCGCAAGATTTTCAAGACTTAACAGGACAAATGATACGTCGTGTTATTGATCTGGTTATGGAAGTAGAAAGTAATCTGGTTTCTATGCTGACGGTATTTGGTGAGCAGCCTATGATTGAAAGTCAGATTGCTCAGAAAAATAATATTGAAGCGGAAGGGCCGATAATGAATGCCGAGCTTCGTCAAGATGTAGTAACGGGTCAAGACGAAGTGGATGATCTTCTATCGAGTCTGGGTTTCTAACTGGGAGTCAATTTGATGGCCTTTGATGTAGATGAAGAGATACTCCAGGACTTTTTAATCGAAGCCGGTGAAATTTTAGAGCTTCTGCAAGAGCAACTCGTTGCGCTTGAAAATAATCCTGATGACACTAACTTGCTAAACGCCATTTTTAGAGGGTTCCACACCGTTAAAGGTGGCGCAGGCTTTCTTAGCTTAACTCCCATGGTCGATGTGTGTCATGAGGCTGAAAATACCTTCGATTTATTACGGACTGGTAAACGTAGCGTCAATGCAGAGCTGATGGATATTATTTTGCAGGCTGTTGATGCAATTAATACCATGTTTGCTCAAACGCAGCAGGGCGAGCAGCAAGATCCTGCCGATTCGGGTTTGTTGGCTAGGCTTAAAATGCTGAGTTCAGGTGCGCCATTGCCATCTGAAGTTGCGTCTGCAGAGGTGTTCGAAATTGTCGAACCTGAGCCTGTCGTTGAAACCATTGTTGAAACTCCCGTCCCACAAGACATCCCTATAGAGATAAGTCATAGCTCATCTTCAAGTATTGATGATATCAACGACGCTGAATTTGAAGCTTTATTAGATGCGCTTCATGGCTCAGGAAAAGGTCCTGCGGCGGCTACCGCCGTGGTCTCTGATCCTGTTGTCGCTAAGCCAGCTGCGCCAGTTAAAGCGTCTCCTGCATCGGGCGATGACATCACTGATGACGAGTTTGAAGCATTGCTTGATGAACTTCACGGTTCTGGCAAGTTTAAAGTCGAGGCAGAAGTGCCGGCTAAACCAAAGGTTGTCGCCGCACCTACGCCTCAACCTATAGTCGATGCCGATGAAATTACCGATGATGAGTTTGAAAGATTACTTGATGAACTCCATGGTAAAGGCGGAGCACCTGCGAAAGCTGACGTAAAAGCGTCGCCAGTCACGCCAGCTGTGGCAGCTGCACCTAAAGCCGCAGTGACTCCTGAGCCTGCGAAAGTTGCAGCGCCAGCCCCCGTTGTTGCCGCAAAACCGAAAGTAGACATCGCGGTTGTAGAGAAAGCACCTGCTAAAGCAAGTTCAGCAAATGTGCCTCAAGGTGAAACCACGGTTCGTGTTGATACTGCACGACTCGACCAAATCATGAATATGGTCGGTGAGTTAGTATTAGTGCGTAATCGATTAGTGAGCTTAGGCATCAGTCGTGATGATGAGGAAATGTCTAAAGCCCTTGCGAATTTAGATCTCGTGACAGCCGATTTACAGGGCGCTGTGATGAAAACCCGTATGCAACCGATCAAGAAAGTGTTTGGTCGTTTCCCTCGGGTAGTACGTGATCTTGCGCGTACGCTCAATAAAGAAATTGATTTGATCATGGTCGGTGAAGAAACCGACCTAGATAAAAACTTAGTTGAAGCGCTTGCCGATCCACTCGTCCACTTAGTGCGTAACTCTGTGGATCACGGTATTGAAATGCCAAACGAGCGTGAAGCCAATGGCAAGCCGAGAACGGGTACTATTACCTTATCTGCAAGTCAGGAAGGTGACCATATACTGCTGAAAATCGAAGACGATGGCGCAGGTATGGACCCTGAAAAACTGAAAAAAATCGCGATAACGCGCGGTGTGCTCGATGAAGATTCAGCTTCGCGAATGACTGACAGCGAAGCTTATAATTTGATTTTTGCGCCCGGTTTTTCGACTAAGGTCGAGATTTCAGATATTTCTGGTCGTGGCGTTGGGATGGACGTGGTAAAAACCCGTATCACTCAGCTTAACGGCACAGTGCATATTGATTCTATGAAAGGTAAGGGCACGATACTTGAGATTAAAGTACCGTTAACGCTGGCGATTATGCCGACCTTAATGGTTGATGTCGCTAAACAAGTGTTTGCATTACCTCTGTCTAGCGTGAACGAGATATTCCATCTCGATCTCACTAAGACCAATATCGTCGACGGACAACTCACCGTCATAGTGCGTAACAAGGCTGTGCCTTTGTTCTATTTGGAGCACTGGCTACATAGAAACAAAACCACCTTTAAACATGGCGATAAAAAGCATGGTCATGTGGTGATTGTACAATTAGGTATGATGCAAATTGGTTTTGTGGTCGATGCCCTAATAGGCCAAGAAGAGGTGGTGATTAAACCCCTTGGCGCTATGTTACATGGCACTCCTGGGATGGCTGGCGCGACGATTACATCGGATGGCGGTATCGCACTGATCTTAGATGTCCCTGGATTGTTAAAGCATTATGCGAAAAGTAAGAATTAGTTTCCAAGCTAAGGAATGGAATGGCCATTAAAGTATTAGTCGTTGATGACTCAAGTTTTTTCAGACGACGTGTTAGTGAAATAGTCAATCAAGATCCTGAACTGGAAGTTATCGCGACGGCCTCAAATGGGGCCGAAGCGGTGAAGATGGCTGCTGAGCTTAATCCTCAAGTTATCACTATGGATATTGAGATGCCCGTGATGGATGGTATTACTGCCGTCCGTGAAATCATGGCTAAATGTCCGACTCCGATCTTGATGTTTTCTTCTTTAACCCATGATGGCGCTAAAGCGACGTTAGACGCTTTAGATGCTGGTGCGTTAGATTTTCTACCTAAACGTTTTGAAGACATTGCTACCAATAAAGATGATGCTATTTTATTGTTGCAGCAGAGAGTTAAGGCATTGGGACGCCGCAGAATGTTTCGCCCTATTGCGCGTCCTGTCGTAGCTTCAACACCTAGCGTGCGCCCAACAAGTAGCGTTTTAGGGACAACGAGTATAGCGTCGCATACACCTGCCACTGCTCCTGTGAGGACCTCAACAGCAGCGTCGGTTCGTGCAAGTGGTAAGCAGTATAAAATACTGCTGATCGGCACATCTACTGGTGGTCCAGTTGCTTTGCAAAAAATTCTTACTCAATTCCCGGCAAACTATCCGCATCCGATTTTATTAATCCAGCATATGCCCGCAGCTTTTACGCCAGCATTTGCAAGTCGTTTGAATGGTTTATGTAAGATTGAAGTAAAAGAAGCCGCGAATGGCGATCTTCTTAAACCTGGCTGTGCGTATTTAGCGCCAGGCGGAATGCAAATGATGGTTGAGCGTACTGGCGCAAGTGGCCGATTAAAAGTCATCGCTGGCAGTGCGGACATGAACTACAAGCCTTGTGTTGATATCACCTTTGCTTCTGCATCCAAAGCCTTTAGCGGTGACGTGCTTGCTGTTGTATTAACCGGTATGGGCGCGGATGGCAGAGAAGGTGCCCGCATGTTGAAAGCGGTCGGTGCGACAATTTGGGCGCAGGATGAAGCCAGTTGTGTGGTTTATGGCATGCCGCAGGCTGTCGCTAGTGCTGGTATTGCCACTCAGTCGATTGCGTTAGACAACATGGCTGAATGCATTTTAAAAGAGTCTGTTCGTGTCTAAGAGTCAAAATCCGATGAGCACAAATAGTGTGCTCATCATCTTGCTGATGGCTATTGCCATTTTGTGTCTTGGCGCCTTGAGTCTCGATTATCGGCACAAAAATAGTTTGTTGCGAGAAGACATAAAGCGTTTGGAATCAACTCAGGTGCTGTTAATGGTCCCTGATGAACAAGCTGAGGCTATTGCAACTTGGTTAGCGTCTCACCCTGAGCAGACTAAAGCTATGCTGCAATTGGCTGCTCCTGGTGAGCAAAAGGCTGTTGCGATAGGTCCAGAATCTACGCAAATTAGTGTCCCGCCTTTGCTGGGTAAGCAAAGTGCAGCGATGGATACGGCGAAGGATAACGCTAATCAGCAACCTTTAGTACCGACACTGCTGCAGACGCCAGAAGCAGAAGTTAAGGCTGCTATTTCGCCAATTGAACCGAAAAATGCACAGATGCTACCTGTGGTGATTTCTGAAAATGCCGATGGTGTTAAAGTGATTAGTTTACCGAATGGTGGTATTCGAGTAACGACGAGAAAAGAGCAGTAACCTTTGGAATGTGTGGGCTCAATATTCTCATTCATTAGCATTTAATCAATTAATATGGGGGTCACTTCTTGAAAGTCTGGACCATAGCGAATCAAAAAGGTGGCGTAGGTAAAACCACAACGGTAGCGAGTTTAGCGGGAACATTGGCTAAGCGCGGCAAGCGTGTGCTTATGATAGACACCGATCCACACGCTTCGTTAGGTTATTACTTAGGCATTGATTCTGAAGAGGTTCCAGGCTCTTTATTTGATGTGTTTCTGGCCCATAAAAGCCTCTCTAAAGAACTCGTTTTATCCCATGTAGTACCAACCTTAGTCGATGGTCTCGACTTGTTGCCGGCCACTATGGCATTGGCAACATTAGACAGAGCCTTAGGTCATCAAGAGGGGATGGGGTTAGTTTTACGTAATTTATTAGCGTTAGTTGCTGATGAATATGATGTGGCTATCGTTGATTGTCCACCCGTACTTGGTGTTTTAATGGTCAATGCCCTTGCGGCAAGTCAGCATATTATTATTCCCGTGCAGACTGAGTTTCTTGCCATTAAAGGGCTAGAGCGGATGATAAAAACGATGGAGTTGATGGGGCGATCTAAAAAGACGCGTTACAGCTATACTGTCGTGCCAACCATGTACGATAAACGTACTAAGGCATCACCCGCTGCTTTGCAAGTGCTGGGCACAGAATACACTGAAACCCTATGGAAGGACGTGATTCCAGTCGATACTAAGTTTAGAGATGCCAGTTTGGCACATTTACCTGCATCGCATTATGCGAGTGGATGTCGTGGTGTAAAAGCCTATGAAAGATTATTAGATTTTTTATTAGTTGGGGAGTTTGGCCATGTCAAAATCGGTTGATGAAACTGTTTTTGATTTTTTCGCATTATTGCTGCAGGAAGACGACGCTCCAAGCCAGGCAGTTTCTCCTCAAAGCATAGTAAAAGCTGACTCAAATCAAAATGTTGCCACTAATCAGACGGAGGCGGCATTACTTGATGCAGCAATCTTGGCTGAAAATGGTTGTACGGCTGCATCACAAGCTCATGAGAGGGCGATAACGCCAACGGTACAGCTACAACCAAAAGCGACGCCAAGACAACATGAGTTTGTTGCACCTGTAAGTAAGATTGCTTCTCAAGTGGATAAGCAAGCGCTAGAAAAATTGCTGGCGCCTGTACTTAAGGCTAAAACAGTAGAACCGACACCATCTTTTGTCGAAGTTACGCCTGCTGTTGATGTTCAACCCGTGGTGGAAGTACCACAAGCACAGCCTGCTATTGAAGAGCCAGTTAATGATGAAATAATTGCTGAAGAAGTCGTTGAGCCAGTGGTTGTGCCAGAAACACAAGTCGGTATTACGCCTCCTAGTGTGACAAAAGATTTGCAAGAAGTGCTCGATGATGAGTTTCAGGTACTATTCTTTAAAGTAGCAGGGCTGACATTGGCTGTGCCTTTGGTCAGTTTAGGCGGAATAGTTAAAATTGAGCGGATAAACCATATCTTTGGCAGACCCGCATGGTTTCTCGGTGTACAAACGCATAGGGAAGAGCAATTAAATATTGTCGACACTTGTGCGTGGGTTATGCCAGAAAAATATTCAGATAAACTGGCGCAATCGGTAAATTATCAATATCTTGTACTACTAGAAGGCAGTAACTGGGGATTAACTTGTGAGTCCTTGGTCAATGCGGTAAAAATTAATAAATCGCAAGTCAACTGGCGTAGTCAAGCGGGTAAGCGCCCTTGGTTAGCGGGTGTAGTGAAAGAGCAGATGTGTGGCATTTTGCACGTACAAGCCTTAGTTGAAATGCTTAATGCGGGTTTAGGTTGTCAGGACTCAATTGGTTGAGGTAAACATGAAAGATACAAGAAATGTAGCAGCAGTCGCTGCAAGTAAAGATGATGCAGTATTACAATGGGTTACCTTTAAGTTAGACCATGAGACTTACGGTATCAACGTAATGCAAGTGCAGGAAGTATTGCGTTACACTGAAATAGCCCCCGTGCCCGGTGCACCTTATTACGTATTAGGCATCATTAACTTACGTGGTAACGTTGTCACAGTTATTGATACTCGCTCACGTTTTGGATTGCAGTCTGCCGAAGTTGATGACTCAACTCGAATCGTTATCATTGAAGCTGAAAAGCAAGTCATTGGCATCTTAGTGGATAGTGTTGCAGAAGTGGTTTATCTACGCCGCTCTGAAATCGACAATGCGCCTAATGTTGGAACGGAAGAGAGTGCTAAATTTATTCAAGGTGTGAGTAATCGCGATAATGAGTTACTGATCTTAGTCGATCTTGACAAGTTATTATCCGATGAAGAATGGGCCGAACTGACTCAGATTTAATCAATTAGCGAGATAAAGCTGAATGATATCAATTCATTCAGCTATTTTGTGTATTTGCGAATAAATCGATGATGCTAATACTTTACAATTTACGGATAGGCAAAGTATTTTATCGCGGCTTGAACAATGGCTAATGATATTAAGTCATTTAAGTGCAGCACTTTGGAATAGATAACTCAGTTGGAATGCCTACTAGTTTATGGCTATGAGTGAGTATAAGGATTTTTAATGGGCGATGAATTTTTGATCGCAGCGTTAGTCTATGTCATCGCATGCTTAGGATTAGTACTCTTTTTACAAAAACAATTGAGCAAACTAAGAAGCAAGGTCGAAGCCTTAACCGTTTTGGTCAAAGAAGGTGATCGTCAGCGAGAGTCGTTTAAGCGTGAGTTACAAGAGTTACGCAGTGGCACTATCGGAGTCGGTCGGCGCGTGATTGAGTTAGAAAAACGCCTACTTCAGCAGTCAGAGCGGATAGAAGAGACTACTCAACAGGACCCGCAGGCTAAACTTTATACTCGAGCCATGAAAATGGTGGCGCTTGGTGCTGGTGTGGATGAGTTGATTAAAGAATGCGAATTACCCAAAGCGGAAGCCGAGTTATTGATCCGACTTCATCGTAAATGATCGCATTGTATCGCAAATGATTGATATTGATACTCTGTTTAACTCTAAAAGCTAATTTGCCAAAATTAGCTTTTTTATTTTATGCCTTCTCAACAATTTTTTGATGCATATTATTCCATTGCTCGGGAAACTTACCGTCGAGCATATACACAAATGCGATCAGTTCGGCGATAAGCAGATAAAGCTCCTTAGGTATTTCATCCCCTAGTTCAAGCAACTGTAAAAAATGGCTTAGATGGGGATCTTGATGGATATAAACGCCGTTAGCCTTGGCTAAAGCAATAATCTCTTCTGCGATAAGCCCTTCACCTGTTGCAACAATTTTAGGCGCGTTATGACCATCATAGCTCAGCGCGACAGCTTGTTTAGGTTCTCTCTCTTCGCTCATTGGGTTATTCCTAAAGTATTCAAATTTAGTATCCTACCCTAGCTAAGCCTTCGTCTTGACGAGGAAATGATCACCAGGTAATAAGGTTGCTGGTACTTGCGCTATTTGTGTCGTGATCTCGCCTGGCGTAAACCCAAGCTGTGACAGTTTTTGGCTTAAGGGCGTTAAAAAGTTATTAACCTTATTGAGTAGCATTTGGCTATTGCCTTTAAACTGGATATCTAACTGTTGATTGTGCTGTTGAGCTGCAATCAGCAGTGGACCCTGTGCTAAATTAAACTTGAGCTGCAAACGCCATCCCGCTTTTTTCTCTGGATCATCTGAATCAACTTCTTGCTCAAATTTACCTTCCAATTGCTCGTGGCGTTGATTAATGCCGTAGGGCAGAGCGAAGAACCAGACTAAATTGCCCGCATTCTCATTGCTTGCCTGTTGGTACAAATGTAAGTTTGAGGCCAATTGCCCCATGCTATCAAGACCGCCAGCTTTGCTTAGTTGGCCAAGTTGTTTAGTGGAAAAGCCGACTTTGGCTTGCAGTTGCTCAAGATAATCGGCCAATTTCTTACTCATTGAATTCGAACTATTATTAGCCTTAAAGCCTAGTAGTAGTTGAAATAGTGAGGTAATCGCACTGGCATTCATGAACATTGAGGCTTGATTTGACAGAGGTGTGGCAAGGTTAAGACTCGTTAGCCCGAGGATATTGGCCTTGAGCTCATCTAAATCATTTAACTGACTGAGTGGCGGTAATCCTATATGCGGTAAGTGCTTTAACAACTCTGATGCTAAATTTGAGCTGTTGTTAGAACGGGACAACTCAATAGGAAGTGCCCCTGCTTTATTAAACGCTTTTTGCAAAACATCAGCCACCTTCATAGGGTTGTCGGTTTTTGTGTCATTGCCATGTAGATCATTTTTTTGCGTATTGAGCCCTAAAATATTTTTTTGACTCACAGCCGGCACTACTTCCACCGCTTCAGCACTTTGAGCACCAATATTACTACTAGTGATTACATTGGCAAGCGTAGGCGTTGGAGCCAAACTCTTAGGGTTTTGTATTATCTGGTTATTATTCGTTTTAGGGTCTTGATGCGAGGTATCAGCCGATTTCTTTACAAGTCCAGCATCCAATGAGGATGAATTCCTTGTTATTTGCTCGAAAGTCGCAGTCGAAGAGCTAGGTTGAATTGCTTGTGATGGCGATGAATGACTCAGAACGGATGGCGTAGCGAGTACCTGACTTGAATCTCGGGTGCTCAGTATCATTGACATTGTTACTTTGACAGGCATTGCATCAGTTGTTTT
>NZ_JAUOEQ010000003.1:0-276880 GCF_031931965.1 Shewanella sp. SP2S2-6 | reverse complement strand
TATTTATGCGCTGCGCTGTTTGCAGGGCATAAATCGCTTGTTGGACTTGGCCGCTGCCACATCCGTGTAAATGGGTATGAATAATGCTATAGGAATTTGCTTTTTTGCGGTAGCGATTTTTTATACAGTTTGATAGATAATCACTTGATATCGTTTTAGCTTTCTCATTCTTTTACGCTCACTTTCGACTGATTTTTGACCTTGGTTGACAGCATTTTGAACCCAGATTCAGGCTGACACTCACACCCTATCCCCTCATCGGCTTAACCCCATAAGGCTGGCTGCTTTTAGCTATCGGTCATTACGCTACGTCTGAAGGGAATGGTAATCCTGATATGTGAAAGATTGGACGGGGATGACTTCTAGGTTAAAAGTAACCTCATCACATTAGCTTTTCTTTAGACATAGCTTTATTCGCCCTACTTGCATTTTTAACTTTGAAACACGCTTTGGGGCAAATGTGTTTGTATTTGAATAGCGAATTATTTCGCATAGGTATCTGTCTGAACCTTTGATAAAATCCAATCAACGGGTTAGCAGTCTTGGTGGACAACCGTCTAACCCGCCAGCCCTCGCAAGAGGGCGTTCCTTCTAACCCATCCTATCCAGCAGTGCCATTTCGGCTTTTCTTAGCCAGAAGATGTAAGACTTTTTGCTGTCAAATCCCATTAAGGCCCACTGCTCTTTGCAGAGGTAATGGGCGCGAATGGCGCGTTTGCAGTTAAGGGATAACTGCTCAACGAGGTGGTCAAAATGGGCGACATGGGCAGGCACGTTGAGTTCGTGCTTTAAGTTGCCGCCGCCCAAGGCTTCACCTAAACGGTCGCAGGCGCTGCGGTTTGAAAACCCCTTGCCCAACTCTTGGTACACCCAATAACGGCCCCAGCGATACAGCCCTAACCGCAACGCCTTAATGTTCATCCTCTGCTCGGGTTCATCGCTAAAGCCCATTGGCCACCTCATTTATCTTCTCAATCGAAAGCTTAAACACATCAAGGCATATCGATGTCACATCGTCATAGGGCGCAGTAGTACGGCCATTTTCCCAACGTTGGTAAGTGTTGCGGCTAATGCCGTAAATCTCAGCCACTTCGTCTTGGGTCATGCCCCGTAAACGGCGCCCTACTTTCAATACATCTGCGGCGCGATTAGCCATAAATCCTCCTGCGTGAAGTCCATAACCCACTCGTTCTATTTGTTATTGTCATCGTCATAACCACCCTACTAACATTGGCTCGTCCGGCTCAGTGGTCGATTGGCGCATAATCTCGGGCGCCACATCATCAAACCCTAGCGTGATTAAGTGTGCATGGTAGGCATCCAACGCCATCAACATGCCTTTATCTAAGGTGCTGTTAACGTATGTGCGCAGCAGCAATGGCAAGGTGTGATTCAAAATTCGCTCACCCACCATGGTATCTACGCCCATATCCGCGATAATGGTGCGGCATAGTTTGCGAAGCGCATGGGAGGTAAACGCCTTAAACCGAATCGTCTCACTCCAATACTGCGCGGTGCGAATACTCACTGGCCCCACTTCGCCTGGGAACAAAAACGCCCGCTTGCCCACATGCATGTATTGCCACTGGGCGTAATGGGTTATCAGCTTCTTGGCTGTGGGCGTCATGGGCAGTCGGTGCTCTTGGCGGTTCTTGGCATTCTCGGCGGGAATAAACCAGTAATCACCGGCAAAGTGGTCCCATCTGGCTAAACGGGTTTCACCGATGCGGGTACCGAACATCAACATCAGCACAAACAACATCGCCACCGGTCTTGCTGCATTCCGTAGGGCGCTAAATAACGGGCCCACGTCCGACTCGCTTAATTGCGTGCCCACCAAAGGTGGCATCTTCAAACTCATTTGCACCCGATACCCCGCCAAGCTATTGCTGTCTAACACCCGTAAATCTGCCGCAACCGATAACGCCCGCTTTAATACTTTCACCGCCGCTTTGATGTAATTAGCCGAATAGCCTTGCGCCAACATGGGTTTGATTAAATAACTGTCCACTGCGATAAAGTTCAGCTCATTGAGTGGTAACTCACCAAAGCAGCCGCTGAGATGTTTACTCACTAACGATTTACAGTTACTGCGCCAGCTGTTGCTTAAGGTGCGGTTGCATTCCACATGGCTCACAAACCACGCCAACAATTGCGCGACCGTGGCAAACTCGTTGCTGATGACCGTTTGGCCCATGCTGCGTTTGGCGAGCAAACTGGGTAACTCCGCTAAAAAGGTCTTCAAGCACATCACTGGCCACACGCCCTGCTTTTGCCACACGGTTTTGCCCGCTTCGTTCATCACTAAATACACCGAGGCTTGGCGTCTATCGGTCGAGGCCCGTAACCGCACCGCCGGAAACTGCGTGTCCCGAAAGTCCCGCGTTATCCCTGCCCGCAACCAACGGCGCAATACTGCATCGTTTAACTTGCCTTGCTCTACGCCTGTTGCTGTCACAATCTGCGCCATCTAGCCCTCCAACCGATATTCAAAGGTGTGATGGGTACCCGAGCGTATGCGCTTCACTCGCTGGTTCATTGGCATATCCCGAAACCGCGCACTTAACGCTGTCTCGCTGTCGTGAACCCCAAAGCGGTTAAAGCTTTCTTGCTGGATTTCAAACAGGGTCCAAAACCGTTTGCCGGTGATGATGCGCATTAAGCGTTCGCGCTGGGTCAGTGGTTTAGTCGCCATCGTTTGCCCCCTTAAGCCCAAGGTTTGTTCGTAGCGTGGCAATAATCGATTTCGCCTTGGCCGCCTCAGTAGGCCGCGTCACCGTTTCGGGCAGTGCCTTTGGCAATTCAACATCGGTCAACTCGCCACGGCTAAAGCGTCTGCATAACACTGTGTAATTGCGCTCAAACGTCATCAACACGTCCTTTTCGAGCCCAGTCGCAAACATCCAACTGCCTGTCTCACGTACCGCTAAACGCACCACATCATGGCTCCACGTATGCTTATCAGGGTGATGGTAATGGCGGGTTGCCTCCTTGAACGCGGCTTCCAACTTGGGCAGCCCTAAATCACAGGCTGTCGGTTGGCACCAAAGCGCAAACTGGCGCGGTGTCGGCCAAAACTGCCTATCGCCCTGCTCGCGTCTGGCGCGATTCAGCCCCGCTTGCACTTGCTCGCGGCTGGCAATCCCCTGCGCAGCCAAGGTTTTTAGCCACTCGGCTTTGTGAGTCGCTTCATCCTCAGGCCGCGGCGCACTCACGGGGAACAACACCCGCAGCTTGCTAAACACGCTGTCCACAATCGCCATGTCCATTGCCGTGGGCTCAGGTTGGCTAACACGTCCCTGCCCAACCAGCGGCTGGCGGATTAAGGTTTGCAGTGATTTCATGCTCGCATTTTGGTTGGCTGTCATATCAAGGGGTCCTCTGGGTCATATACCGCATAACTCCAATCCACTTGCCCAACCGCGGTACCCATCGGTCTTGGCAACGGCGTTAGCCAATGGCGTTCGCGGATAAACTTGGTAATGCCGAGCACAAACTGGCCGTTCGCACTAAAGCCCCAACTCGCATCCTGCGCCGCAGCGTCCTTCAACCAGCTCACCGCCAGCACGCAATCGGCGTCGGTCAGCTTTTCGGCCTTCCACGCTTTCCACGCAGCCGCATCCGTCCCGCCTTTGCGATGGGCGGGATAGGCTTTGAAAAACGCATTGAAAACCGACTTAGCACTCGTTGCTGGACAAGAGTCTTTTAAAGATTCATTGATAGATTCAAGATTGATAGATTCTGGGTGAACCAGATTCACTAGGGGTGGTGAACCACGTTCACTAGCTGGTGAACCATATTCACTAGGGGGTGAACCTGCTTCACTAGGGGGTAGTGAACCACATTCACTAGGGGGCAAATCTGCGCCATTGGGGGATAGTGAATTTGCTTCACCCCCTAATACAGCGGCGTCTCCCTTGCATTTTGGCGCCATCGGCTCAAAACGAATGTGGAAAATATTGGTTGAGTTACCCTTCTCGCCCTTGCGATATTCGCGCCGTAAAAAGCCGTCGTCCTCCAACGTTTTTACGTGGTTCATTACACTGCGGCGGGTTATCTCACACTGCTCTGCAATGTTCTGGTAACTCGGCCAGCATTCGCCTTGGTCATTGGCGTTATCAGCCAGCTTGATCAACACCAGCTTACGCAGTGGATTACCCACCTTGGCCTTCATCGCTTTTACCATCAATTCCATACTCATAAGTCACCCCCAAACGGAGCAACCCACAAACTCGAATTGACGCAAACTCCATGCTTCAGTAACATGATATTGCCTCTCTTAGGTATTAAGCCCGCATTCGTCGCCAAACTTTAGCGGGCTTTCTTATGTCTACAACAACGGGATCAACTGCAATGCGCCCCGTTGCCCTCCGCTCGCTCGCCTTCACTGCCAAGCAAGTAAACCTCGTGCGCCAAGTTACTGCGCAACTGGCTAAAAAAATCACGCCGTTTAATGTGCGCGTTGCGGCTTTTCGCTATTGCACTCATATCAGCCGCGCCTACATCCACCGCCAATAGCGCAATAGAACGTTCCGCGCGTTGTTCTTCCATCAGTAGATAATTCATAATCCAATCAATGCTCACCGTCGGCAGCAGCAACTGCTTGCCACTGCCCAACAACACCTTATCCACTATGTCAGTCGCGATAACCGCCAAACGCTCGGGGCGACTATGCTGCAATTCATCGCAGCCCCTTAACACCTCAACCATTCGGCCCACCTGCGTTCGCCTAAACAACTCCGCCGTGGTATGCCCATGAAAACAGGCAATGTCTTTGCCCATGTTCACGCCACTTAACGGGGCCCGTTCAGAGGTCCCCGCGCTAAGCTCAGCCACATTAGGCTCAGTGCTATTAGGCATGTTCGACTTAGATTTAAGCGCCATCGCCTTAAGCATTAACTGCCTTGCTTGCATCATGAGTAACGTCACTTGCGCGGTTTCCATCTCGGTAAGCGCGGCCACGGCGGGCCCATCATCACTGCTAACTTGCCCATGCACCGAACACGCGGCGCCGCCCTCCAAACAACAAATTAAACATTCAGGATCAAACATCGTTATGCTCCTCACTTCATCTTAGGTATCAAGCCCGCATCGGTCGCCAAACTGTGGCGGGCAATTTGATAACGGCACTTTTTACGCGCCCAGTTATCACTTAACTGATTTGTGAACATGTCATTCACTCCTTCTTTCATTCCAACAAGTCGCTTCAACAAGTCGTTTCAACAAGTCATTTCAACAACTGCCACTTATGCCCATTGGCACACACAGCGCGTTTTGAGCCCGACTTGGTTTGCTTTAAAGCCAAACCGCACTGGCCACACGGCACATCAGCCACCCGCTTAAGCATCACCGCATTAATCTGTGCGCTGTGATTCGCACGTTTAGGCCGATACCCTAACGCCCGCGCCACTTTTACATACTCTTTCGCAATCCATTTGCCATCGGCTTCTAAGTGCAAACCGTCGCCGATCATGTCACCCAAGCGGATCAACTGCTGGTGCAGCTCAGTTTTAGCACTGGCGATAACATTGATGTTAAGGTTCGATTGCGGCATCGCGGTCACTTCTCGGCCGCGTATTGCGCCGCCTTACCGCCGTGACTCGCTAAATACGGGTACGCCAGCTCTAACGCCGCCATGCTCGCTTGCGTTGTTGCCGCCGACTCTTTTAACTCGCGGTGCGCCGCCACTAACTGCTCGCGCTTCGGCGCCGGACCCAAGTGGATCACCGCCACTTGCGCCTCGGCGTTCTCTTTGGTGAGCGACGCCGCCATATCGGCCACATGCAACACATGGCCATCATTCATGCGATCAGCAATGACCGTCACCCCAGTGCAACCAAACACATCGTTGAGATACTGCACCCGCAAATGCTCGGGCAGTGCCGCCACCAATGCTTGCTCAACATGAAACAAGCGGTCCGCCTGCGGATGTTGGCCCTCGTACTGGCCGAGCCAACGGAACAGCTTTTGCGCATTGATCCGCGCATCGTTGTGCACGTCTTGGCTGCTGGCAAAGCTAATCCCCTCCGCCGCCAAAACCTCGCTTAGCCCAAGGCGCTCAACCGCCTCAACAAAATCAATCGCCAGCGCAAAGCGCGTCATCTTGGGTAACTCCAACACCCGATGAATCGTTTTCATCAACAAATTCAAACGGCTATCTTTTTTACGTGAATTGGTTTTCATGCTAATAAGCCTCTCTCTGTTAACGTGTTAGAACGGTTCAGTATTAAGCGGCATGCTCAGGGCTCATTAACGGCAACTTAGTCGCCTTGAGTTCACCACCAGTTAACCGTTCGATTTGATAAGCGCGGAGTTCGGGAACGTCTACAGGCCACTTCGATATGGCGGCTTGAGACACGCCAATAGCGGCCGCGAGCTTTGCTTGTGAACCAAAGTGATCTATGGCTGCGGCTTTTTTCATAATGACTCCAAAGTGAATGAAACACAGCAACAATATAACTATGGTTAATTCAAGTCAATAACTTTGGTTAGTTGTCATATATAACCTAGGTAATATACTTAGCCAATGAAAACACTTGCCCAAAACATACGTGACAGAATGGAAGCCATAGGCATGACTCAAAAAGAGTTAGCTGAACGAGCAGACATTTCTCAAGTCATGGTACATAAACTAGTCTCCGGTAAAGTTAAAACGACTGGAAAGCTGCTGAACATAGCGGCCGCTTTACGTTGCACCGCCGAAGAACTTCAATATGGCGAAGAAGTTGCCAAAGCTAAGGCAGCTAACAGAATTGAATCCAATGCTGAATGGGCTGGCGGATTTGAGATATGGGACAGTGATACCCCGTTAGGGGAAGATGAAGTTGAAATACCGTTTTACATGGAAGTAGAGCTAGCCGCAGGCGATGGCATTCTCGATTGCCGTGAATTTAAAGGGCCAAAACTGCGCTTTACTAAGAGCACCCTTAAGCGTCAAGGTGTGAATAGTGACTATGCAGCCTGTGTCAAAGTGAACGGCAACAGCATGGAGCCCATATTACCCCACGGCTCAACGGTCGGTGTTGATACCTCGGCCACCGATGTGATCGACGGCAAAATGTACGCAGTTAACCACGATGGCATGCTGCGTATTAAAGTGCTGTATAAATTACCCGGTGGTGGTTTACGTCTGCGCAGCTACAACACGGACGAATATCCTGACGAACGCCTCGATGCCGACCAAATTAAACAGGTCAAAGTGATCGGCAAAGTGTTTTGGTATTCAGTACTGTTATAAAAAATTTAATCCCCAAAATGGCGCTTATAACTTATTTTGGGGCATAACCTTGTTAGACAATTAACTCTCATTAGCCAAATTCGGATTAACTATTCTATTAGCAACTAAAGCATGTAACGCCCGCCACAAACGCGAGCAACTTGTTGCGAGTCGAGCGCCCAACGGGCGCGTTTTTGATGGCGATTGTTATATGACATTCGTAACTCTAAACCAGCTTGCTATTTCATATACTTGGCGACTGCCTTGAGTTAAATTTTTCTCGTGTATTTTCAGCTGTTTCAGCATAGCAATTAAACCCTCTGGCTGTTGAGTTGTCTGCGCAATGCCAGCGAATTGGAGAGCTAAACCACAGCAAGAATCAAATGCATAATCATCAGTTTGCTCAAGTGCTAATGCTAGAACAGGCACGATAGAGTCAAATGCCTCTGCGCTGCCTAACTCTTCAATGGCCTTATCCCGCCAATCTGAAACAGCCCATTCGTTTTGGCACAACTCGTCAAGTGCCTTTTCCAAAGTGAGCCTAGACTCTTCGATTACGAACATACTCTTGCCATATAACGCCGCAATAAGCGGAAATTGATAGTTGGCTATAATTTGAAGCGAAGCGGAAAAAGCCAACTGTTAATTTTCCGTTTAATTGCCTTGTTATATTCCGTTCTAACCACTACACCTTTGATTATTTTTAGCCTGATTACATATTACATTGAGAATATTTTCACCGGCTTCTTTATATCCATTACTAGATAAATAGCCAGATATTTCAAACAGTGAATCTATGCCTTCTGAAGATTGATTAATTGTGAAAGCTATGTGCTTATTAAGTTCTTCAGTCGCATTCCCAGAAATAGCATAATGAGCTACTAACTTTTGCAAGGTTTCGATTGGAACAGAAACCTTAAACCCAAACTTTTTAGATAAATCTGTATAGTGTTTTTTTAAACCGTTTAACCCTGAAGTTTTTACTTCGTAGGTTGGTTCCCAGCCCGCAAATGTTGATTGTAAAGCATATTGCATAGAAGAATGTTTAGTGGTTCTATGAGATTGCTCTGGAAATTTTTTGAATTCAAAAGAGCTTTTAGATAAGTTACTTAACTTCTGAGTTAATTCAGTAAAAGGGTTTTGCATATGCTCACCTTCATTTGCGATGGTGATCGTAAGAGGAGCTTTCTTTTTTAAAGCCTCAATTTTTGATTTGGATACCATATCTAAGATGTAATTATCGTCAAGAGAAGGACTGAAAGCGAAGTATTTAGAAAAACCAGGATTATTACTTAACCAACAATCTAAGACGAAACGGCCTGAATTAGAATGCCCAGATAGAATTGTATAAGGCGCAACTCGGTAATTATCATTAACAAAAGATACGACTTCTGTCGCAAGAAACTCAGCAAAGGGCGTTGTTTTTCCATTTTCAGGGCTAAGTTCTTTTCCTCTACTTTCGATACCTACAACTATAAAGTTTGGAATTTGATCTTCTAATAGATCAATAGTCGATAGGGTTGAAAGCATATCCCATTGACCGTGTAGTACGTATAATACTGGATACGAATTATCTTCATCGTGATATTTCTTTGGGAGTTTTATAAATAAGTTTCTCTCTTCCCCAAGTGTACCGGACTTTAACTTAATTTCCTCAGCTAACATTAAATCTGATGCAAATGAAAACTGTGAACAAAGTAAAACAAAACTAAAAATAAATACTCTCATTTATAACTCTCCATGCTGATGAAACTCTAGGAATATAACGCCGCAAGCAGCGGCGAGCGTTAGCGAGTCCAGCACCGAAGGTGCGATGCTGACTTGCCTTGTTAGGCATTTGCCCGTTTACCGCTGCGAACCAAAAAGTAGAAACACACAGCCAACAACAGATAACGTGGCAGCGTTGTAACGATGTTATTGAGCATTTGAGGTTGTGATTGCGCAACAAAATACAGCTGCAAGAGTACTAAAGGCGCGAGCAGCAACGCATAAAAAGTGAAATCTGGTTTGCTGATTACCAGCTTACTGGCGAAGGCCACTATTAAAAATGCTGCTGCCAACGGTACTGCGATAGTGAACAAGTCGACCAGCGTAAACGCAAGTAAACCTGATACTTGTGCAACAGGTTTTAGAATGTCAGCAGGTATTGCTACCGCAGCACCAATGCCAGCAATGGCAATTGACGCATAAGCCAGCGCAATACCTAAAATGACGGCGATTACTCGATTTTTAATTTGATCCATCTACTTACTCCTTGTTTTGCCTAACGCCGCCAGCACAGGCCGGAGCACGCCGTGCGGAGGTCCAGCCCCGAAGGGGCGATTGTGCCTGGCCTTGTTAGGTTCAAGTATATAATTGAACCTCGGTTTGCTCTTTATCTTGAATTAACGATAAAAGCATACCTAGTTCCTCAAATTTTTCTTGACCGAAACTAGAACCAATACCATCCATGCATTGGCCAATGGTGTATTCAATCAAGCCATCAATCTGCTCTTGGCTTAACTCTTTATTTAAAATATATTCAACTGACGCTTCGAGTCTATTTAATTTATCATTAAATGAAAATTGAAGATAACCACCAGAAATCCCGGAATCTTTTATTATTGAGTCATCGTTTTCATCAATAAGCCAGAAACCAAAACAATTATCTTCCTCATCATCTATGTATGTGTAACCGTCAATTGATTTGAGTTTATCTAAATCATCAATCCTTTCCTCAGTTTCAAGATCGAAAGCGAAACTGGGACTAGAAATACGTAATTTCATATTGCTCCTTAGGACCTAACATTTTATTAGTACGCATGCGCGTTTATCACGTTAGACCAGTGAAAACGCGCACAGTTAACTATCTGTATGCAAAGAACTTATCAGCTTTTTATCAAATACACCATCCGGAAAAACGCGCATGCGTGTTTCCCAAACCTATTATCTAATTTTGGAATAGTATATACGAATGATTTTAAAGGGTTTTGTAAATTTTAGAATGGAAAAACGCGCAAAAAAATGAGTTAAAAAACACTCAAAAGTATCCAAATTTAAATACGACTGCATACCCGTACATTGTTAGTCGCTTCACGATAGGGCCACACATTAGACAAATAGATGAGAATTTGTTGGGCAACAGGTGAGGGAATTTTCGATTGTTCTAACGAGCCAAAACACTTTCGGAGCATAACAACGCAATCAACCTCTCCTTACAAACATGACCTAACCTAGCACCAGCATAACCCTCCTTATATCAATATCTTATTCGGTATTACAAGTCGCTCATCAAATCATATAACTAAAATTAACCAAATTAATTAACCATAGTTATTGACCAAGCAATTAACCAAGGTTATATTTTGCTTGTACCCACTACCGAGGACAAGGAAATGATTCTAGCGAAAGTTCACACAACACCTAAGCAACGCGATGAGTTTCGTCTACTGGTTGCAATACGTTTTGCCTGCTTGATGGCGCTGGCCAAGGGCCACACCGACCCAATGGATTGCCCACGGGTGCAAGTCCGTTGCGCCGAGCTGGTCAAGCATTTTGCCTATCACCACCCTAGCGCCGCCTTTTACCGCCAGTTCATTCGCCACACGGGCGAACTCGGGCTCAACTTCAGCCTGCGCTTCACCGAGCCCCAACAAGGCTTGTACGGCAAGGTGATGGTGTGGCGTAACGACTCAATGGCCGTCACTAATGTGCATCCGCTGCACACAATGACGACAGCCGCGCCCGTCGGCCACTAACGCAGTAGAGCCGCAGAGCCGCCGCGCACATCCGCGATTTAGGCTATCTAGGCAAAGCAGCCAAGACAAAGCAACCAAGGGGTGATGGTCCATATCCCTGTAACGATAACGGCGACAGTTTCACCTTGTTGGAGGCAATTATGTTTTTTGTTTACGGCGTGTCCATGACCTTAGCGAAAAATCAAGCGGCCAAGAAGTGCAGCACCTCAGTTGGCGCGCACCCTAACCGCCGTCAACTGAGCCCCGACGAGTACCAAGCTAAGTTGGATGATATGGCGCAGCACTTGTTTGACACCATGAAGCCACAACGCCTGTCGCATTCGTTATCGACGCCCGCGCTGTGCCAGCAATACATCGTGTTAGCCATGACCCAAGAAGCCCACCGCGATGTGCATATTCGCTATCACAAGCTGTCGGACAAGGTGAACCCAAAAACCAAGAAACCCATCATCAATTTGGTGGTGTTTAACGGCGAAGCCGCAGCTTAGCTCGGCTGATTCAAAAGGAAGGAATAGCGTATGAACCACCCAACGAGAGAGTCATTTTTAAACGATGTGGCCGAACATCAACTCACCATTCTTAAAGATGATGGGGTGTTCCGTCACATGGTACTCAGCCAAGGCAGCTTTGAGCATCGCTTTGAGATCACCACATGGCCGCAGCATTTGTGCATCAGTGGCGATATGGGCTGTTACGTATTTTCTCGGGTTCAGGACATGTTTAGCTTCTTTCGCCAAAGCGATGATGACTGGGGTGTGAATGCGAGTTACTGGGAAGAAAAGGTACTGGCTGAGTGTAAAACCGACGGCACTCGCGAGTTTGATGCCAAAGAAGCCGAACAACGCCTTGAGCAGTTTTTGCAGTGGTTTATCGAAGGGCTCGACCCAACGAATGAAGAAGAGGCAGAGGCGATTAGTAGCGCGATCAATGCCGTTAAGGAGTTTACCCAAAACCGCGAGAACGCCGAGTGGGATGTGGTTTATCGCCTCAATAATTGGGATGAAGAAGATGCGGGTGGCATGACATTAGATGATTTTTGGGATGGCTGGAAAGACCCTTTCACCTATCGCTTTATCTGGTGCTGTTACGCGATTGTGTTTGCCATCCGCCAATACGACGAAGCCACCCAAAGCAAGGAGGCAGCATGAGCAACGAACATGATTTTTATGCCAAACATTACCCTTGGCTCAATGCTGATCAACGTGAGTGTTTTGATTTCCTTTGTGACATTCACAACGGCGGCAATCACATGTTTGGCAAAATCCAAGCCTGTGGTGAGCACGGGTTATCAATCAACAGCACTAGCGCGCATTACATGTCTACTTTCGACTATAGCGCCCTCACGACTGCAGTCGTTCTTGCACATGACCGAATGATCCGCTTTCAAATCGAGCCATCGGGCCCACGCATGTTGAAGCTCGTTGCCCATAAGCGCCATCAGCGCCATCAGCGTGAAGGCCGAATGAATGAGCGTCACCCCACCATGGAAGACGCGATGAGTAATGTAAGGAAGCAATACCCATGTGATGAGGTGGAGGCATGAACCACTTACTCCCAGGCTTTGAATCACAAGAGCGCGTTGCGTTATTGCTGTCACTCACCCGCATTAGTTCGCCCGAGGTGATTGCCGCGTTAACGCTGCATTACACCAGCGCCCTACCCGCCGAACGCGCGGCCGCTCGCCACGGTATTGAACTGTCGAACTTTATGCGCGGGCAAAAGAAGTTAGAGCAAATCGCCGCCACGGTCGAGGCCATTAAAGCCATCGACTGGGCCAAGCTGCAATCAAACCCTTTGCAACCGAAGCAGGTGGCCTAAATGACTCAATCAGCGGCGTTTCGCCATCTGCTAAATCATTATCGCAGCCATAAGTTAAGCCTGTTACTCAAGGCCAAAACGGGCGACAGCATCAAAATCGCGCTGGCGCTCGGCGCGTTAGATTGCCTGTACTGGCAAGCATTGGGCAACGGCTTAACCAACTTAGCCAAGGGCATTAGCCGCACCATAGTGTATTCGTACCGATATCACCCTATGCGTCTGCCCTACCATTCGCCAGTCAACCAAACCAGCGACAACCAAAACAAGGAGGCGGCATGAATAAGCTAACCAACCCTGTGCTGCGTTATCACGGCGGTAAGTACCGTTTAGCGAAATGGATTATGTCTTTCTTTCCTGAGCACCATTGCTATGTGGAGCCGTTCAGCGGTGCCGCCTCGATTTTGCTACAAAAGGCGCGCTCACACGGCGAAGTGTACAACGACCTTGATCAAGACATTTTTAACTTGTTTCAAGTGCTACGAAACCGTGAGTTATCCGCGCAACTGATTGAGCTTTGCCAGTTAACGCCCTATTCGCGTGATGAGTTTTTACTGTCGTACGAGTTTACCGACTGCGTTATCGAACGAGCAAGACGGACTGTGGTTCGTTCAGCCATGGGCTTTGGTTCTGGCGCGGCGACATTTCATCCGACGGGTTTTCGCTCTGAGGCTAAACGGGCACCAAATACTTGCGCGCATATGTGGGCGAAATATCCGCCCCTGCTGGCTTACGTTTGTGAACGCCTGCAAGCGGTCAACATTGAAAACCGCACGGCAACAGAGTGCATTCGCTCGCACGATTCAGTGAACACGCTGTTTTATGTTGATCCACCATACGTCAAAGAAACGCGGTGGCTACGCAATAACAAAACCGTGTATCAGCATGAAATGTCTTTTGAAGAACATCAAGCCTTACTGGCTCAACTGCTGAATGTGAAAGGCATGGTGGTGTTAAGCGGTTACGAAACCGAACTGTATAACGACACCTTAGCGGGTTGGTCGTTACACAAGAAACAAGCACGCTGCTCAGCGGCTAATGGAACAGGGCTGCGTACCGAGTGCATTTGGGTTAATCCGCATGCATGCGAAAAGCTGGCCAGTAAGGAGGTGGCATGAATACCTTTAGCACCAAAGATGGCGTGGTCACGTTATCTAAGCCCTACTCCACCTTGATGTGCGATCAGCAACAAATCGAAGTGAAGTACACCCCCAACAATTACCACGGCTGGGGCATTTGTAAGTCTTTTAACGCCATCGAGTGCAGCGACTTCGGCCAAGCCGACGCCGAAGTATTCGCACTCAACGCAGAATCAAAACTCAGGATAAAAGGAGAAGCTGCATGCGAGGCTTAATCGTCGATAATTTTGCAGGCGGTGGCGGTGCAAGTACGGGCATAGCGTGGGCGATTGGTCGCAGTGTGGATATTGCCATTAACCACGACCCTGACGCCATTGCGATGCATTCAGCAAATCACCCAGAGACGTTGCACTATTGCGAGTCGGTATTTGATATCGACCCCGTGCAAGCTACTGCAGGTAAGCCGGTTGATTTAGCTTGGTTCTCACCCGACTGCAAACACTTCTCAAAAGCCAAAGGCAGCAAGCCCGTGAGTAAAGAGATACGCGGCTTGGCTTGGGTGACGGTTCGCTGGGCGATGATGGTTAGGCCGCGCGTGTTGATGCTTGAGAATGTTGAAGAATTTAAAACGTGGGGGCCTGTTATTGAATGCCCAGTAACGGAGGCGATGCGCCCCTGCCCTGAGCGCAAAGGCGAAACCTTTAACGCCTTTGTCAGTATGTTGAGCACTGGCATAAATGCAGATCACCCAGCATTAGCGGAATGCGTTGAAACCTTAGGCTTACTCGATACCGCTAAACTGATGAAAGGGCTGGGTTATAAGGTGGAGTGGCGCGAGCTACGGGCTTGTGACTACGGCGCCCCAACTATCCGTAAACGCCTATTCATGATCGCCCGTTGTGATGGTCAGCCCATCGTTTGGCCTGAGCCGACCCACGGCGCACCCAATAGCGAAGCGGTTAAATCGGGCAAGCTGCAACCTTGGCGAACGGCGGCTGAATGCATCGACTGGTCACTGCCTTGTCGTTCCATCTTTGGCCGTAAAAAGCCGTTGGCAGAAAACACCATGATGCGCATTGCGAAAGGGATTCAAAAGTTTGTGTTTGATGCCAAGGAGCCGTTTATCGTTCCGCAAAATGTCACGTTAGCCCCTTTTATTACTGAGCACGCGAATGCCAGTAATCAACGCAATATGCCCGTTGATGAACCCTTACGCACTATCTGTGCCGAGGTAAAAGGCGGTCACTTTGCGGTGGTGCAACCGGTGCTGGCGGCGGCCAATATCTGCAAGCATTACGGCGGCAATTACTCGGGACCAGGTGACGACTTAAATAATCCCTTACCGACGGTGACAACGGTTGATCACAACGCGCTGATCACCAGCCACATGATTAAATTGCGTGGTACTAACCTCGGCTTTGCAATGGATGAACCCGCACACACGATCACCGCTGGCGGCTTACACCTCGGCGAAGTACGCGCGTTCTTCATCAAATACTACGGCAACGAGCAAGACGGCGTGGCATGTAACGAACCATTGCACACCATCACCACCAATGACCGCTTTGGCCTAGTGATGATCAAGGGTGAGCCCTATCAAATCATCGATATCGGTATGCGTATGCTCGAACCCCATGAGCTGTTCGCCTGCCAAGGTTTCAACCCTGAATACATTATCAGTAACTACAACGGCAAATCGACTAAGAAACAGCAAGTCGCCCGTGTGGGTAACAGCGTTCCGCCCCCATTTGCCGAAGCACTCACCCGCGCAAATCTCCCCGAGCTTTGCATACACACCGCCGAAGCGGCATAGGAGTTTTTATGAACCCGATACAAGCAGCAACAGTTGAACGTGAAGAAGGTTATTGGACCCATCCAAATATGCCCGAGTGGGATGAAGGTGTGACCCGTGTGGAGTGTGAAGCATGGGCTGCACGCCAAGGCGGCGAGTTTGTGGCGATTTGGTTTGAACTCGATGCCACTGAACATCAGATCGAGCGCTACTTTGACGAGGGTGATAACGATATCAGCGATTGGCACCCCGTTTGCGACAAGGCCGGCTCATTCTTGCTGAGTATTCACGACACCGAAGATGGCCCCGTCGCGCTGTTCTTCGCCCCGAAAGATAAGGAAGCAGCATGAAGCAATCTGCAGTAATCAAAGACGCTTTGCGCCAGTGGTACACCCTGCCCCGCAAACAAGCCGGCAGCTGCCAACAATTTTTAAAACGACTCGCCGAGGAATTGGCAAAGGAAGGTAAATGATGATTAAGTCTACTGCTAAACCCGTAATTAAAGGCTATTGGACCACTAAGGATTTAACTGCGCGCTATAGATGTTCAAGCCGCACAATTGTTCGGTGGATGCAGCGGGAAAAACATCCTTTCCCACTACCCAGAATATTAGCCATTGGGAGTTATAACCGATGGGCAATTGATGATGTAGAGGAATGGGAAGCAGCCGGAATCGATACATCACAGCATGCAGCCTAATGCTAGGCCGTGATTTTACGTAGTCTTTCAACCCATCCACTATATGCGTTAGCTTGTTCTTCTAGATATTCATAGTGGTCATAAACTTGCCATTGCCCTGGCAGTTTATGGCCCAACATGATCTCGGCGACATGCGGCTCGGTTAAAGTTGAAAAGTTTGTCCGAGCCGTTTTACGCAAATCGTGTATTGACCAGTGTTCCATTTCATAGCTCATGTTCTTCTTAAGCCATTGGATAATGTTGTATGGCAGAGAAAGCGATGAAGAACGCCCCATTGGTTGATCTGTGCCTTCATTATTAAATAAAAACTCACCGTCACCACTCAAAAGTACTGCTTCTTCAATCAACTCCTTTGTCTCTGGAATGATTGGCCTTAGCAATGGTTTTTTAGTTACCTTACCTGTTTTATGATTTTCAGGTGGTACAGTCCACACCATAGTGTTGAAGTCAAAATCTGATTTTTTGCTTAGCCTCAATTCACCATTACGGCAGCCATAGATAAGATTGAGTTTGAGAAAGATTTTATTTTTTTGTGCAATTCTGGATCCTTCTATCGCTAACCAAAACAACCGAATTTCATCATTGTTAAGTGAGCGATCACCCACATTCTTAGTTATTTGTAGGTCGCTCTTGGCGCTGATATCAACCAATACGTTTGACTTAAGTAATTGCCGCTTGACGCCCCACTTGAGTAATTGCTTTCCATTTGTGAGTAATCTATCGGCAATTGAAGGTGAGGTTTTTGCTTTGGTCTCGATAACATCAAGCCAAATATGTAGCGAGACTTTATCTGCAGGCAAGTGACCTATCTTTGGCAGAACGTGTAATTTGAAGGACCTTAAAATTTCAGCGTGACTGGTTTTATTAGCCACACAATAACTCTCATACCACTGCATGAACAACTCAGACATTGTTAGTGCTGTAGAAACAGCTTTGTGCTCAAGTTCCTTTACGGTCTTCGGGTTATTGCCTTGCTCAAGCTCTGCACGCAATCTAACGCATTCAGTTCTTGCATCCTTAAGTGACATAAGTGGGTAAGAGCCTAAGTCAACTCGGCAGGCTTTGCCAACATAGCGGTATCTGATTTGGAAAGTAATCTTACCTTTCGGAGACACCCTAACACTCAGGCCATCACGGTCTGCGCGTTCAAAAGACTTGGGGTAACTTTTAGATAAATTAGCCTTTAACCATGTGTCAGATAAGGACATTTTAAACTCACTGTGTACAAAGTTTTTAAACCGAGTGTGTACAGTCTAAATTTGTACGCAAATTTGTACAAGTTTTTGGTGTCTAAAGAGAAGTGAGGACGTCATGAGGTGTCTAGCGTGAAGATGGTTAACTATTGATAATTATAGCTAAATTTAATAAAAATTAACTGTTTGTCATATCGAGTCAGTAGGGGCATCTTTTGGGTGCGATATGATCGCGAAGGTGCGACGTTTATCGACCTCTACTTTATTGCCTGACATGTTAACCTATGCACTAGTATCGCTAAAAAGGCGCAAATTATAGCGCCTCAGTTCGAGCTTGGCTAGGCAAAGCCCGAGAAGAGCTCGGGCAGATGAGGGGTTATTTTGTGGCTTCGAGCAAACCTTTGACTTTAGCGAGCTCAATCCGCGCATATCTATGTTCAACAAAATCATAAATATTGGTCGCCAGTGAGAGGCGGAAATAATTAGCAGCATCTTGATATTGCTTGTTTTCTATTGCCATTTTCGCCAAGTAAAAATAAGCCTCACATAAACGTTCTGCATATTCTTTAGGATGAGTTAAGCCGACTTTGGCGGCAGCAAACACCTCATCATGGCTCTTAGTACCTAAATAATAATCAACGATAACGGTCGCCCATGCATCATTGTCTAAATTCTTACGGTTTTCAGCTAACTGTTTTTTAGCTTCGATAGCATCATTTTTAAAATCAATCAGATACAGCCATAATGCGCGATAACCATCTTTATTATCACCAGCATAAAATGCCTGCATATCTTTAGTGGCTAAATCGTTACGGTCGCCATAGTACAAGGCAATACCGCGATTCAAATAGGCGTAATCGTAGTTAGGAGCGAGTTCTAATACGCCATCGAATGCTTCATAGGCGCTAGCGTATTCGCCTTCTTGGGTGTAATAAATCCCAAGAAAATTATAAGCATCAGCGAGATCGGGTTGCAGCTTCAGCGCTTGCATAAAATCGATGCGCGCGAGCAGTCTTAAGCCCACACTGTCGTAAATCACACCGCGATCGTAATGAAATCTGGCTCTTTGCTCATTGGTTAATTCGACCGTAGCCAAAATCTCGTTGAGCTTCGCTAACGTCACTTCCACTTTATAATCGGGCATGACAGGTGCGATAACCAATTTACCTTCAACATCATTATGGTTATCTAAAGGAGACTGGGTGGTAGCGCATCCGGCTAACAACAGACTGGCGCCCGCCAGCACAGCAACGACAGCGGTTCTAATTTTAAGACTCATCCATTTCTACCTTTTTAGATTCCCAACATACGCAGAAGAATCTTCATGATAGCAATCCCACCACAGGACTGCTATTGGGGAATTAAGATTAATACTGACTTTCTTAATGCCAAAAACAAAAAAGGAGATCATTTGATCTCCTTTTGATGCAATCACTTAGAAAGTGTATGCCTATAATAAGTCAAAGACTCATTATTCAGCAGCTGCAGCTTCTTTAGTTTGTGCTTCTTTGATTGACAGACGTACGCGGCCTTGACGATCCACTTCCATTACTTTAACAGCAACTTCTTGGTTCAGTTCAAGGTGATCAGACACGTTAGCAACACGCTCATCACTGATTTGTGAAATGTGTACTAAACCGTCTTTGCCCGGCAGAATGTTCACGAACGCACCGAAATCAACGATACGGATAACTTTACCGTTGTAGATACGACCCACTTCAACTTCTGAAGTGATTTCTTCGATACGACGGATAGCTTCTTTGGTTGCTTCACCATTTGAAGAAGCAATTTTCACAGTACCATCATCTTCCAGCTCAATCGTAGTGCCGGTTTCTTCGGTCAGAGCACGGATAACTGCGCCGCCTTTACCGATAACGTCACGGATTTTTTCTGGGTTGATCTTGATAACAGTGATACGTGGAGCGTGATCAGAAATATCATCACGGTGTGAACCAATCGCTTGATCCATCACGTTCAGGATATGTACACGCGCGCCATAGGCTTGTTGCAGTGCGATATCCATGATTTCTTTAGTGATACCTTCGATCTTGATATCCATCTGCAATGCAGTAATACCATCACGTGTACCCGCCACTTTAAAGTCCATGTCACCTAAATGATCTTCATCACCTAAGATGTCAGAAAGAACAACGAAATCATCGCCTTCTTTCACTAGACCCATAGCGATACCCGCTACAGAAGTTTTGATAGGCACACCGGCATCCATCAGCGCTAGTGAAGTACCACATACTGACGCCATAGAGCTTGAACCGTTAGATTCAGTGATTTCAGATACAACGCGCACGCTGTATGGGAATTCAGCAGCTGAAGGCATAACAGCATTGATACCGCGCCATGCTAACTTACCATGACCGATTTCGCGGCGCTTAGGTGAACCCACCATGCCTGTTTCACCAACAGAGTATGGAGGGAAGTTATAGTGCAGCATGAAACGGTTAGTGCGCTCGCCCATGATGCTGTCAATCTTCTGTGCATCACGTTCAGTACCTAAAGTACAAGTGACTAACGCTTGAGTTTCACCACGAGTGAACAATGCGCTACCGTGAGTACGTGGCAATACGCCCGCTAACACACTTAAGGCACGGATCATGTCTGGTTCACGACCATCGATACGTGGCTCACCACGGATGATGCGACCACGAACCACTTTCTTCTCTAAGCTACCCAGCAAGTTGTCTACTTCACGTAAATCAATGCTTGGATTGCTGGCTAACAAGGCTTCTTTTGTTGCTGCTTTAACAACAGAAACTTGAGCATAACGATCTTGTTTAACTTGGATTTTATACGCATCACCTAAACCCGCTTCTGCAAGCTCTTTGATTTGGGCAACTAAATCGGCATCTTGCGTTGGTGCAGTCCAATCCCAAGTTGGTTTACCGGCTTCTGCTTTAAATTCAGCAATCGCTTTGATAACCACTTGTTGTTGATCGTGACCGTAAACAACAGAACCTAACATCACTTCTTCTGGTAATGCTTGGGCTTCTGATTCCACCATTAATACTGCGCCAGCAGTACCAGCAACCACTAAGTTCAGTTGGCTGGTTGCAAGTTGCGCAACACTTGGGTTCAACACGTATTCGCCATCAATGTAACCCACACGTGCAGCACCTAAAGGACCGCTGAATGGAATACCAGAAATAGCCAGTGCCGCTGAAGTACCTATCATAGAGATGATATCTGGCTCGATTTGTGGATCGACAGAGACTACAGTAATGATAACTTGAACTTCGTTTTTGAAACCATTAGGGAAAAGAGGGCGAATTGGACGGTCAATCAGACGAGCAATTAAAGTCTCATCTTCTGAAGGACGGCCTTCACGCTTAAAGAAACCACCAGGAATTTTACCTGCTGCGTAGGTTTTTTCTTGATAGTTAACAGTCAGAGGGAAAAAGTCACGACCAGCTTCTGCTTCTTTTTTACCGACAACAGTGACCAACACAGTCGTGTCACCCATGCTCGCTAAAACGGCTGCATCTGCTTGACGCGCTATAACACCTGTTTCCAGGGTGACTGTATGTTGACCATACTCAAAACTCTTTACAATAGGATTCACGTGACCCATTCCTTAATTAATGACCTTGAATTACGCGCGTAAGTATACTGCAAATCGGATCAATAGATAAAGAGCAGATAATGATGACAAATACGTAACTTTTCACTAAAGTGGTTAAATCTACAAAGAGTTGCGGTTTACATTGATACGGAAATTCTCGCAGATGGTGAATAATTATCATAAAGGATGCGCCCGATGACAGGCCGTTTTAAGTCACTGACGTGGAAACAAACTAATCTAGTCGTATTTACTGCCCTCTTTTTTGCCATTGCAATTTTTATTGTTGAAATCGCTTTAGTCGTCGTATCAACCAAACAACAGCTCACAACTACCCAGCAAGAACTCCTTGATTCAGTTGAACAACCAGCAGCAAATGCCGTCTGGGCTTTGGATGATAATTTAGCCCGTCAAACTTTAGAGGGTGCCATCAAAGTCGAACATGTTGGCTCGGCGGTGATTGAGCTGGACGATGGCTCAATGTTTGTTTCTGTCAGTAATAATAAGCAGAATAACTCACAGACTTTTATCAGTTTAAGTAATAAATTATTTGATGATCTCAAAGAAATTTCTCGCCCTTTGTATAGGCCTTTTTATTTTGAAGGCACCCAACAGCAACAACTTATTGGCACATTAACAGTTTTCTACGACACCCAAGAGCTGACAAATACCCTTTTCTCACAGTTAAGATTTAGTTTTTTTGCCACACTTGCCCGCGCTCTCTTGCTCACCTTAGTATTATCTGTCGTCTTCCATCGCTTCTTAACTCAGCCTATCGCACGCATCAGTGAGGCCATAGATAAGATTGAGCCCGACTCTCCGGACGAAAACCTCTTACCTATGTCCAATGCGCACAAGGATGATGAACTCGGTCTAGTGACCTCTAAATTCAACCAAATTCTTATACAATTTAGCCAAACCCAATCCAAACTGCGCAAGATGGCGACCCGAGATCCGCTAACAGGCTTACCCAACCGCACGCTATTGCTTGAAACCATCGCAGTCACAATCCAACGTTCGCGAGTACACAAACGCAGCTTTGCCTTGATGTTTATCGATTTAGACCGTTTTAAGAACATCAACGATTCCCTTGGCCACGCATTAGGCGATCAATTTCTTGCCCGTATTGCCCGCATCCTTGAACGCTTCGTTGGCGATAAAGGCACAGTTTCCCGCTTAGGTGGCGATGAATTTGTTATTCTGGCTGATACAGTTCACACCCCTGATCAAGCGGCAGATTTTGTAGATAAGCTACTGATCCAGCTCAATGTCCCGATTCAATTAAATGAACATGCAATTCATCCTGCGGCATCAATTGGGATTTCTATTTATCCCGAAGACGGTAACAGTGCTGAAGATTTGATCCGTCACGCTGACATTGCCATGTACAGCGCGAAAGCTGCAGGCTCGAATCAATGGGCCTTCTTTAAACAGCAGATGACAGAGCGCGCAGCTGTGCGTTTACGCACCGAAGCATCTTTGCATGATGCGTTAAAAAACAACGAATTTTTACTGTATTTTCAGCCAAAACTCGACCTACAAACGGGCAAAGTGATCGCCTGTGAAGCCCTGATCCGCTGGCAAAAAGACGGCCGACTCATCAGTCCGGTTTCTTTTATTCCCGTCGCGGAAGAAACAGGGATCATCATTCCAATTGGACGCTGGGTAATAGAACAAAGCTGCAAGGTCTTGAGGGAGTGGCAGAAAAAATATAACTATGCCATCCCAATTGCGATTAATGTTGCCTCACAACAATTTGCGGATGCTAGTTTAGTGCCCGATATCAAGCAGATGGCATTACGCTATCAAATCCAACCCGAGTTGTTGGAAATTGAAATCACTGAAACCTCGTTGATGAACGACATTGAACTGGCTATCGCTAAACTTGAGCAACTAAAATCCGCAGGATTTGGTATTGCCGTCGATGACTTCGGCACTGGGTATTCATCACTTTCTTACCTACGCCATTTACCCATCACCACTATGAAAATTGACCGCTGTTTCGTGTCCGATTTACCAGGGGATAGTGCAATCGCATCGACCATTTTGATGTTAGGTAAGCAGCTTAATTTGACCATTGTGGCCGAAGGAATTGAAAACGAGCAGCAATTGGATTGGTTGAAGGAGAATCAGTGCCAAGTTGGCCAAGGTTTCTATTTTAGCCAACCCTTGCCCCAAGCGGAATTTGAAGCCCTGTATATAGCGACACAGACTGCAACGATAAGCACTTTAGATGGACTACGTGGTGCTTAGAGTTCTTTAATCAGACCCAAGATTTAGGCGGCGTTAAGGCCAGCGTAAAGACATAATATCGACATGCTCTGGCCTAAATCCTACACAGCTTGATTTAATCATCTACTGAATTTTAGGCAATAAAAAAGGAGGCTCAAGCCTCCTTTTTCACGTTAGTCAACGCGAGATTAACGACGTAGACCTAACTTTTGGATCAGTGCAGTGTAACGTGCTAAATCAGTACGTTTCAGGTAAGCAGTTAACTTACGACGTGAGCTAACCATACGTAACAGACCACGACGTGAGTGGTGATCGTGAATGTGCTCTTTGAAGTGATCTTGCAAATGGTTGATTTGCGCAGTTAACAAAGCAACTTGAACTTCAGTTGAACCAGTGTCGTTTTCGCCACGGCCAAATTCAGCCAAAATTTTTGCTTTTGCTTCAGTACTTAGTGACATGTATATCTCCAAATAAATAATTATGAATCTCTAGCCGATCACTAACTCAGCCAGAGGGCGCGCTATTCTACCCAGAAACCCACCCTAGCGCAATAAAAGGTGGAGACTAATCCATGAACAAATTAATTAATTTGTTCATGGATAGCAGACTAATGCGATTCTACAGGCTCATCATGGATTACTATGAGTCGTTTCGGCGCAAGTAAGCCGTCTTCGTTCATAGTACCAATCCCCACAAATCGGCGGATGTCACCTAAAGTGATACGCACCAGTTCATCGGTTTTCAAGTCTGCATTAACGGGCACCCGAACAGCCTGACCTTGCATTAAGTAAGGGGCGATTGCATCTGGCACATTCACCTCAGGAAAATCGGCCACGGCCGTGTCCATAGGTAACAAGAGCGGATCGAGTAAAACACTCGGAACTATCTGTTGTTCATGTGCTTGGGCAACAAGCGCTTCAAGTTGTTCTAAGGTAACCATTCTTGCATAGGGATATTGTGCAACTTGAGTGCGACGCAACATGATCACATGGGCGCCACATCCGAGCATTTCGCCGAGATCGTCTATGATAGTGCGAATATAAGTGCCCTTAGAACAATGAATGTCTAAGGTCAGCTCATCGCCTTCAAGACCGATGAAATTAAGCTCAAATACCGTAATAGGGCGAGATTCGCGCGGCACTTCAATGCCTTCACGGGCATATTTATACAGGGGCTGGCCCTGATATTTAAGCGCGGAATACATAGAAGGCACTTGCTGAGTCTCGCCACGGAAGAAATCAAGCGCGGTTAATAACTGCGCCTCAGTAAAATCAATGGCGCGGGTTTGCACCACTTCGCCATCGGAATCACTGGTATCCGTTCGCTCGCCCAGCTTTGCGGTAACTAAATAACGTTTATCAGCATCTAACAGATGCTGGGAAAACTTAGTCCCTTCGCCTAAGCACACAGGTAACATACCTGTTGCTAACGGATCGAGTGCGCCCGTATGCCCTGCTTTGTTCGCATTAAAAAAGCGCTTTACTCTTTGCAAAGCAAAGTTGGAACTCATGCCAGTGGATTTATCCAGCAACACTATTCCATCAATAAAACGACCTTTTGGACGACGAGCCATTAATCTTTACCTTCCGTTTCATCTACATCATCGGCAATATCATCACCTAAGACTTCATCTTCTACCGATGCGTCTTCGCTGCCAAATTGCTGTTGCTTCGCTTTGTCTTGGTTGATCACTTGGCTAACTAAGTTAGACATGCGCATACCTTCGACCAGCGAGCTATCATAGATAAAACGCAGTTCAGGCATCACACGCAGCTTCATACGGCCCGCCACTAAAGTGCGGATATAAGGAGCGGCACTGATCAAAGCATTTAGCTTTTCTTGAACAACGGCTTTGTCTTCTTCAAAAAAAGTCACGAAGACTTTGGCATAGCTAAGGTCACGTGAGACATCGACGTCATTCACGGTTACAAAGCCAATACGAGGATCTTTCATGTCGCGCTGTAGCACTTGAGCCAGTTCTTGCTGAAGCTGCTGAGCAATTCGACGAGTACGACTGAATTCTTTTGCCATAATATTTCTTACCATAGCTTAAATTGATAAGGGCGGCTAAAGCCGCCCTTATTTATTATCGTTACAGAGTACGAGCAATCTCGACGGTTTCGAATACTTCGATTTGGTCGCCTACGCGAACATCGTTGTAGTTCTTAACGCCAATACCACATTCCATACCATTGCGAACTTCAGCAACGTCATCTTTAAAGCGACGTAGAGATTCAAGTTCACCTTCGTAGATAACCACGTTATCACGTAGTACGCGAATTGGTGCGCTACGCTTGATGGTACCTTCGGTAACCATACAGCCAGCAATTGCGCCCAGCTTAGGTGATTTGAACACGTCACGCACTTCAGCCAGACCAATAATTTGTTGTTTGAATTCAGGAGACAGCATACCTGTCATCGCTGCACGAACTTCATCAATCAAATTATAGATTACGCTGTAGTAACGTAAATCAACACTTTCGCTGTCGATTGTCTTACGCGCTTGTGCATCGGCACGCACGTTAAAGCCAACGAGGATAGCGTTAGATGCTGCCGCTAAGGTTGCATCCGTTTCAGTCAGTGCACCCACACCGCGAGCGATGATGTTCACTTTCACTTCGTCGGTAGACAGACCTGTTAACGAGTCAGTAATCGCTTCGAGTGAACCTTGTACGTCTGCTTTAAGAACGATGTTCAGTTCTTTCACTTCGCCGTCTGTCATGTTCGCGAACATGTTTTCTAGCTTAGATTTTTGCTGGCGTGCCAGTTTCACATCACGGAACTTACCTTGACGATACAGGGCAACTTCACGCGCTTTACGCTCGTCACGTACTACTGTTGCCTCATCACCTGCAGACGGAACGCCTGACAGACCCAGAATTTCAACAGGAATAGATGGACCCGCTTCAGTGATTGAACGACCGTTCTCGTCTTTCATTGCACGGATTTTACCGTACTCAAGACCACACAGAACGATATCACCTTGGCGCAAAGTACCTTCTTGAACCAGAATCGTTGCCACTGGGCCGCGACCTTTGTCCAATTGTGATTCAATGACCACACCGGCAGCCATACCATCACGTACCGCTTTCAGTTCGAGAACTTCAGCTTGCAACAAAATGCCTTCTAACAGTTCATCAACGCCTTCACCTGTCTTAGCTGAAACGAAGGCAAACATGTTGTCTCCACCCCAATCTTCAGACATGACGCCGTGTTGTGACAATTCGCTCTTAACGCGATCGATATCCGCTTCCGGCTTATCCATCTTGTTCACAGCCACGATTAATGGCACGTTACCGGCTTTAGCATGTTGAATAGCTTCGATAGTTTGCGGCATTACACCGTCATCGGCAGCAACAACTAATACAACGATATCCGTTGCCTTGGCACCACGGGCACGCATTGCAGTAAACGCGGCGTGACCAGGAGTATCAAGGAAAGTGATCATGCCGTTTTCAGTTTCAACATGGTATGCACCGATATGCTGAGTAATACCACCGGCTTCGCCAGCAGCCACTTTAGCGCGGCGAATATAGTCGAGTAGTGACGTCTTACCGTGGTCAACGTGACCCATGATAGTCACAACTGGTGCACGAGATTCTAGCTTGATGCCATCTTCATCGTCACGGTCTTGCATCACTTGGTGCTCAAGTTCGTTTTCACGGATAAGCACAACTTTGTGGCCCATTTCTTCAGCAACTAACTGGGCGGTCTCTTGATCCAACACTTGGTTGATCGTGACCATAGAACCCATTTTCATCATCTGTTTGATGATTTCAGTCGCTTTAACTGCCATTAAATGCGCAAGTTCAGAAACAGTAACAGTTTCACCGATACGCACATCACGGCTTACCGCTGCAACTGGCTTGTTGAAGCCGTGCGCCATAGACTCAGGTGCTGTACTGCGGTTACGCATGTGCTTTTCACGGCCGTCACGGGCATCTTTGCCGCCACGTTTTTTCGCGTTGCTCTTGTTACGAGCACGACGTCCGCGTTTTTCTTCATCCAGATCAGAAGTATCTTCAGCAGCACGAGCCACTTTAGAAGTCGTGATGTGGTGATCACCGTTTTTCTCGGCTTCTAGACGTTGGCGCTCTTCTTCGGCCCAACGCTTAGAATGTTCTTCAGCCAATAGGCGAGCAGTTTCTGCCGCTTTAGCCGCTTCTTCGTCTTGCTTACGTTTCGTCGCCGCTTCTTGTGCTGCCTTTAAACGTTCTGCTTCTAGACGAGCTGCTTCTGCTTCAGGTGACATATCTTTAACCACTTTTACTTCGGCTGCTGCTTTGGCTTTCGCCTTAGCTTCTGCATCCGCTTTTGCCTTCGCATCAGCTTCTGCTTTCGCTTTTGCCGCAGCAGCATCTGCTTCAGCCTTTGCTTTTGCCAAAGCTTCTGCTTCGGCCTTCGCTTCTTCTTCAGCCTTCAGAGTAGCCTCATTAGCATCACGCTTGACGAAAGTTCGTGTTTTACGAACTTCAACTTTAACATCTTTAGATTGACCACCATTACCAGCCACACTTAGGGTCGATACGGTTTTACGCTGCAGCGTCATTTTCGTTGGCGCATTTTCGCCACCGTGCTGCTTTTTCAGATAATCCAGTAACTGTTGCTTTTCAGCTTCAGTCACGTTATCAGCTTGGCCTTTCTTAATTCCAGCCTGAGAGAATTGCTCAATCAGACGTTCAACACTTTTACCCACTTCCGTGGCCAATTTCTCTACGGTAGTATCTGCCATCAGTTAAATCCCCCTGTTGATCGACTTATGCTTCTTCGCCAAACCAACAGATATTGCGGGCTGCCATGATGAGCTCACCTGCTTTTTCTTCTGTCAATTCTTCAATTTCGATCAAATCATCAATGCCTTGTTCAGCCAAGTCTTCTAGAGTCACAATACCTTTGCTAGCGAAAACATAGGCTAAGTGTCTGTCAACACCTTCAAGTGCTAGCAACTCTTCACTTGGCTCCACACCATCCAGTGCTTCTTCAGTAGCGAGAGCTCGAGTTGAGATCGCCGCTTTTGCACGTTCACGTAAGGCTTCAACGAGATCTTCGTCAAAACCGTCAATCGCCAATAGTTCAGACACAGGCACATAGGCAACTTCTTCGAGCGACGTAAAGCCCTCGTCCGCCAGTACTTGTGCAAAATCTTCATCGACATCCAGTGAGTTAACGAATAAATCAACCACCTTGGCACTTTCTGCCTGGTGTTTCTTATTCATATCGTCCACTGTCATAACGTTCAGAACCCAACCTGTCAGCTGTGTTGCTAAACGTACGTTCTGGCCATTACGTCCAATGGCTTGTGCCAAACTATCTGCTTCAACAGCGATATCCATTGAATGGTTATCTTCGTCAACTATGATAGAGGCCACATCAGCTGGCGCCATGGCATTGATCACGTATTGTGCTGGATTATCATCCCACAACACGATATCAACACGTTCGCCACCCAGTTCATTCGAAACGGCTTGTACACGTGCACCACGCATACCCACACACGCACCGATAGGATCGATACGACGGTCATTTGACTTAACGGCGATTTTAGCGCGCGCGCCTGGATCACGGGCTGCGCCCATGATTTCAATCAGTTCGTCAGCAATTTCAGGTACTTCTACACGGAAAAGCTCGATTAGCATTTCAGGTTTAGTACGGCTTAAAAATAACTGTGCGCCGCGAGCTTCTGGACGTACTGAGTACAGTAATGCACGCACGCGGTCGCCTGGGCGGAAAGATTCACGTGAAATTAAATCTTCACGGAACAACACGCCATCAGCATTATTACCTAAGTCAACCACTACGCTTTCACGAGTTGCTTTTTTGACTATACCAGTGATTAACTCACCTTCTTGGTCTTGGAACTGTTCAACCACTTGAGCACGTTCAGCTTCACGTACTTTCTGTACGATCACTTGCTTAGCGGTTTGAGTGGTAATACGGTCAAACACCACTGACTCGATATCGTCTTCGATAAACTCGCCAGGTTGGATGTCTGGATTTTCGTATCGTGCCGCTTCTAACGTGATTTCGCGGTAAGGATTTTCTAACGCTTCACCGTGATCATCAACCACCATCCAACGACGGAAAGTATCATAACCACCGGTTTTACGGTCGATAGCAACACGAACGTCAATATCACCTTCGTATTTTTTCTTGGTTGCTGTGGCCAGAGCAATCTCTAGCGCTTCAAAAATTTTCTCGCGTGGAACGGCCTTTTCATTTGAAACCGCCTCAGCGACTAGCAGAATCTCTTTATTCATCTCGTCTTGCCTCGTTCACCTTGAAACCATCAAAACTTAGCGATTAAGTTGCCTTTGCGGATATTATCCAATGCGACAACCAACTCTTTACCATTCACTTTCAGTGAGAGCATTTGCCCGTCGACCGCAGTGATGGCGCCTTTTAAATTACGACTGCCGTCAACCGGCATAGTCAATTGAAGCTTTACATCCTCGCCCACATAGCCCGCATACTGCTCAGCAGTAAATAAGGGTCTATCAACGCCTGGCGAAGAAACCTCTAGGGTATATTCTGTAGAAATAGGATCTTCAACATCGAGTACAGCACTGACTTGGCGACTTGCATTGGCACAATCTTCAATATTGATACCATTTTCACCATCAATGAACACTCGCAGTGTGGAATGCTTACCCGCTTGAACATATTCAATGCCCCATAGCTGAAAGCCTAATGCTTCCACAGGTACTTTGAGCATTTCTGCCAGTCTGAATTCTAACGTTGCCAAGATTGACCCCCGAAAAAACAAAAAAGGGCTTAATAGCCCTAGTACAACGCCACATACTAAGCATGCGACAAATTTAAAAGTCCCAGATAACAAAAAACCCCGTAATCACGAGGTCATTAATTTCAAGAACCTGTAAACCATAACGAATTCAAACACTATTCGTTACTAGGAGCTGGTTGCGGGGGCCGGATTTGAACCGACGACCTTCGGGTTATGAGCCCGACGAGCTACCATGCTGCTCCACCCCGCGTCAACTGTGTGCAAGTATATTGACTATCGTCATTTCTTGCAATAACTAAGAGAGAACTTATGTCGTCTATCTTAGTTATATTTGGTGCCGAGAGCGGGACTTGAACCCGCACGACCGTTAGGTCACAGCCACCTCAAGGCTGCGCGTCTACCAATTTCGCCACCTCGGCGACACCTTTTACTAGTCAGGAATTTTCGTTTCTGACTTTTGGGTTCCTTGCTCAACAGGTTGTGTGACCTGTTCAGTGTCTGAACCTAAATTTTTCCATGAATCTTCATTTTTTGCGTGGTTTGCACTTAAGTTGCCAATCAGCAGACTTAAAGTAAAAAACGCAATGGCAAGAATCGCCGTAGTGCGTGTCAGGAAGTTACCTGAACCGCTTGAACCAAACAGAGTACCTGATGCACCGGCGCCAAAAGAGGCCCCCATGTCAGCTCCCTTACCTTGCTGAATTAATACTAGGCCGATCAGACCTAATGCAACCAACAAGTAAATAACTACTAGAACTTCATACATATTATGCGCTCATCGCTATGGTACACAGACTTAAAAACTCGCTAGAGTTTAAGCTAGCACCGCCAATCAGTCCACCATCAACATCAGGTTGGGCAAATAAATCTGCAGCATTACTCGGCGTTACACTACCACCGTAGAGAATCCTGATATTTTCTCCGATAAACGGAGATACTTCAGAGAGGCGTTTGCGAATAAACGCATGAACTTCTTGTGCCTGCTCTGGTGTAGCGCTTTTACCTGTCCCTACAGCCCAAAGTGGCTCGTAGGCGATAATTGCGTTATCAAAAGCCATAGTGCCGTTTTTCTGGATCACTATATCCAACTCTTCCGCAATCACCTCGAAGGTGCGTCTTGCTTCACGTGCCGGACCTGACTCACCCACACATAAAATGGGAGTTAAGCCATGCTTTTGTGCAGCCGCGAATTTCTCCGCTACGATATTACTCGTCTCTCCGTACATACGGCGACGTTCTGAATGTCCGATAATTACATATCGACATCCTGAATCTTTGAGCATCTGACCTGAAACTTCTCCGGTATAGGCGCCAAAGTCGTGTTGACTTAGGTTTTGTGCGCCCATCCTAACAAGTGAACCGTCTAACGCTTCCTTGTTTGCTTCTAGCAGTTGCCTAACGCTCTCTAGATAGATAGAAGGCGGGCATAAAACCACTTCAGCTGAATCATTTTGGAGCTTAGAGGCAAATTTTTTGAACAACTCTTTGGCTAATGCCGCACTGCCGTTCATCTTCCAATTGCCAGCTACCATAGGACGTCTGAGTGCCATCACTGTCTCCTCTGAAAGCGGCGTGAATAATAGCGAACCACTTATTAAGTTACAATAGCTAAATTCGAATTTTTTCAGATATCAGGTTGGAATGCTTATTTTTTACACGCCAAAGCTGATTTCTGTTCATTTGTGCAGCTAACACCTTAATTTTAAATTGGTATCAGCCGCACTCATTACAAAATAGGCAAATATTAGCTTACCGATTTTACTGCATCCGCAATCAAATTTGCGTGTGCCAATACTGCACTATGATCGTCACCTTCTACCATGACGCGGATCAAAGGTTCAGTACCTGACTTACGTAATAGTACTCGACCACGTACGCCAAGTTCAGATTCAACCTGTGCCTGCGCCGCTTTTACTTTATCTGACTTAAGTGGGTCATGCTCGCCCTCAAAGCGCACATTGACTAACACCTGTGGCAACATTTCCATCGCCGAAGTCAGTTCTTCTAGTGTGGCATTTTGGCGACGCATGGCCGCTAACACTAAAATCCCCGCGACAATACCATCACCGGTTGTGCCGTGGTCAAGATTAAGGATATGCCCTGAATTCTCGCCACCGATGCGCCAATCGAGTTCTTTCAGTAATTCCATCACATAGCGGTCGCCCACTTTTGAACGCGCAAAAGGAATATCTAGTGCTTGCAAGGCTAAATCAAGCCCAAGATTCGACATCAAGGTGCCAACCACACCACCGCGCAATACCCCGCGAGATTTCGCATCACAGGCAAGAATATATAAAATCTGATCGCCGTCGATAACTTCGCCTTTGCTGTTGACCATCATAATGCGGTCGCCATCGCCGTCGAGCGCGATACCTAAATCGGCACTTTCGGCCAAAACGGTTTCACAAATCTTGCCCATGGACGTTGCGCCCACTTTATCATTGATGTTCATCCCGTTAGGCTTATCACCAATGGCAATCACCTCGGCGCCTAACTCACGGAACACAGCTGGTGCTATGTGATAAGTTGCGCCATGGGCACAATCGACCACAATTTTTAGTCCAGTTAACGTGTGTTCTGCAGGGAAGTTACCTTTGCAATACTCGATATAACGGCCACGGGCATCTTCAATGCGCGATACCTTGCCTAACAGATGTGATTCAACACAAACGAGGGGCTTTTCAAGCTCAGCTTCGATTTCTAGCTCTAAGTTATCGTCTAACTTACTGCCGTCGGTCGAGAAAAATTTAATGCCGTTATCGTAATAAGGATTGTGTGATGCGCTGATCACCACCCCTGCTTCGGCGCGAAACGTACGCGTCAAATAGGCGACTGCGGGCGTGGGCATAGGCCCCATTAACATCACATTAAGACCTGCGGCAGAAAGACCCGCTTCTAATGCCGACTCAAACATATAACCCGAAATACGGGTATCTTTACCTATGATCACCTTTTTGGTACCACTGCGGGATAATACGCGACCCGCTGCCCAACCTAATTTCAGTGCAAGCTCAGGCGTCATTTGACCTGAACCGACCTTTCCCCGAATACCGTCAGTTCCAAAAAATTTACGTTCTTTCATATCGCCCCACAAACTCAAATGTGTCCCAATGATTTGGGATCATAATATTAATTAAATGCTTAACGAGAGCATAACGATGCTTAAAAATACGCTTGTGTCGCTTGTAACACTTTGAGCATATCCACAGTTTCAGCAACGTCATGTACGCGAATGATATGAGCTCCCTTTTGGGCCGCTATCATAGCGCCAGCAAGGCTCCCAGCAAGACGCTCTGAGGTCGGTTTTGCTAAGAGGTTCCCTATCATGCTCTTACGAGATAATCCTATCAATACGGGTAAATCAAACTTGGCAAAACAATCGAGCTTTGCCAGTAATTCATAGTTATGTTCTAAGCTTTTACCAAAGCCAAATCCCGGATCGAGTATTAATAACTCTCGGGGGATCCCAGCATGTAAGCAAGCGTCAATCCGCTCGGTTAAAAAGCCAGAAACATCTTCAATAACATCATAATAAGTCGGCGAAGACTGCATGTTCTTCGGCTCGCCCTGCATATGCATTAGACATATCGGGACGTGCAACTCTGCGGCAGCTTCGAGCGCACCGGGTTCCATCAAGGCACGCACATCATTAATCAGGTGTGCACCCGCAGCGACAGCTTGACGCATCACTTCAGCTTTACTGGTATCAACCGAAATCCACACATCATGGTGCGTCGCCACATATTTTACTAACGGGATCACCCGCGCAAGTTCATCGGCTAGGCTCACCTCGGCGGCGCCGGGCCTTGTCGACTCTCCACCAATGTCTATCATCCCTGCGCCTTGAGCCACCATGTCATCGGCATGCTGACAGGCAAGTTCATAGGAAGAATATTGACCACCGTCGGAAAAGGAATCGGGAGTGACATTCAAAATGCCCATCACTATGGGCGAAGATAACGCGAGGCGTTTAGTGCCAGCAATCAGTTCAAACACGCATTTACTCCAATAATACGAATACTTACGATTTTGCCTATAGGCATAACTTGCGTCATTAGTTTTAGCCTTCACTTTCTATCCGAGGTGACTGATGTCAGAGGAGAAATATCAGTAATGGCAAAGTGGATGAATGACAGCGCAGTCAAATTGCTAACAAGATAAAACAAGAAAACCCCTTTACGGGGTTTTCTTTTATCTCACAACAAATTACTTAGCAGGTGATTCATCAGGCTCTTTCAAGTCTGGTTCAGCAGATGCTGTAGTTACAGTATCTTCAGCTTTTTCTGCTGGTTCACCATGACCACTGCCTTTGTCGTTAGAACCATGGTCATCCACTTGCCAATCGGCAGGTTGGCGCACTTCACGACGCTTCATTAAATCGTCAATTTGAAGTGAATCAATGGTTTCATACTTCATTAAGGCTTCTTTCATCGAGTGAAGAATATCGAGGTTATCCGTCAATATCTGTCTCGCTCTCGCGTAGTTCTTGTCGATAAAGACTTTCACTTCCGCGTCGATGATAGTTGCAGTTTCATCGGACATGGCTTTGGCTTTACCCATGCTGCGACCTAAGAACACTTCACCGTCTTCTTCGGCATACAATAATGGACCTAGCTTGTCCGAGAAGCCCCACTGAGTCACCATGTTACGCGCAATAGAGGTCGCGTATTTGATGTCCTGTGATGCGCCAGTCGACACTTTTTCTGTACCGTAGATAAGCTCTTCAGCTAAACGACCGCCGTATGCGACTGAAATTTGGCTTTCTAACTTACGACGGCTCTGACTCACTGAGTCCGCTTCGGGTAAGAAGAAAGTGACACCCAGCGCACGGCCGCGAGGAATGATAGTGACCTTGTGCACAGGATCGTGCTCTGGTACTAAACAACCTACAATTGCATGGCCCGCTTCGTGGTATGCAGTCATTTCTTTTTCAGCTTCAGACATCACCATAGAACGGCGCTCAGCACCCATCATGATTTTATCTTTTGCACGCTCAAATTCTTCCATGCCCACTACTCGGCGATTTCCACGAGCCGCAAACAGGGCCGCTTCGTTCACTAAGTTAGCTAAGTCAGCACCAGAGAAACCTGGGGTACCACGGGCAATTACACTCGCCTTCACATCTTCAGAAAGCGGTACTTTACGCATATGCACTTTCAAAATCTGCTCACGACCACGCACGTCTGGTAAGCCAACGACCACTTGACGGTCAAAACGACCTGGACGCAGCAGTGCAGAATCGAGTACGTCTGGACGGTTAGTTGCCGCGATAACGATAACGCCTTCATTACCTTCGAAGCCGTCCATCTCAACCAGCATTTGGTTCAGTGTTTGCTCACGTTCATCATGACCACCGCCTAAACCCGCGCCGCGTTGACGACCGACCGCATCGATTTCATCGATAAAGATGATACAAGGTGCAGACTTTTTCGCCTGTTCGAACATGTCACGCACACGAGATGCACCAACACCAACGAACATTTCAACGAAATCAGAACCCGAGATAGTGAAGAAAGGTACTTTAGATTCTCCCGCAATGGCTTTCGCCAGCAAGGTTTTACCTGTACCTGGAGGACCCACCATCAGCACGCCCGTTGGAATACGGCCGCCCAATTTTTGGAATTTAGTTGGGTCACGCAGATAATCAACTAACTCTTTGACTTCTTCTTTTGCTTCGTCACAACCAGCAACATCGGCAAACGTCGTTTTAATCTGATCTTCGCTCATCAGCTTGGCTTTGCTCTTACCAAAGGACATAGCGCCTTTGCCACCGCCGCCTTGCATCTGGCGCATGAAGAAAATCCATACCCCGATAAGCAATAACATAGGGAACCAAGAGATGAAGATTTGGGTTAGGAACCCAGACTCTTCGGCTTCTTGGCCCTTCATGGTGATGCCCTTACGATCAAGATCATTAATTAAATCTTGGTCATATAACGGCATGATAGTCGTGAACTTTTCACCCGTTCGCTTAGCACCTTCAATAGTACGTTGGTCGCTTTTAACTTCAACAGTTGCGACCTGCCCATCACGGACATTATCTAAGAAGGTAGAATAATCCATCTTCTGCGATGACGAAGAAGAGGGGGAGTAACCCTGAAACACTGACATCAGCACAACGGCGATGACAACCCAGAGTATTAGATTTTTTGCCATGTCACTCAAATTACTAGACCTCATTAAGTCTTGCGATTATTAACGCTAGGTTACTACAACTTGTACCCAGTCGCCACAAGATAGACTTCACGGGAACGCGCTCGTGAAGAGTCTGGTTTACGTGTTTTAACGACTTTAAACACTGCTTTTACCGCTTTCATGTATTCGTCAAAGCCCTCCCCCTGAAAGACTTTTACCGCAAAACAGCCATTAGGAGCCAATACTTGATGGCACATATCTAACGCCAACTCCACTAAATACATGGCACGGGGTTGATCAACACTATCTGAACCACTCATGTTGGGCGCCATATCAGACAACACAACGTCAACCTTAGCATCACCGACGCGAGTAAGTAATGCTTGAAGGACTTTATCTTCACGAAAATCCCCTTGCAGAAAGTCTACCCCGACGATGGGATCCATAGGCAAAATGTCACAGGCGATGACTTTACCTCTATCTCCCGCTAATTTAACTGCCACTTGAGACCAACCTCCCGGAGCAGCACCGAGATCAACCACAGTCATGCCTGGGCGAATCAGTTGATCCTTTTGCTGGATCTCCTCAAGCTTAAACGCAGCGCGAGATCGCAAGCCCATTTTTTGGGCGAGTTTGACATAGTGATCATCAAAGTGTTCTAGCATCCAGCGATTAGAACTGGCCGTACGTTTTATACCTGACATTTAAAATCCGCAACAATTGAGAGTTACACAAAGGCTATATAAGGGTAGAATAGCCGTTTTTCAACAGTAACTCAGCAAAAGTTGGTAGAAATGAACTTAACAACCAAACAAAAACAGCATTTAAAAGGTCTAGCGCATCCGCTAAAGCCAGTGGTGCTGCTTGGTGCCAATGGATTGACTGAAGGTGTACTCGCTGAAATTGAAAGCGCACTCGCTTATCATGAATTGATTAAAGTGAAAGTAGCCTCTGCCGACAGAGAGCTAAAAAATGCCATCGTTGATGCCATAGTACGTGAAACTCAATCCGCAAAAGTGCAACTTATTGGTCATATTCTGGTGATTTATCGTCAATCACCAGAAATGAAGATTGCTTTGCCAAAGGCAAAGTAATTTTTCTTGATTTTTATTGTGTTAACAAAGAGGCCACTCAATTGAGTGGCCTCTTTGTTTTTACTACAAATTAAAATAAAGCACTAAGGCGTATCAGAAATCACTTGTTCCTTATAATGCTCAGGCGTTAAACCTAACAACTCAGGCAATGAGGTGCCAACAGAAATCGATGAGAATGTGCCGGTTAAAATACCGATAAACATCGCAATTGAGAATCCTTCCAGCGGTCCGCCGCCCATGATCCACAGCGCACCGACCGTCATTAAGGTTGTCCCTGACGTCACCATAGTACGGGAGAATGTCGCCACAATCGCTTGGTTATTAATTTCTTGAATCGCAAGCTTTGGCTTAGCAATCAATAATTCACGGATACGGTCAGCAATGATAATCGAGTCATTTAACGAATAGCCTAAAATCGCCAGCACAGCCGCCAGTACCGTTAAATTAAACTCCATCTGCGTCAGCGCAAAAAACGCCAGTACGAACACAACGTCGTGTACCAGCGCAAACAAAGCGCCCGATGCGAGTCGCCACTCGAAGCGATAACTTAAATAGCCTAAAATACACAGCATAGCGACTAACAGCGCTAACCCACCCTGCTCCGCCAGTTCTTGACCAATCTGCGGCCCAACAACGCTGCTGTTAAGGACTTGCACTTCAGAGTTAAGTGGCGCTAATGCCTGCTGAATATCGACATTGCTTTGCTCAGTACCAGCATTCTTTATATCACCATAGCGTAATACCCAACGGCCCGGCTCACTGGCCGAGATCACAGAGACTTCCTGCTGATAGGCAGCGTTAAGCAAAGGTTGTAACTCACTGCTGGTGATTTTTCTATCGAGCTGAATCTCAGTCACCACACCACCGGTAAAGTCTAATCCCCAGTTAAAACCCTTTACACCTATGATGGCTAATGACGTTATCATCAATAAAATTGAGATAGCACTGGAGACATAACGCCATTTTGTTAGATTGATATTTTTCATGGTTATACCCTCACATGACGACTAACATCACGTCCGTAAACTAAGTTAATCAAGGCTCTTGAAGCAAAGATACCGGTAAACATGCTGGTCAACAGACCTAGACCTAAGGTCAAGGCGAAACCTTGAATTGGGCCATTACCGATGGAATACAGCACGACAGCCGTGATCATAGTGGTGAAGTTAGCGTCAAAAATGGTCGAAAACGCACTATCAAACCCCGTATCAATTGCCAGCGCAAAACTGCGACCTTCTTTTAACTTGTCTTTTATTCGCTCAAAAATCAGCACGTTGGTATCAACAGCCATTCCCACGGTTAACACTAGGCCAGCAATACCGGGCAAGGTCAGCACAGCACCAGGGATAAGCGCCAGTAGGCCAAACAAGATCACCATGTTAGAGATCAGCGCGATATTCGCCACCCAACCGAGACGACGATACCAAAGCGCCATGAACAACAAGGTAATGCCCATACCTAGACCAAGCGCAGCAAAACCGTTTTCAATGTTTTCAGCGCCTAACGTCGGGCCAATGGTACGCTCTTCCACAATCGTCACTGGCGCCGTCATAGAACCCGCTCTTAGTAACAGGGCTAATTGCTGCGCTTCTTGATAGGTGCCAGCGCCAGTGATGCGGAAGCGGTCTCCAAGCTGGGATTGAATGGTCGCGACGCTGATAATCTCTTGAGTTTGCTTAGCCTTACCTTGTTCATCACGGCTGTATTCGCTGTAAGACGTCGCCATAGGTTTGCCAATATTGGTACGGGAAAACTCAGACATTTTCTGCCCGCCGATACGGTCGAGGTTAATGTTCACCTCGGCCATGCCCATCTCACCTAAACTCGCTCTGGCATCGACAATGTGATCGCCACCCAGCACAGGCGTGCGGCTCACATAAATAGGCTTACCCGACTTGTCGTTAAGCACCATGGCATTCACAGAACCTGACTCTTTCACCTCAAAGAAAGCCAGACTCGCTGTAGCACCAATAACGTTTTTCGCGGCTGCAGGATCTTGCACGCCAGGCAACTCAATCCGAATTCGATGATCGCCTTGGCGCTGCACTAAGGCTTCCGTGATGCCAAGTTCTTCAATACGACTGCGCATAACTTGCAAGTTTTGCTGCACAGTCAAATTACGCAGTTTAGTTTGTTCCTCTTGGCTCAACTTAATCTGTAAACCCGCGCCATCGGTATTGGATAATTGCCAATTTGGATAGGACTGTTTCATCATCTGACGCACAGCAGCGCGGGCGTCATTATCGGGCAGCGTCAGGTTTAACTGGTTAGTTTGATCCAAATAGACGCTGGTGCCACGGATCTTCTGCTCACGGATGAATTGACGTAGCGAATCAACTAACGCCTCACCCTGAGTTTGATACACAGGGTCAACATCCACATCGAGTAGAAACTGCACCCCACCACGTAAGTCGAGCCCTAGTTTAATCGGCTGAAAACCTAAGTTTTGCAACCAACTCGGCGCGGCACTGGCAAGGGATAAGGTCAACTCTTTTGGCTCTTTCACCATAGACGAAACCAAGGTTTTGACTAAGGTTTGTTGGTTATCCGCATCGAGGACAATCAGGGTTTCACCATTCTTTTGGTCGATGCGTTTTACCGTCACGCCTTCAGCTTGCAGCTTATCTCTAAGGGCTACGGGCGTGAGTGTTAACCCCGCCTTCGCGCCCACTTGCACCGCGGCATTCTCACCATAAAATGTTGGCAAGGCACTGAATAACATCACTATGATGGTGACGATAAGAACTATATATTTCCAAGCTGAATAGTGATTTAGCAGCCGTTTATTGGGTTTTCTTTCCATGGGATTAACTCGCTATTTATCACCTAACTTTTAAGTCAAAAGCTAAGCGAACATATTGATATCAGTCCGAAACCTATCATTGAGCACCAGCAAATCTAGCCAGTTAGACTCAAGTCATCACAGCGAATGTAGCCGCGATAGAGATGGTTTCGGTGAGAACAAAAATACAATGGCATGCAAGTTCTACGGGAGCAGACTCCAGTAGATAGCACACCTAAATAGGTGGGTTAAGCGGCTTGTTGGCTAAATCGATATTGAAGATTTGAGACTTTCCAACCCGAAATTCGGGCGGGGGAAGATACAGCTGAAAGCGTCCAATCTGATGCGATATCCAGATCGGTCGGTTCAACGACATTGGGTGTCGGTTCGGCGGTGAAGTCTAACGCGAGTAGATATACCGGTTTCACCTCACGCACATCGTGCTGGGCAAGACTGATAAAGCGCGGCGAATTTATTGGGGCAAAATTTAAGTCGTCCGAATGACTCACGTAATCGGAGCTTGGACAAGGTGCTGGCTGGGATGCTGAGTCTGAATTGATGCGATTGGCATCATGAGTATGCAATAAGCCGCAACTTTCAACGGTTTGCGCATCAGACTGTATATTAGATTGGGCATTGAGCTGTGCATTGTCTTGGGTGATAGCATCGGCATCGGACAAGCTTTGAGGCTCAGCGCTTGGCTGTGCATCGGGAGTCGAGCTATCAAGTCCCACAGTGTGTATCTGAGCCGTTTGCTTCAGAGCTGTGTGTTTCTGAACATAATGACGAGTGGCATCACTGCGTTGTACTGAGGTTTTTGGCGTATAGCTAGCCGAGTGCGCGATCAACATGATCGCCACGCAAACTAACATCAATCCTGTACGCCAATGTTTTACCAAAGCGTGCCCTCTTATAAAACGAAAGATAAACCCAGTCATACTTAGTTTTTGCTACATAACTGTGGGTTTATAAAGCGAAACTCGCGCTAAATCAATTACACAATACTGAGTTAATTCTGATAAAACTTTCTGATGAAGCTCTAGAGTTGCAGCTTAAGTAAAAGTGCACCAAGAGACAAATTAATCTTTATCCATCTTTCGAGTTCAACCCTGAAGCGCCTTCTCCATCCTTGGCTAAACCTTAAATTCGAAAGCAAAACACAAATCCTAGACACGTATACAAACTCAATGAGCAAATAACAAAAAACCGCCCTAGGGCGGTTTTAGAACGAGTGAGAATCACACTCTCGGTACGATTTAGCAGACTCGATAGCTAAATCGATTCGCTGATTATAAATACTGTACTGAGATGATTTCGTAATCTGTCATGCCACCTGGCGTGGTAATCGACACTTCATCACCTTCATTTTTACCCACTAAGCCACGGGCTATCGGTGAGTTCACTGAAATCAGGTTTTCTTTAATATTCGCTTCATCATCGCCGACTATGCGATAAGTCACTTCAACGTCGGTATCGAGATTTAAAATAGTCACAGTGGCGCCAAAAATAATACGACCGTTGTTCACCATCTTAGTGACGTCGATAATTTGCGCGTTAGATAACTTACCTTCAATATCACGGATACGTGCTTCACAAATACCTTGGTCTTCACGAGCCGCATGGTATTCCGCGTTTTCTTTCAGGTCGCCTAGCTCTCTCGCAGAGGCAATCGCTTCAGTGATCTTAGGGCGACGGTCAAACTTGAGAATATCTAACTCTTTACGCAGCTGTTCTGCACCGACAACTGTCATAGGAACCTTAGTCATAACTTCTTTCGTCTCCTTTAAAACAAAAGCAACCCGTGCCAACGCTAAGGTCAACACAGTCAAATGAGGGTGGAATTGCGCTATTCTAATCGTTATGCGCCTTTGATGCATCAAGAACAATGCATTGACGCAGCTTACCCAACCTTAAGCAGAGTTACCAGCAATGAAATCTAAATCCGCGAGCCAAATAGAATCATAGTGGCTGCATTGATTAATAGCCGTATAGATAAAGGGTTTTGAAGATAAAAATGCCCACTCGCCGTAGAGGTTGTGGGCATTTAACGGTGAACGCTACGTCATTTATAAACGCTAAATCATTTTTAACACTCAGTCACTTATAACGCTTACTCACTTGAGCGGAAGACTGAATCCTATTCAAGCCCAGCTTCAAACGTAAGGAAAATCTCACTGACGGTTTTATCGGCAAGGGATGTGTCTGAGCTTGGACGTTCAATAGATGCATGCAAAAGATAACGTCCCGCCGCAGGCAAGGTCATGGCCACTTTACCGTCTTTATCTGAGGTTAAAGCGATTTCTTCAGGCTTGTTTCGGTATAGGCTGCCGTCTTTCATAATCGCAACACTCACTCCTGCAACGGGTTTACCATCATAAACAAACTGCAGTATTGCAGGTTCGTTTTCAACGATATCAGCAGGATGGGTTACAGGGACTAGTTCCAAGTACTCGCCCTTAGGAGCCAAAACCTTATCCGTTGGCTTATTTCGGGTTACGTAGGTTTCCACCCGCGACACATTTAAAGAACCTTCTAATTCAGAGGCGCCCTTTGGCATGACAGCGGCGGTCGCTTTTTTATCTAAACGACTGCGGACAAAGCCTTCTTTGCCTTTCACTTTATAGCGGGAGAAATAACGCGGCGTGACTTCTTTCTCGAACTTATAGGTGCCATCTTGCATTAACTGCACATCAAATACCGATTTACGGCCGCCGGTATAACTTGAGCTTGGAGAACTTAAGTCGCCATTAGGCAGTAACACACGTATGTCACTGGCGCTGAAAGGTTTATCCATCATAAACACTTGATTGCTGGCAGACACATCAGAGGTGATCCACACAGCTTCTTGGCTTTCGGCCGAAACGTTAAAGTGGCTAGGTAAAATCCATCTATCGTGGCTGCTTGCCAACGGGCTAATACAAAGTGTGCTAAGTAATGCAATAAGACGTAATTTCATGCCTTTTCCTTAAGTTTAACGAGTAATGTACGGGCAATATATTCAGTAGCAGGCTCAGCGAGCCATGCCGCTTAAGCGTATGTCGATAACGCCAGTTTCAGTGGTGGCGGGTAACTGCACTGAGAAGTCCCCCGCAGCTAAATCGATGTTTTGTCGCACGAGATCGCGACCGCCATGCTCACGCACCACTTCTATAAACACAGTGTAACGAGCAGGCTCGAGCGCTTTTCCCGCTTCATCTTTTAAATCCCAATCGATTTTGTAATGACCCGCAGGACGTGTGGCTGATGCAATACCATCAACAAAACTCATATCGTCACGACCCGCTTTACGCCACCAACGACGGATGTCTTTAAGCCATTTATGGCCTTCATCCCAAACCCAAAGGCTTAAGGTTTTTACCGGTTGCCCTTGGGTATTTTCAACCCACACGGCCACATAGGGTCTGTGATATTGGCCTTCGGTAATTTCAGGTAAAGTTAAATCAACAGTCATTTGTGGCGCCGCAAATGCAGCAGAACTCACAAACAAAGCACTCACCGCAATGGTACGAATAAGATGACGCATACTCGGTCTACACTCCTTATGGAACGAAATAAACATACACAAGTCCGCAACTACCGCTGACAAGTACCATGTATAACAATGACTTTTTGAGGCGCTTGGTTTGAGGCAATAATAAGTAAGCCCCAGTAAGCGAAAATAAAATAATCAGCACGGCGCTAAGATCGAGTATCCAAGCCCATGCAGTGCCTGTGTTGCGACCCTTGTGCAAATCATTCACTACGGCTACGACACCGTACTCTAAGGTTTCGACATAGGCTTGGCCGTCGAGCAGGTCCAACGTCAGGCTGCGGTAAGTGCCGGGCCCTTTGCTGACTAAGCTAATTTCGTCTTCATCTATGTCGGCAGTGGCCATATCCATAGCCCATTCACTTTTCAGCCAATGGCCCGTTGCCAAGCGCCACTGGGCATCTTGTGTATCGACGGGTAATAAATAGGCAGGGATGGGCACTTGTTCCCGTTTAGGTTCCTGATCCGCTTGAGAAAACCAATTAGGGTGATTTAACGTTATGCCTGTCACCGCAAAAAACAACATCAGCAACAACAACGCCATAGACACATATACATGGATAATTCGAGCAAAGGACAAAGACGACTTACTGACTCTTAATTTCAATGGTGCACTCTCAAAAGCAACCCGAAGAGAAATGCCTCCAGAATCGGCTTTCCCTATGCAGCCTAAGACTGAAATGAGCTGCATTAAACTAATTTAATGTGCGAGATTAAATGAGATCGATTATCAAATAGAACAAAGTTTACAAACTTTACATATTCAATACTGCAAAAGAAGCTGAAATATAGGATTGAAGAATAAGACTGAAAAATAAACCGCTTAAAGACAAATCTGCATTTAACACTCAAAAGCCATTATCTTTGATTATATTAGCAGCAAGTCATTTACGGTATCATCTGTAAATACTCATTGGATTCATAGGGATAAAATCCAACATTCACGCTAACTTTTTGGCATAAAATTTACTTTACGCCCCCTCTCGTTTACCTCATTACAATCGGCTACAATCCGCCGCCGGCGACTTGCTGGTACTCCCAAGGAAATATCATCTTGAGTACATCTCTGCTCAAAAAAATGCGCTGCCTGCATATTCTGTGGCTCGCGTTAATGCTCAACGCCTGTGTTGCTCCACTCTTATTAATGTCACCCCAAGGTCAACTAATGTGGGCCCTGCTCAAACCCCTTGTCGGTTTAGATCCAAATGATGTCGGCTTATTCGAACAGCCACTCATCAAAAACCGTATGCAGGAATTGCTGGGTAAAAATTACGATACTACTCTGTCGCTGCTTAAAACGGCCGATAAGATCCAGCAGGAAGGTCCACTTATCTATTTAGTGTCAACTTATACTCCTGTACCTGAGATGGCAGAAAAAGCGGGTCTAGTGTGGAACTCAGACACCAACCAAATGGCAGTGATGCTAATGAAGGGCGGCGCGCCCTTAGTGATCTCTGAGCAATTCAGTAATCAGACAGAAAAGCTAGTCCCAAGCTGGCCGAAGGAATTAGCCGACTATACCGATCCACAGAAGTTACAACAAAAAGCCTTAGATGCGGGCGCGAACCAAGTGCAGCAACAGTTAGCTGTGCCTAATGCCGTCAAAGCGGTTGCCACGGGTGAGGTTAACGCGGTTCAAAGTGCTGTCACTGAGCATGCTGTATTGCCAGCAACTATCACTGATGCGGCAGTAAAAGTAGCCACACCAGCAGTTCCAGCGGAAATAAAATCGCTGCCTGTCGTGCCAGAAGTCAAAAAGCAATAACACAGCTCACCACAGTGCCTAATCAACTGGCACTGTGGTATTCACTGTCGTTATATAGCAGTGCAAACTCCCCTTCTTCGATATCCTGATTCAAGCCCTGCTTCTTATGCCTGCTATTATGCTGGTGCTTATGTTGACTCTTATACTCACTCATAGATTAGTTGTGCCTGCTAACTCTAAGCCTCACTCGACGCTCTGCATCCCAGAACTAAACGGATAAGGCTTATTCAGCTTGCTGACGACTTAAAATCCAATACATCATTATTGAGCCGCTCTATAAACGGCTAGATAAAAACAAACGACAGAAATTCAAGCCAGCTATAGCAAGGACATTGATAGAAAAGGGAAATGCTAAACGAAGAAAACGAAAGAAACCAAACTGCGAATAATGCGAAAGAAGATAGAGAGTGAAAACGAATAGTAAGGATATAGTGAAAAGCTAGAAAGCAAAAAGCCTGTCCGAAGACAGGCTTTTTAACTTTTGGCTGGGGTACAAGGATTCGAACCTTGGAATGCTGAGATCAAAACCCAGTGCCTTACCACTTGGCGATACCCCAATAAACTTGTTTAATCTTCTATCGAAGATTGCATTTTGATGGTACGGGAAGAGAGACTTGAACTCTCACACCTCGCGGCACCAGAACCTAAATCTGGCGTGTCTACCAATTTCACCATTCCCGCATCAAAATGTACCAAAATTGTCTATTCAACAGCTTTGGATTTTTCTCTGATAAATCACTTTAACAGAGTTAAATATGGTAGCAATGGCGGGACTTGAACCTGCGACCCCAGCATTATGAGTGCTGTGCTCTAACCAGCTGAGCTACATTGCCATGGCTGGGGTACAAGGATTCGAACCTTGGAATGCCGAGATCAAAACCCGGTGCCTTACCACTTGGCGATACCCCAATCAACTTGGAAACTGAGAAAAAATGGCTGGGGTACAAGGATTCGAACCTTGGAATGCCGAGATCAAAACCCGGTGCCTTACCACTTGGCGATACCCCAACTAACTCTGTTCCAAACATCCGCTATCGCCGATGTTTCTAAAAATGGTACGGGAAGAGAGACTTGAACTCTCACACCTTGCGGCACCAGAACCTAAATCTGGCGTGTCTACCAATTTCACCATTCCCGCACAGCTTCGTGTTTACATCTTGAAGAGATGCTAGCAATCAATGCTAGAGTAAAATCGCCGTCTATTTTATATAAGAATATGCTTCTTAAATAAAATGGTAGCAATGGCGGGACTTGAACCTGCGACCCCAGCATTATGAGTGCTGTGCTCTAACCAGCTGAGCTACATTGCCACTTCGATATTACGCGCCCCTCTCAGCGAGGAACGGGGCGTATTATGCTTATTCGAGGTATCGAGGTCAACAGCTTTTTTTCGCTATTTCCCTTAGGTTAAGCTGTTCGGCTATTACTTCACCAAACTGAGCAACAGATGTGCTAAATAACACACTGTTACTCGTACTTAGCTTAATTTATCAAGGTTTAGGGCTTGTCTAATCCTAGTTATACGTTAAACAAGAAATGCATCACATCGCCATCTTTAACGATATAGGTTTTGCCTTCCACACGTAACTTACCGGCTTCTTTCGCGCCCGCTTCACCTTTGTGAGCGATAAAGTCATCAAATGCCATCACTTGAGCACGGATAAAACCACGTTCAAAATCGGTGTGAATCACGCCTGCCGCTTGCGGGGCACTCGCACCGACTGGCACAGTCCAAGCACGCACTTCTTTCACGCCTGCGGTGAAATAGGTTTGCAAATTCAGTAATTGATAACCAGCACGGATAACGCGATCTAAACCAGGCTCTTCGATACCCAGATCAGCCATAAACTCATCGCGATCTGAGATGTCCATTTCAGCTAATTCAGATTCAATCGCGGCGCACACAGCAACAACGATAGCGTTTTCTGTCGCTGCAATAGCGCGAACAGCGTCTAAGTGTGGGTTATTCTCAAAACCATCTTCCGCCACGTTAGCAATATACATGGTCGGCTTTAAGGTTAAGAAGTTAAGGTAAGCAACGGCTTCCAGTTCTTCTTTAGATAATTCCATTGAACGCAGCATTTTCGCTTCGTCTAAAATTGGACGCATTTTTTCTAATACTTCCACTTCAAACTTAGCGTCTTTATCACCGCCTTTAGCACGTTTTTGCTGGCGTTGAACCGCGCGCTCTAAGCTGTCTAAGTCAGCTAAGGCTAATTCAGTGTTAATCACTTCGATATCGCCAGCGGGATCAACCTTGTTAGCAACGTGAACAATATTGTCATCATCGAAACAGCGTACTACGTGACCAATGGCATCGGTTTCACGGATGTTAGCAAGGAACTTGTTACCTAAACCTTCGCCTTTAGATGCACCAGCCACAAGACCCGCGATATCCACGAATTCCATAGTGGTCGGTAATATACGTTGTGGATTCACAATCGCAGCTAACGCATCCAGACGTGGATCCGGCACAGGTACAACACCCGTGTTAGGTTCAATGGTACAAAACGGGAAGTTAGCCGCTTCGATGCCAGCCTTAGTTAACGCATTAAAAAGCGTTGATTTACCAACGTTAGGAAGACCAACAATGCCGCATTTAAAACCCATATGCTTACCTTTCTCTCGATTATTGGCTAACGAGTCACACTCATCAGCGAGGTTTAGTCGTCCTGCCCTATGGCAGCACATTACTGAATAATTAAATCACTTTATACTTGGGTCTCGCCAAAGCAAAACCTACTCCGCTTTAAAGGAGTGTAATCTGTTCATGGCTTTCACCATGTCTTGCTTAAACAAAATCTCGGTAGAACGCACGGCTTCATCTATCGCCGCATCGATAAGCTCTTGCTCTTTAGCTGGCGCTTTTCCCAGTACGTAACCACTCACTTGGTTTTTATCACCGGGATGACCGATACCTAAGCGTAAACGGTAGAAATTTTTATCGTTAGCCAGTTTAGCAATAATATCTTTCAAACCATTGTGGCCGCCATGGCCCCCACCGAGCTTGAACTTAGCCACGCCTGGCGGCAAATCGAGTTCATCGTGAGCGACCAGAATCTCTTCCGGTGTGATACGAAAAAAGTTCGCCAAAGCACCCACGGCTTTACCACTTAAATTCATATAAGTCGTCGGGATCAATAAGCGGACATCTTTTCCGTGCAATACGGCTCTGGCGGTCAAACCAAAATACTTACTGTCGGCCACTAAAGTTACGCCGCAAATTCGAGCCAACTCTAATACGTACCAAGCCCCCGCATTATGGCGAGTGTGCGCATATTCAGCACCAGGGTTAGCCAGACCAACTATTAATTTTATTTCGCTCATGACACTCAATATCGTTATTTCGTCGATGGCAGCCGCGCAAAGCGCCGACTGAACTGACCATAGCTGCTAAAAACGCGGCATTTTAGCACTCAAAGCCCAAGTCAACAAATGCCACGTCATCGCACTGAGTCAGAACGCAGAACAACTCAGGATTAATTAAGCCCCATTGCATATTTAAGAACGGTCTTTTTGATTGGAGAATCGATGTTTGCCAACTTTAACGCGCCATTACGCAGCAGCTTAAGCGGCAAGATATCGTTGCTAAAACCGGCGTAAAACACATCCATCGCCGTCATCATCAGCTGGTTATCGCGATAACGTTTGTGCTGATATTGGGCCAGCACTTCATTCGACCACCAGGTATTATCTTGGGTTAATGCATCCTTGATGACCGCCAAAAACGCTTCAACATCCTTAAACCCAAGGTTCACCCCTTGGCCAGCGAGCGGATTAATAGTGTGGGCGGCATCCCCTAAAATCACCAAGTTCTGACTATAGTAGCGCTGCGCATGGCGACGAGTTAGACCAAAACTGCCTTTATTCTCAACGGTAAAATCGGCATCTAGGCGCGCAGGGAAATGCAAACGTATCTGCTCTGCGAGCTGTTTATTATTCAGCTGCATTAACTGTTTTATTCGATTGGCATCGTCGTACCACACCAGCGAAGCGTTATTACCGGGCAGAGGTAATAAGGAACGCGGTCCTTTGGGCGTAAACTGCTGCCATGTGACATCTTGCTGGCCCTGTGCGGTGCGGATATTGATCAGCATTGCCGATTGAGCATAATCCCAACCCGATATACCAATCCCCGCCCATTGGCGCACCTGCGAGTGCGCACCGTCGGCACCGACCAATAACTTAGCGTTAAGTTTATGATTCGATTGTAAGTGCACACTTACACTGTCGTTCTCACGGGCAAATGCCGCCACTTTATCGGGACAATATAAAGTGATGCCGGCCAATTGCGCCATCTGTTGCCACAGGGCAAGTTGGATTAAACGGTTTTCAACTATATGGCCTAAATGGCTGGCGCCAATTTGTGAACTGTGGAATTGGGTGATGCAGCCATCAAGCTCCCAAGTTTCTAAGCCAAGATAAGGCACATTGCGCATTTTCAGCAGTGAGTCCAAGGCGCCAAGACGTTCAAGCAGCGTTTCAGAGGCCACACTAATGGCCGAGACTCGCACATCTAACGGCTGCTCGGCTTGATAAGCCTCTGGCGCAAATGATTCAATCACCGCCACTTGCAAGCCCTGCTGGGCTAATCCAATTGCTGTCGCCGCACCGACCATACCGCCGCCGACGAGAATGACATCGAACTCAGCGTCTTTAACATGAGTGCCTTCAACATGAGTGACGTCAGAATGAGTTGTATCAGATGTCATCGGTGCACTTGCTTCATCAATTTGGCTCATCTTACTTACCACCTTAGTTACCACCTTTATTGCCATGTTTATTGCCATGTTTATTGCTGCCCAAGCGACGTCTTTACACTATCTATGCGCAAGTCTATGCGCCAGCTATTTTACCCAGACAGCATTGACCAAACCTGATGCAGGAGAAAGCCACGAACTTTGTATCAACAGTATGTCTCTTAGCACTCAAACGTGAGCAAATGTTGCTATCAGCCCGTCTGCTCACAGTTGCTTACAAAGACAAGACTTACCCGTTTCAACACTGACTAAACTCAAGTGGCACGGGCATCATAGCCAAAATCACTTAATCGCGATTTTGTGATTTGGCTGGCGTTATCCGTGCTGAACACTCTCACTTAACTAGCACCCAGCCCTAAGCCGTATTGGACGAGTTAACAAGTGAATCCACCGTATAAATTAGCGAGGATGTCATGAAAACACTGACTCTTTTACCCATAGCCAGCCGCTTATTAATTTGCAGCGCACTTACACTAGGCACAGCATTTACATTGGGCACAGCACTCACACTAGGTATTACACCGCTAGGCCAAGCCATGGAGGCTAACTCAGCAACTGACTCTGCCGCGAGCCCAAACATTGAAACCATCACAGTGACCTATCGCGACCCGCTCGATTATGCCTTATATCAACATACCACGGAAATGTTGAGCGCATTTCGACTCGAAATTCGTGAAGACATCGGCATTCAAGCACGCAATAGCTTGATGGAAATGGCCAAAGCTCAGCATGTTAACCGTCTTAACCTCGCCCAAGTACAAGCGAGTAATAAAAACCTAGCATTTGTATGGGTATCACCCTCGGCAAAAGCCAACAGGTAAAAGTGAGGACAAAGCTGGTCAGCAGCCATAACAGCAGGTAAAATGTCGCGCTATTTTTATTGGTCATCTTAGGGCGACACAACTGATGAGTAAGAAACTCCATATCAAGACTTGGGGCTGTCAAATGAATGAGTATGACTCATCCAAGATGGCTGATCTGTTAGGCGAATACCAAGGTTATACCTTGACTGAAGAAGCGTCTGAGGCAGACATTCTCCTGCTGAACACTTGTTCAATCCGTGAAAAAGCGCAGGAAAAAGTGTTCCATCAGCTAGGACGCTGGAAGACGCTTAAAGATAAAAATCCCAATTTGATTATTGGCGTGGGCGGCTGCGTTGCTTCACAAGAAGGCAAAGCGATTAAAGACAGAGCCCAATGTGTCGACATTATTTTTGGACCACAGACATTACACCGTCTGCCCGATATGATCGAGCAAGTACGCCGTGGTGACAAAGCGGTTATCGATATCAGCTTCCCTGAAATCGAAAAATTCGATCGCCTGCCAGAGCCACGCGCCGAAGGCCCAACGGCGTTCGTGTCTATCATGGAAGGTTGCAGCAAATACTGTTCATTCTGTGTGGTTCCTTATACGCGCGGCGAAGAAGTCAGCCGTCCATCGGACGACATCATCCTTGAGATCGCCCAATTGGCGGAGCAAGGTGTGCGTGAAGTGAACCTGCTTGGCCAAAACGTCAATGCCTATCGCGGCGCAACCCACGATGACGGCATCTGTACCTTTGCTGAATTACTGCGTTTTGTGGCAGCCATCGACGGTATCGACCGTATTCGCTTCACGACCAGTCACCCGATTGAATTTACACAAGATATTATCGACGTTTACGAAGATACCCCAGAGCTAGTGAGCTTCTTACACTTGCCAGTGCAATCGGGTTCTGACCGTATTCTCACGGCGATGAAGCGCGGCCACATGGCGATTGAATATAAGTCAATTATCCGCCGCCTGCGTAAAGCCCGTGAAGGCATTCAAATCAGCTCAGACTTTATCATTGGCTTCCCAGGCGAAACCAAAGAAGACTTTGCCGATACTATGAAATTAATTGAAGACATAGGTTTCGACCACAGCTTTAGCTTTATCTATAGCGCACGTCCGGGCACGCCAGCGGCGGATTTACCCGATAACGTCGATATGGAAGAGAAAAAGCAACGTCTCGCGATTCTGCAAGACCGCATCACCCAGCAAGCCATGCGCTACAGCCGCCACATGATGGGCACAGTGCAACGTATTCTGGTTGAAGGTCCATCGGTGAAAAACCCAATGGAACTGCGTGGCCGTACTGAGAACAACCGAGTGGTGAACTTCGAAGGTCAGCCAAAACACATTGGTACTTTCGTAGATGTCGAAATCGTCGACGTATACACTAACTCACTGCGCGGTGTCTTTATCCGCGGCGAAGATGAAATGGATCTACGTCGTAGCCTGCGTCCGGCTGAAATTCTGGCCAAGCGCAAACAAGATGATGAACTGGGTGTGACTCAATTTAAGCCATAAGCTTTAAATCGGCTTAAACAGTACCTATATAGAAAAGGGCGACTTAGTCGCCCTTTTTGCTTTCACGCACTTTTGTTTAAGTCTACCGAGGCAATTGTTATTTTCCGTTAGCAATTATCGGCTATGGCTCGTAAACTGAAATTATCTTGCAAGGGTTTAGCGACATCAACCTTGCTTTCTTATTCGCTATTGGGAGTGCTATTTGTCCAGTAAATTAACTACCATGAATCTGTATCTCGAACCCGCAGAAACCCGCCGTTTGGCTTCACTTTGCGGTCCATTCGATGACAATATCAAACAGATTGAGCGTCGCGTTGGCGTTGAAATCGTCCGTAAAAACAATCATTTTCAGATCACCGGACTGCCACGCAATTGTTTAAGCGCCAACAACTTACTCAAAGAGCTCTATATCGAGACCCAAACGGTCAAAGGCAGCACGCCCGATCTTGAGCCTGAGCAAGTCCATATCGCCATTCAAGAAGCCATCGCCCTAGAGCAAGAAGATGCGAGCGATGACAGCAGCATTAATATCAAAACCCGCCGTGGCGTCATTAAGCCACGCAATCCGAATCAAAGCTTATATGTGGCCAATATTGTTCGCCACGACATTACCTTTGGTATTGGTCCTGCAGGAACGGGCAAAACCTACCTTGCCGTAGCAGCGGCAGTAGATGCGTTAGAGCGCCAAGAAGTGCGCCGCATTCTGCTGACTCGCCCTGCAGTGGAAGCGGGTGAAAAACTCGGTTTCTTACCCGGTGACTTAAGTCAAAAGGTCGACCCCTATCTACGCCCCCTCTACGATGCGTTATTCGAAATGCTCGGCTTTGAAAAAGTGGAACGCTTAATTGAGAAAAACGTCATCGAAGTGGCACCGCTTGCCTATATGCGCGGCCGTACCTTGAACGATGCCTTTATTATTCTCGATGAAAGTCAAAACACCACAATCGAGCAGATGAAGATGTTCCTTACCCGTATCGGTTTCAATTCCCGTGCGGTGATCACAGGCGACATCACTCAAACCGACTTACCTAAACATCAAAAGTCAGGACTACGTCACGCGATTGAAGTGTTAAGCCAAGTCGAAGAAATCAGCTTTAACTTTTTCGTCTCACAAGATGTAGTGCGCCATCCTGTGGTTGCTCGTATCGTCGAAGCCTATGAGGCCTTTGATTTAAAAGAGCAAACCTTAAAGGCTAAGAAAGAAAGCCAATACCAGAAACAACAGGAAGCCGCAGCACATGAGTCTTGATTTAGCCTTAGATATTCAACATGCCACCACCTGCGACTGGTTGCCAACGGACGAGCAATTCGCCCTTTGGGTCACGACCGCGATTGGTAATAGCATGGATGAAGCTGAATTAACCATACGTATAGTCGAAAGCCGCGAGAGTCAGATGCTCAATAGCACCTACCGCGGCAAAGACAAACCGACCAATGTGCTGTCATTTCCCTTTGAGGCACCGCCAGAAATTGAACTTCCTTTACTAGGAGATCTTGTCATTTGCGCGGCAGTCGTTGAAAATGAAGCCCGTGAGCAACAAAAAACCTTAGAAGCGCACTGGGCACACATGGTTGTACATGGTTGCTTGCATCTGCTAGGGTATGATCACATCGAAGATGAAGAAGCTGAAGAGATGGAGTCGTTAGAGACCCAACTCATTGAAGGCTTAGGCTTTACTGACCCATATAAGGAACAATAGTTAGCTAAGATAATCCCTATCAAAAGCTAATGAGAAAACTATGAGTGACGATATCCCCCCGAGTACGAACGCCCACAAGAAAGGTTGGTTTGATAGAGTAAGTCAGCTATTTCAGGGCGAACCTCAAAATCGCGAAGATTTAGTCGATGTGATTGATGGTGCAGAACAGCGCGATCTGATCACTCAAGACACCCGCGAGATGATAAAAGGTGTATTAGACGTTTCTGATATGCGTGTTCGGGATATCATGATCCCAAGAGCTCAAATTGTCGCCCTCCAGATAGACAACTCGGTCGAAGAATTACTCGCCACAGTGATTGGTTCAGGTCACTCGCGCTTCCCCGTCGTTAACGAAGATAAAGACCATATCGAAGGCATATTACTTGCCAAAGATTTGATCCCTTACGGTTTCTCCAACAGTGATGAGCCCTTCTCACTGGACCGCGTGATCCGTCCTGCTGTGGTTGTACCCGAAAGCAAACGCGTTGATGTATTGCTAAAAGAATTCCGATCTCAGCGCTATCACATGGCGATTGTGGTTGACGAGTACGGCGGCGTATCGGGACTCGTGACTATCGAAGATATTTTGGAAGAAATTGTCGGTGAGATTGAAGACGAATTCGACCACGATAGCACGGAAGAAACCGAGATCCGCAAAGTCGGCAACACGGTTTATATGGTTAAGGCCTTGACGCCAATCGAAGATTTCAACGAAGAATTCAATACTGAATTCAGCGATGAAGAGTTTGATACCGTCGGTGGCTTAGTCTCACACGCCTTTGGCCATCTGCCAGAACGCAACGAGAGCATCATCATTGAAGGCATCGAATTTAAAGTGATCAATGCTGACACAAGGCGTTTAATCCAACTCAGAGTTAAACTCCCCGATCCTAATACTGGCGAAGACGTAGAATAATCACTCGTGCTAAAACAAATCCGGGCTTTTGCCCAACAAAAGTCCCGACCTAGTGCTTTGAGACTCGTACTGGCATTTGCCCTTGGCGCCAGTACGGCGCTTTCATTTGCGCCCTATTCCATTTGGATAATCTATCCGTTTGCCATGGCGATTGCCCTCTGGCATAGCCGAGCGCTTGACGCTAAGGCGAGCTTTTACTATTGGTTAAGCTTTGGGTTTGGCTGTTTTGCCGTAGGGATCAGCTGGGTACATGTGAGTATGGATACCTTTGGTGGTATGCCGCTCATCGCCTCTGTTGGCTTGATGGCCTTGTTGGCTTTGTACTTAGCCTTATATCCCGCACTAACAGGTTTAGCGCTGGCTTGGTTAACTAAAACGCTCAGTAAAAATGGCGAAACCACGTTTAGCCTTTGGCGTAATCTCGCCCTCTTCCCCGCCCTGTGGACCTTGACCGAATGGGCTCGTGGCTGGGTGATGACAGGTTTCCCCTGGTTATGGGCCGGTTACTCTCAAACCCAAGGGCCGCTAAAACCCCTTGCCAGTATTATAGGCGCACTCGGGTTAAGCTTTGTGCTGGCCATGCTCGCTGGTGCATTAGCCCTTTGTTTTACTAAGCGTTATAAGAGTTTACTGCTTTTACTGCCGCTCAGTATTCTGGCCGTTTGGGCTGCACCTAAGGTTTCCGACATTCATCCTACGGGTGAAAATGTTAAAGTGGCACTGGTGCAAGGCAATATTCCCCAAAGCATGAAGTGGGAACCCGACGCCCTGTGGCCTACCCTATTAAAATACATGGATTTATCCCGCGAACATTTTGATGCCGATATCATTATTTGGCCAGAAGCGGCAGTTCCCGCGCCAGAATCTATGGTGCAGGACTTTTTAGATAACGCCAATAAAGTCGCCAATCTAAACCATACGTCAATCATCACTGGCATTATCAGCCATCAAAATAACGAGTTTTATAATTCATTGATTGTGCTTGGTAATCATAATCAGAAACAACAAGCTGGCCCTGACTATGAGGGCGATGGTAGCAATCAATTTAAGAAACATCATCTGTTGCCGATTGGCGAGTTTGTGCCCTTTGAGGCGCTGCTGCGCCCGATTGCGCCTTTCTTTAATTTGCCTATGTCCTCCTTTGCCAGAGGCGAATATCAACAGCCAAATCTAAGTGCCCTAGGCCATAAAATCGCGCCCGCGATTTGTTATGAAATTGCCTTCCCAGAGCAATTACGCGACAGCGTTAATCAAGGGACAGATATACTGTTAACTGTCTCTAACGATGCTTGGTTTGGTAGTTCAAACGGCCCATTACAACATATGGAAATCGCCCAAATGCGCGCAGTTGAATTGGGGCGCCCTTTATTGCGGGCAACCAACAATGGCGTGACTGCGGTAGTCGATGAGCATGGCAATATCACAGCATCCTTACCCCAGTTTGAAACCGGCGTGCTAAGCGCAACCATTCCCTTGGTAACAGGCCAAACTTGGTTCGCAAAATTAGGTCAACCCCCCCTGCTACTGCTCTGTGGTTTACTGGTATTACTCGGCTTTGGCCGACGTGTAAAAGCGCAATAGGATCAAGACCATGTGTTACCCAATCAATAAACAAGATGCGGCTGGCTTTACCTTGATTGAACTGGTCGTGGTGATTATTGTACTTGGGATCTTGGCAGTGATTGCCGCGCCTAAATTTATCGGTTTGAGTAAAGAGGCTCGGGTACAAACCTTGAGCCAATTACAGGCCAGCGTAAAAACCGCCAACACACTGGCCTACTCTAAAACGCAAATGCCCAGCCTGCGAAGCCAAGCCGTTGCAGGCCGCGACGATATTATTGATATCGACCTCAATGGTGATGGCACGCCCGATACCAGATTGAAATGGGGTTACCTCGATAATACCGATGTGGAAAACTGGATCACCTCAGATGATAAGCTCATCATTCAATATCAAGGCGTTGATATCACTTACATAGGTTACGATCTTAACAACAATACCTTAGTAGATGACGATCAATGCTATTTCCGCTACACCCAAGCCAGCGATGCTAACACCCCGCCGCTATATGATATCAACACCCAAGGTTGTTAGGCTGACACTCAGTTAATCTGTGTTATCCCGCAATTGTCTGCGAATAGATTAGGCTGATTGCGCGTTCCACGTTAAGGTGAACGATTAGACGTGGCCTTATACCAATCATAGTTACTGTTGCTGTTGCTGTTGCTGTTGCTGTTGCTGTTACTGTGTCTGCATAGCCAATAGATTGGTACCATTACCTCGTTCCTTAACTAAGGTACACATCAAGGCAACTCTATGGCACTGCTTCGCGTGCGCTACCAAACCCACGAGTTTGGCGATCTCGATATTCATGTCAGAACCCTAAGAGACAATCAGGAATTTGACGACATCGATGGCGAAGCTGAAAAGCTCGGTATTTCCTCCGCAACTTGGCCGTTATTTGGCATAGTCTGGCCATCGAGCCAAGTGCTCTCACACCACATGGCAGACTACAAAATTGGCAATAAACGTATTCTTGAAGTGGGCTGTGGCATTGGGCTCGCGAGTCTAGTGCTGAACCATAGGCACGCCGATATCACAGCAACCGACTATCACCCAGAATCAGGAAATTTCCTTAAGCAGAATGTCGATTTAAATCATGGTCGGGCGATCCCGTTTGTGCGCACTGGCTGGGCTGATGCAGAAACAAATTTAGGCTTATTTGATCTGATCATTGGTAGCGATCTCTTGTACGAACAAGAACATGCCGATCTGTTGTCACAATTTATTGAGCAGCATGCTAAACCGGTTTGCGATGTGGTCTTGGTTGATCCCGGTCGTGGTAATCATGCCAAATTCAGTAAACGTATGGTCACCTTAGGTTACGAACACACACAACATAAACCCATTCACACTGAATTCTTATTGGCGCCTTTCGGTGGCCAAATCCTCAGTTACTGTCGTACGAACAGCTGATATTGTCTGATTGACCAAGATAGCGGTGATTTCGGTTTAATTGATCAAAAAAAACGACGCAGATGCGTCGTTTTAACGAAATAAGATCGTTAACGCGACTAAGGCGTTAGCGGCTCGCGGGTAAATTCTTCGTGATCACACTCTGGGCAATCTGGGATGGGACTCGGAAATTCAATACTCATTTCATTGCCACAGTTAGTGCATACCATGATGCCCTGACTTACTATGTCGCCACTTTTGTAATAACCATTTTGCTTAAAATCTTGCGTTAATTCATGCCATTCCACTTGGCTGCGATCGGTTATTTCACCCAACCAATGCCAAAGCGTATTCTCCAAAGTAATCACAGTTTGGCTGTGGCTCAGACTATCGGCGTTCTGCTCGCGAAGAAAACTGGTAATATCACGTTTTAAGAATTGTTCTACTAAAGCGAGCTCATCTTCTCCAGCCTGTTGTTTAAGACGTAAAAACTCCTTACCTTGAGTGACAGAGTTAAATAAGTTCTTTACAGTCAGCGTGTTATCTTCTGCAAATTGAGCTTTCACTTCGGTAATTAAGGCTTGATACAGTCCTAGTAACACGTTACTTCTATCATTCATAACCAATACTCCTTCATACGAACCTTTTTAATGCATCGCTTCTAGTTTATTCTATGCAGATCTTACTCGCGCTGATATGGCGTTAGATCAAATAATAGGCGGCACTGCCGGAAATAGAGTGATGCAAGAGCAATATAATCCCTCAGAAATTGAAGCCTTAGTGCAAAAGCACTGGCATGACAACAAAACCTTCGAAGTCACTGAAGACGCAAACAAAGAAAAGTTTTATTGCCTTTCGATGTTTCCGTACCCTTCTGGCAGACTCCACATGGGACACGTACGCAACTATACCATAGGTGACGTAGTTGCACGCTTTCAACGTCTTCAAGGCAAAAACGTGCTCCAGCCTATCGGTTGGGACTCATTTGGTCTGCCCGCAGAAAATGCCGCGATTAACAACAAGACTGCGCCTGCGCCATGGACCTATGAAAACATAGAGTACATGAAGAACCAGCTGAAACTGCTGGGTTTTGGTTACGATTGGAGCCGTGAAATCGCCACTTGTACCCCAGAATATTATCGCTGGGAACAATGGTTCTTCACTAAGTTGTACGAGAAAGGCCTAGTCTATAAAAAGACAGCTTCAGTCAACTGGTGTCCAAATGATGAAACCGTACTGGCGAACGAGCAAGTTCAAGACGGTTGCTGCTGGCGCTGTGATACCCCTGTGGAACAAAAAGAAATTCCACAGTGGTTTATTAAGATCACTGCCTATGCAGAAGAATTATTAAACGATATCGATACCTTAGATGGTTGGCCTGATCAGGTCAAAACCATGCAACGTAACTGGATTGGTCGCAGCGAAGGCGTAGAAATGACCTTCGGCGTCGCAGGCCACGATAAAAGCTTCGATATCTATACCACGCGTCCTGATACCTTAATGGGCGTGACTTATGTGGCGATTGCCGCAGGTCATCCATTGGCTGAAATCGCCGCGCACAATAATCCTGAGCTTGCCGCCTTTATCGATGAGTGCAAAAACAGCACAACATCAGAAGCCGAACTCGCGACCATGGAAAAACGCGGTGTCGCCACAGGGCTTTTCGCCATTCATCCTATCACTGGTAAGCAAGTCCCGATTTGGGCAGCTAACTTTGTGTTGATGAACTATGGCACAGGCGCTGTGATGTCAGTTCCAGGCCACGATCAACGTGACTTCGAATTTGCGAAAAAATACGGTCTGGCGATTGAAGCTGTGATCAAGCCAGTTGATGGCGACGTCGACATTAGCGAAGCCGCTTATACCGAAAAAGGCGTACTGTTTAACTCGGGAGAGTTTGACGGTTTAGACTTTGAAGCGGGCTTTAATGCCATCGCCAACAAGTTAGTCGCCGAAGGTAAAGGCAAGCGCCAAGTCAACTATCGCCTGCGCGATTGGGGTGTTTCACGTCAGCGTTACTGGGGCGCACCAATCCCTATGGTGACCTTAGCCGACGGCACTGTGATCCCAACGCCAGCAGATCAACTGCCAGTATTACTGCCAGAAGATGTGGTGATGGACGGGATTCAAAGCCCAATCAAGGCCGATAAAGAATGGGCGAAAACCCAAGTCAACGGTCAAGATGCGCTGCGCGAAACCGATACCTTCGATACCTTTATGGAATCGTCTTGGTATTACGCCCGTTACTGCAGCCCGCATGCAGACGAAATGTTAGATCCTGCTAAAGCCAACTACTGGCTACCCGTGGATCAATACATTGGCGGTATCGAACACGCGTGTATGCATTTGTTATATTTCCGCTTCTTCCACAAGTTGCTGCGTGATGCAGGTCTGGTTAACTCTAACGAGCCAGCCAAACAACTGCTGACCCAAGGTATGGTGTTGGCAGATGCCTTCTACTACATCAATGAAAAAGGCGCCCGTGTGTGGGTTTCTCCTTTAGATGTAGCGACCACAGAAAAAGACGACAAGGGCCGCATTACTAAGGCTATCGACAAAGACGGCAACGAGCTGGTTTATACCGGCATGAGCAAGATGTCTAAGTCGAAAAACAACGGTATCGATCCACAAGTCATGGTCGAAAAATATGGCGCCGATACAGTTCGCCTATTTATGATGTTCGCCTCACCACCAGAATTAACTCTGGAATGGCAAGAGTCTGGCGTTGAAGGCGCACACCGCTTCATTAAACGTCTGTGGAAACTGGCAAACGAGCATGTGAACCAAGATAACAGCGAAGCCTTAGATGTCAGCACGTTAACAAGCGACCAAAAAGCGCTGCGCCGTGAAGTCCACAAGACTATCGCTAAAGTGACCGACGATATCGGCCGCCGTCAGATGTTCAACACTGCGGTTGCCGCCGTGATGGAACTGATGAACCATCTGCAAAAAGCGCCACAAACCACAGGTCAAGACAACGCCATTATCGGCGAAGCCTTATCAGCCATAGTGCGTTTGCTGTACCCTATCATTCCGCATGTGAGCTTTAACCTGTGGAACGAGTTAGGCAACAGCAGCAACATCGAAGACAGCCAATGGCCAGTCGTTGATGAAGCGGCGCTAGTTGAAGACAGCAAGCTCATCGTTGTGCAAGTTAACGGTAAAGTTCGCGCAAAAATCACAGTGGCTGCCGATGCTGATAAAGAATCAGTAGAAGCCTTAGGCATGAGTGATGAGCACGTGATCAAATACCTAGACGGCCTGACTGTGCGTAAAGTGATCTATGTGCCGGGCAAACTGCTTAGCATAGTGGCTAACTAACGGCTGCTAATAACTCGCTATACTCAAAGCTATTGAAGTTGCAGCATAGCTGCAACTTCAAGTCCGCAGGGTATACAACGAATAGGAAACCGCGAAATCTATGCTAATCAAACGCATATGCTTCGCAATCATGGCGCTAGTGATTATGACCAGCGCCGGTTGCGGTTTTAAGCTTCAACGCAGTTATCAAATCCCCGATGTCCTCAATCATTTGAGTTTGAGCAGCGCGGATGAATACAGCGAACTCACCCGTTTGGTGCGTGAACGCCTGCGCTTGAACAATATCCAAGTTGTCGACGCCGCCGATGACGTTCCAGTATTAAGGCTAATCACCGACTCCCTAGAACGCTCGACCTTATCTTTATACCCCACAGGTAACGTCGCCGAGTATGAGCTGATTTATTTAGTCGAATTTGCTGTGGCACTGCCGGGCAAAGAAGCGCAGCCTTTCAAGGTTGAAATTCGCCGCGACTACTTAGACGATCCACGTACCGCATTGGCAAAGAGTCGTGAAATGGAATTGCTGACGAAGGAAATGCGTATCCAAGCTGCGGATCGTATTCTGCAAGCGATGGCCAGTACTGAGGTGAATTAATGCGGGTCATCAATTAAATGCGGATAATCTACTAAATGCGGATAATCAACTAAATGAGAGTCTATCCCGATCAACTCTCCCGCCACCTTAACCAGTTATTTCCTTGTTATCTGATTTTTGGGGATGATCCTTGGTTGATTGAAACCACCAAAGATCAGATCCGCCAATTCGCCAAGCGTCAGGGATTCGATGAAAAAGTCCAACTCATTCAAGAGACGGGCTTTAATTGGAACGATCTGACTCAGGAATGGCAGGCCATGAGCCTGTTTTCCAGTAAACGCTTGATTGAGCTAACCCTTCCCCAAGCTAAGCCCGGTGCCGAAGGCTCAAGCACACTGCAAGCCCTATTACAGACGCCCAATCCCGATATGCTGTTGATTATCGAAGGGCCAAAGCTCGCCACAGAGCAAACCAACAGTAAATGGTTTAAGACCTTAGATGCCCATGGCATGTATCTGCCCTGCGCCACGCCAGAGGGCGAGCAGTTTATGCGCTGGCTCGATGGCCGCATCAAGCACTTTAAGCTCAATCTACAGCCTGATGCCCGTTCTATGTTGCATTCTCTGTATGAAGGGAATTTACTGGCTGCCGATCAAGCCATGCAGTTGCTGCAACTCCTGAGCCCAGCAAAACCCGTCAGTGCCGACGAACTGGGCCACTATTTTGAAGATCAGTCGCGCTTCACCGTATTCCAACTCACGGATGCATTGCTGAATAATAAACAGGATAGCGCGCAGCACATGCTAGCCCAGCTCAATGGCGAAGGCACTGCCTTACCTATCCTGCTGTGGGCCTTGTTTAAAGAACTCGGTTTGTTATTCAATTTGAAATGCGAGCAAGCCCAAGGCGTTGCGCTCAGTGCACTCTGGGGTAAACATCGAATTTGGGATAAACGTAAGCCACTGTATCAAGCGGCACTGCAACGACTCAGCCTTGAACAACTCGAACACATGCTCGCCCTCGCCTCGAAACTTGAGCTCAACTTAAAGCAACAGGGGAAAGAGGATTGGACCGGTCTGAGCCACCTGTGTCTGTTATTTGATCCTAGAGCCCATCGGCATCTGGCACATATAGCCATAGACTAATCATAGGTTAACCAAAGGCTTGATATGCGTATTGGTATTTTAGGCGGCACTTTCGACCCGATACACTATGGTCATATCCGTCCGGCGATGGAAGTGAAACAAGCATTAGCCTTGGATAAAATCCTGCTGATGCCGAACCATATTCCGCCCCATAAACAGCAGCCGAACTTAACCACAACACAGCGCCTCAAAATGGTAGCCGATGTCTGTCAGCAACTCGACGGATTTGCACTGTGCGACATCGAAGCCAAACGCGACACGCCTTCCTACACAGTTGTCACGCTTGAGCAACTGAAAAGCTTACATCCTGAAGATGAGCTGTTTTTTATCATGGGGATGGACTCTTTCATTCAATTAAAAAGCTGGCATGAGTGGCAACGCCTATTCGACTTTGCCCATCTCGTTGTCTGTCAGCGCCCGGGTTGGCAGCTCGATGCAGAGCATCCTATGCAACAGGTATTGACGGCCCGCAGTCAAGCGCCCCAAGGGACAGTGGAAGGTCGTGCTAGCAGTGTCCATAAAAACTGTGGGCAGATTTTCCCTGTGGCGATTACACCACAGGATATTTCCTCGACGCTCATTCGTGAACAACTGGCAAAAGGCGAAATCCCCGCCGATTTACTCATGCCCGTCACGCTAGATTACATCCAAAATCAACGACTTTACTTACCTTAGCTCGAAACGTAAGCAGATATCGCCCACTCAACTGCCAATGGCAATGTATTCCGGCAAGCAACACTGGTATACTACCGCGCTATTTAAAATTAATGAGGTACGCCAGCGTGCAGAGCGCGGAATTAAAACAGTTTGTTGTCGACAAGATCGACGACTTAAAAGCCAGAGACGTTGTTGTTCTGGATGTCAGCAAGCAATCTAACATCACTGACTACATGGTCATATGTTCAGGTACATCAAAGACTCACGTTAAAGCTATCGCTGAAAACCTTGTGGTTGAAGCGAAGCAAGCCGGTATTCCACCTTTAGGTGTTGAAGGCCGCGAAAGCAGCGAATGGGTTCTTGTGGACATGGGCGATGTGATCCTGCACGTTATGCAAGATCAAACCCGTGATTTCTACCAGCTTGAAAAGCTCTGGTCAGAAAAGCAAGACTGATGAAGTTACAGCTCATCGCAGTAGGAACACGGATGCCCGATTGGGTTACCCGTGGTTTCGAAGAATACCAGCGCCGTTTTCCCCGTGATATGGCGCTGGAGCTTATCGAAATACCCGCTGGAAAGCGGGGGAAAAATGCCGACATTGTCCGGATCCTTCAAAAAGAAGGCGAACAAATGTTGGCGGCCATTCCCAAAGGCAATCATATTGTTAGCTTAGATCTCCCCGGAAAAAACTGGACGACCCCCGAGCTTGCAACCGCGTTGACTAAATGGCAACTCGATGGTCGCGACGTCAGTTTACTGATCGGCGGACCTGAAGGATTAGCGCCAGCTTGCAAAGAAGCGGCAAACCAAAGTTGGTGCCTATCGGCATTAACCTTACCTCATCCCTTAGTTAGGGTTGTAGTCGCCGAAAGTTTGTACCGCGCGTGGAGCGTGAACACGAATCACCCCTACCATAGAGAATAGCGGGATCTTGATGTTAACGAGTGTCAACCACCCGTCATGGGATCAGCCGGAGATAGCATAAGTGTCGCCAAAAAAGCGGATAACAATGCATGATCACGCCGCCGAGGCGTCTCTTTTTAAGCGCCGAGCGCTATTCACTTTTTTTTGCGTTTTCGCCCTATTAAGCGTATTAGTCACCAACCTTTATCATTTACAGGTTGAATCCTATAAGGATTATGCAACTCGCTCGAATGATAATCGCATTCGTGTTGTTCCCATTGCTCCTAGTCGCGGCCTCATTTACGATCGTAACGGCGTGCTGTTAGCCGAAAACTTACCCTTCTATTCCCTCGATCTGGTTCCTGAAAAAATCAGTAACATGTCAGAGACCTTAGATGAGCTCGGCAAGTTAATTGAGATCAGTGAAGATGAACGCGAAACCTTTACCGAAGCGCTGAAATTTCATCGCCGCTTCAAACCACTGACGCTCAAAAACCAGCTCACCGAAGAGCAAGTGGCGATTTTCAGTGTTAACCAACATAAATTTCCAGGCATTTCCGTCGAAGCGGGTCTGAAGCGTAATTATCCCTACGGCGCGCAAATCACCCATGTGCTGGGTTATGTTGGCAAAATTAACACCCGAGACAGAGCCCAGTTAGAGCGCAGCGATCTGTGGAAAAACTATGCGGCCACCAAGGACATTGGTAAGCAAGGCATTGAAAAGTTTTATGAGTCCCTACTGCATGGCAAACCGGGTCACTTAGAAGAAGAAGTGAACAACCGCGGCCGCGCAATTCGTACCTTAAAAATAGTACCGCCAGAGCCGGGACAAGATATTTACCTGACCTTAGATCTCAAGCTGCAACAAAAAGCGGTTGAGCTACTCACAGGTTTGCGTGGTTCTATTGTCGCAATCGATCCCCGTGATGGTGGGGTTTTAGCTATGGTCTCGAGTCCAAGCTATGATCCAAACCAATTTGTGCAAGGGATTAATAACAAAGATTACAGCGCCTTGCTCAATGATAAATCACGACCTTTGATCAACCGTGCAACCCAAGGCCAATATGCGCCAGCATCAACCATCAAGCCACATCTTGGACTTTTAGGGCTTGATGAAAAAGTCATTACCGAGAGCACCCGCGTATGGGACCCAGGTTTTTGGCAGATTCCTGGTGTTGAACGTAAGTACCGCGACTGGAAACGCTGGGGACACGGCTGGGTTAACGTCTACAGTGCCATTACTGAATCCTGTGATACCTTCTTCTACGAACTCGCCTATAAAGTCGGTGTCGACCATATTGCTCGCTTTATGGAACAATTTGGTTTTGGTCAAAATACTGGTATCGATATCTTTGAAGAATCAGCTGGCAACATGCCATCCAAAGAATGGAAACGCTTGAAATACAATCAAGCTTGGTACATAGGTGACACCATTTCCGTCGGCATCGGCCAAGGCTATTGGACGGCAACCCCATTACAATTGGCGAATGCAGTAGGCATTATGGCGAATAAGGGCCGTCGTTTCCCGCCGCATCTGCTGAGATCGATTAAAGACAATACTGCCAAAATTGACTCTCCGATTAATGAGTTACCACCAATCGAACTTAAAAACCCCCGTAACTGGAATATCATTAACGAAGCGATGCGCCAGACGGCACATAAGTCACGTTTCACTGATGCCACTTACACCGCCGCAATGAAAACCGGCACGGCGCAGGTCATTGGCGTGGCCGAAAATACCAAATATGATGCAAATAAAATTGCCGAACATTTCCGCGATAATGCCTTAGTTGTGGCCTATGCGCCCTTCGAAGATCCTAAAATCGTCCTCGCCGTCGTGATGGAAAACGCAGGATGGGGTGGCGCAAATGCTGGCCCTGTCGCCCGCGCCATGCTCGATGAATATATGCTTAGAGATACTTGGAAACCGCAGCCATGAGTAGCCATAGCCAATATCAAAACATCTGGCAACGCTTGCACATAGACTTGCCATTATTGCTCGGCCTATTGGCTGTCATGGGCTTTGGCCTGTTCGTCATCTATTCTGCCAGCGGCGAAGATTTAGAGATGATGGAGCGGCAGCTATTCCGTATGGTGTTATCGCTCGGCATTATGTTCACTATGGCTCAGATCAATCCTGAGGCGCTAAAACGCTGGGCCCTACCCATTTATCTGGCGGGGATTGTCTTGCTGCTCGGGGTACATTTTTTCGGTGAAATTAACAAAGGCGCACAACGCTGGTTGAACTTAGGCTTTATGGAGTTTCAACCCTCAGAACTGATTAAGCTTGCCTTCCCCATCACAATGGCTTGGTATATCAGTAAGTTCCCTCTGCCGCCCAAGAAACGCTATCTTGCTGGTGCTGCTGTAATCTTACTGGTGCCGACTCTGCTTATCGCGAAACAACCCGACCTCGGAACCTCGATTCTGGTGGCCGCATCGGGGATTTTCGTGTTGTTTTTATCGGGCATGAGTTGGATCATTGTCGGCGGTTTTATCGCGGCAGTACTCGCCTTCCTACCTATTCTTTGGTATTTCTTGATGCACGATTACCAAAGAACGCGGGTATTAACCTTACTCGATCCTGAGCAAGATCCATTGGGGGCGGGTTATCACATTATTCAGTCAAAAATCGCGATTGGCTCCGGCGGACTTTGGGGCAAAGGCTGGCTCGACGGTACTCAATCGCAACTTGAATTTATCCCCGAGCGCCATACCGATTTTATCTTTGCGGTGATCGGTGAAGAATTTGGCCTAATTGGCAGTATCTTACTGTTAATTATGTATCTCTATATTATTGGCCGCGGCTTAGTCATCGCTTCACGCGCCCAAACCAGTTTCGCTCGACTACTGGCCGGTAGTATCACGCTAACTTTTTTCGTTTATGTTTTTGTGAATATTGGCATGGTTTCAGGTATCCTGCCCGTGGTAGGTGTACCACTGCCCCTTGTCAGTTATGGTGGAACCTCCATGCTGACATTGATGACAGGGTTTGGCATTCTTATGAGCATTCATACCCATAGACGTTTCGTAGATAGATAATTTTTAGGGACTTTTCATGCCTACTCTCCGAGCTTTTTTAGCTCCACTCGGTTTACTGTGTTTTAGTTCATTGTTAGTCGCCTGTACCACGGCGAACGAACCGACACCCCCGCAGGCACCCGTTCCAAGCACGCCAGTGGCTCCGGCCGCTGAAGTCGCGCCCACAATTCCCGCTGAACTCAAAGAAGAGTTTATCCAAGCTCAAGTAAAACAAGGTTTTACTCGTGCAGAAGTGCTCGCTTTTCTCGACAAGGCAAAATACAACCAAGGGGTTATCGATGCGATGACTCGTCCATGGGAAGCAAAACCTTGGCATGTGTATTATCCCATCTTCTTAACCGAGAAACGCCTCGACGCTGGTCTCGCCTTTTGGAAAAAACACGAGAAAACCATCGCGAAAGCCGCGGCTAAGTACAACGTTGACCCACAGATTATTGTCGCCATTATCGGCATTGAAACCTTCTACGGCCAATACACGGGCAATTATCCTGTGATTGATGCCCTCTATACCTTAGGTTTTCACTATCCGCCGCGCGCCACCTTTTTCCGTAAGGAATTTTGCGAGTTAATGAAGTTAGTGAAAGAAGAACATTTAGATATCGATACCCTCAAGGGCTCCTACGCGGGTGCTATGGGTTATGGGCAGTTTATTCCCTCTAGTTACCGCCATTACGCGGTTGATTTCGATGGCAGCGGCAATCGCGACCTATTACAAAGTCCAGAGGATGCTATCGGCAGTGTGGCCAATTATTTCCATGAACACGGTTGGCAAGCCAATGCGCCGGTCGCTTTACCGTTAGTCAATAACAGCAAAGCAGCACCTAAAGCGAAAGTGTGGGCAGGTGAAAAGCTGAACTATAAAGTTGCAGATATTTTAACGCCGACCTTAGCCCTCGCCGATGCGCGGGACTTAGATGTTTCGCAAAAAGCCTTATTGATTGAGCTAGAACAAGCCGATCACAGTGAATACTGGCTTGGCTTAAATAACTTTTATGTGATCACTCGCTATAATCGTAGCCCTTTGTATTCAATGGCCGTTTATCAATTTAGCCAACAATTAAAAGAACAGCATGCCTCTAAAAAATAATCTTTTACAGCTTGCCGCCTTAGTTATGTGCTTCGCCCTTGCGGCGTGTTCTTCGAGCCCAAACAACGCCAGCAAGAAAAATATGGACCCGAACAAGGGCCGTTATTCGCTGAAGAATGACAAGCTGCCACTGAACCCACCGAATGTGGATAATGTGCCGAACGCGACGCCTAAGTACGAGCCCTATAGCCGCCGTGGCAACAAACCTTATACGGTTTACGGTGAGTCCTATACTGTGATGAACACGGGCCAAGGCTTTAGTGAAACTGGCCGCGCCTCTTGGTATGGTGAAAAATTCCATGGCTACGAGACCTCTAATGGCGAGCCCTATGACATGTATTCTATGTCTGGCGCCCATAAGACACTGCCACTGCCGAGTTACGCTCGGATCACTAACTTAGAGAACAATAAGCAAGTGATCATTCGCATCAACGATCGTGGGCCATTCCACTCAGATCGCATTCTCGATGTCTCCTACGCCGCCGCCTATAAACTCGGCATGCTCGGCAAAGGTACGGCGCGGATCAAACTGGATGTGGTTTATATTGGCAGTGTTGCGGCCACTAATTCGGCCGTAGCCAGCGCTCAAGATACGGGTAATCATTACATTCAGTTAGTGGCCTCCAAAGATAAAGCCAAACTCAATGCCATGGCGAAGAATCTTGAACAGAAATATCAGGTCAAGACCCGTGTACAAGCGGCAAACAATATGTTTAGACTACAGCTCGGCCCCATAGGTCAGCCTGAGTTAGCCGACAAGCTGCTCAATAACGTCAAGCAAAATGGGTTTCCTGAGGGCTATATCGTCCATGAATAATGACCGTTTGCTCTGATCAGAATTGATTTAAAAATAGAGATGAAGGAACCTTCACTAAAACCCACTGTCGGAAAGTGGTACACTGTTGAAGATCTTCTCGAATCCTTTCCATTTCATACAACTAAAAGACGTGCCAAGTTAATGATGAATTTTGTAAAAAGTCCCATTAAAACATTGCTGCTAATTTCCAGTGTCTCTCTCCCCGTTTATGCTGCGCAGCCTATTATTACACCTGATGCACCTTCAGTAGCCGCCAAAGCGTTCGTATTGATGGATTATAATTCGGGCCAGATTATCGCTGAAAGTAACGCTTACGAAAGCCTTAACCCAGCCAGTCTAACTAAGATGATGACCAGTTACGTGATCGGTCAAGAAATCAAAGCGGGCAATGTCTCCGTTGATGATGATGTGACTATCAGTAAAAATGCTTGGTCTAAAAACTTCTCTGACTCTTCTAAGATGTTCATTGAAGTCGGCACTACGGTTAAAGTAGGCGATCTAAACCGCGGTATCATTATTCAATCGGGTAACGATGCATGTGTGGCCATGGCCGAACACATAGCCGGTACTGAAGGCGCCTTCGTTGACATGATGAATTCATGGGCCAAACAACTGGGAATGCGTGATAGCTACTTCGAAAACTCCCACGGTTTAGATGCAGAAAATCACAAATCTACCGCCTATGATATGGCGTTATTAGGCGCCGCGTTAATTCGCGACGTACCAGAAGAATACCGCGTCTACAGCGAGAAATTCTATACCTTCAATGGTATCAAACAATACAACCGTAATGGCTTATTGTGGGATAACAGCATGAACGTGGACGGCATTAAAACCGGCCACACCTCAGGTGCAGGCTACAACTTAGTGGCATCGGCCACCAAAGACGGCATGCGCTTAATTTCAGTGGTAATGGGCACGCAAAGTGAATCAGCCCGTAAAGCTGAAAGTAAGAAATTACTGACCTATGGCTTCCGCTTTTTCGAAACGGTAACCCCCTATAAAGCTGGCGACAGCTTTATTACTCAGCCGATTTGGTACGGTGACAAGAGCACGGTTGATTTAGGCGTAGCAACTGATACCCCTATCACTATTAGCCGTGGCCGTGGTAAAGACTTAAAAGCCAACTTCGAACTGACTAAACCATTAGATGCTCCTTTGAAGAAAGGCGAAACGGTTGGCCGTCTATTCTTCCAACTTGACGGTAAAGATATTGCCCAGTTCCCACTGGTGACATTGCAAGAAGTCAACGAAGGCAGCTGGTTTAGTAAATTAGTTGATTACTTTAAACAACTGTTTTCTGGTTGGTTTAGCTAAGCTAAATCATATAAATAAAGCCACCTCTGGGTGGCTTTATTTTTTTGGCTGCCGCCGCCCTTGAATCGGGTATAATAACCACCATATAGACTTCATTGAAACAGCTAAGAGTACTGATTATGTTAGGCACTAAATTTGATGAACTGATGGATTTCCCCTGCGCATTTCCTTTCAAGGTCGTCGGCGAAGCCCATGAAACGCTAACTGACAAAGTCGTGGCTGTGGTCCAAAAACATGCACCAGGTGATTATTCGCCATCGACCAAAACATCGAGCAAAGGTAGCTATCACTCCATTACTATCCGCGTGACTGTGACCAGCAAAGACCATATCGAAATTTTGTACACAGAACTTGCCGCCATCGAAGGCGTACGCCGCGTACTATAAATATTCCTCAAGGCCATGAAATGTGATCTGTCTTACATTTATGGTCAAGAGGCGTATAATAGCGCCACTCAATTCTAAGGGGAGAGGTTGCCCTTGCAAGACACGACTTTGCACATTCGACATCTTGGAAAACAAGATTACGAATCAGTGTGGCATGCGATGCAGCATTACACTGATACGCGCGACAGCGAAAGCCATGATGAACTGTGGATTGTCGAGCATCCGCCCGTGTTTACCCAAGGCCAAGCCGGCAAAAGCGAGCATATTTTAAATGCTGGCGATATTCCGGTTATCCAAGTGGACCGCGGCGGTCAAGTCACTTACCACGGCCCAGGCCAACTAGTGGTATATCCTCTTCTCGATATAAAACGTAGTAAAGTCGGCGTACGTCAACTCGTCACCCATATAGAGCAAAGCATTGTCGATATGCTCGCCAAGTACGACATTAACGCTTATGCCAAGGCCGATGCGCCAGGCGTATATGTGGATGAACGCAAAATCGCCTCCCTAGGATTACGCATTCGTAAAGGCTGTTCATTCCATGGATTAGCCCTCAATGTCGACATGGATCTGGCGCCATTTCGCCGCATCAACCCTTGTGGTTATGCCGGTCTTGAAATGGTGCAATGCAAAGCGCTTGGCGGACCACAAACCGTGATTGAAGCGGGCGAGCAACTCACCATTACTTTTAGCCAATTACTGGGCTATCAACACCTAGTTCATCATCAAGGATTAGCAGCGTCATGAATAGGCCTGAACGTTTACAACCCGGAGTAAAATTAAGAGATGCCGATAAAGTGTCTCGTATTCCGGTCAAAATCGTCCCCTCAGAGCGCGACACTATGTTGCGTAAACCCGATTGGTTACGGGTTAAACTGCCGGCATCGAATCAACGCATTTTAGATATCAAGCAAGCGCTGCGTAAAAATGGCCTGCACTCGGTCTGTGAAGAGGCTTCTTGCCCTAACCTCGCCGAATGCTTTAACCACGGCACAGCGACCTTTATGATTTTGGGTGCGATTTGTACCCGTCGTTGCCCATTCTGCGACGTAGCCCATGGTCGTCCGCTTAAGCCTGACGCTGAAGAGCCGGTTAAATTGGCGCAAACGATCCGCGATATGAAGCTGAAATACGTGGTTATCACTTCGGTAGATCGTGACGATTTACGTGATGGTGGCGCCCAGCATTTTGCCGATTGTATCCGCGAAATTCGTAAACTGAATCCAGATATCAAGATCGAAACCTTAGTGCCTGATTTCCGTGGTCGTATCGATGCCGCCTTAGATATTTTATCGACAGAGCCGCCTGATGTGTTCAACCACAACTTAGAAACGGCGCCAATGCATTATCGTAAAGCGCGCCCGGGCGCGAATTACCAATGGTCGCTCGATCTGCTCAAACGCTTTAAAGAGCGTCATCCCAATGTGCCCACTAAATCTGGCCTGATGATGGGACTGGGTGAGACCAACGAAGAAATCGCTCAAGTATTACGTGACTTGCGCGCCCACAACGTTGAAATGCTGACCTTAGGCCAATACCTACAACCATCTAAGTTCCACTTACCGGTTGAACGTTATGTGCCACCAGCAGAGTTTGACGAGCTTAAAGCCTTAGCCGATGAGTTAGGGTTTACCCATGCAGCCTGTGGCCCATTAGTGCGCTCAAGCTACCATGCGGATCTGCAAGCCCAAGGTAAAGAAGTGAAATAACCTTCTTGCTCAGATGCAGATAACCTTGATGCAAACTTCAGGTGATGCTGAATTTAAGTGATATAGAGTTCAGGGTTATCCAAATAAAAAACAGCGCTTAAGCGCTGTTTTTTTTTATGAAATGTTTTATGGCTGTTGTTTATAACCACTACTCAACTAGCCATCGTTTTACAGCATGAACGCTAATGCTCAACTTATTCTTGGGTTATCGCTAAATCCATCAAGATAGCGTCTTCTTTACCGCCTGCTATTGGGTAGTAACCTTTGCGACGTCCCGATTCAATAAAGCCAGCCTTTTGATATAAAGCACGGGCGGCAAGATTGGATTCTCGCACTTCTAGCATAAGCACCACGGCGGCTGATGCCTTGGCCGAAGCCACCACAGCATTCAGTAATAACTTGCCGTAGCCTTTACCCTGCTGGCTTGGTAATAGGCAAATATCCAATAAAGTCACTTCATCGACAATTTGCTGCACTATTGCAAAGCCTAAAAGTCCATCGACAGAATCCGGATCTGAAGCCGCGTTAGTATTAGCATCTGATCCTGCACTCAGCTTTAAACCTAAAACACGGTACAAATGCCCGAAACAATCGGCAAGGTTCCCCGCACTCATGGGGTGGCTATGGGCCATAGATTCAAGCTGCGCCATTTGAGGAACATCTTTAAGCGTGAGTGCCACAAGCTCAACAGGCAAACCTGCTGTCAATTGTGCTGCGAAGGGTGTTGTGAATAGACTATCTTCTGGTGGGATGTTCAACGCTGGTATTCCAAAGTATTGGTTATTAATGATATTTACGAGTAAAGATCAAGACTTGCTTGGAGCTTGACCACTCACTTGCTCGCGCCATTGGTAAATCTGCTGCCAGAGCGCGCTTTTAGCCTGCCAACCCACTAATAAATCGGCCAAGGGTTCAGACACTAACCATGCGGTACGTGGCCTAACTTTGTGACGTCGCAGATCCCAAACGATCTGTTTACCCGTATGGGGCTCACAATCAAAATCACATTCATCACGCTTTATGTCGATAAGTGTTAGCACAGCGTCAATCAGTGGCTCAGCCTCGGGTAACTCACCGTGTTCATCCCAAATCACTAAATAAGGTTTCACCTTAGTGTCGCGCACTCGCCAAGTTGTCACATTCATGGCGGTTAAATAGGCTGATTTATTCATTAGGGTCAGTTTTATTCAATTCAAGTATCGACTCACAACATGCCGCTAGGATAGCAGTTCTGCCTAGGCATTGTTACTGCCACGCGGTTAATGGAGCTGATATCAAGCCGATTAATGGCTGCACCATTACGGCGTTTAACGCAGGAATGTTCAATCGAATTTATAGATTTACAAAATCTAATTTACTCATTTTACATTTAATATCAAAAGATTAGACTGAATGCACTCAGTAAGACAATAGCAGGAGAACGCCATGATTAACATAGGTATCAATCAAGCCAACAGAGAAGAAATCGCCGCTGGCCTTAACCAACTATTGGCAGACAGCTACAGTCTTTACCTTAAGACTCACAGCTTTCACTGGAACGTTACCGGCCCCATGTTCACTAGCCTGCATTTGCTATTTGAACAGCAGTATACCGAGCTTGCCCTTGCGGTCGACCTTATCGCAGAGCGAGTACGTGCATTAGGCGCCAGAGCGCTAGGGTCCTATTCGGCTTATGCCGCACTGACTGAAATTAAAGAAGATCAGGGCGTCACCAAAGCCGAAACCATGATCCGCGAATTGTTAAACGATCAAGAGTTAGTGATCCGTAATGCTAGAGCCCTGTATCCACTGGTGAATCAAGCTAATGATGAAGCCACGGCGGACTTGCTTACCCAGCGCATTCAACAGCATGAGAAAAATGCCTGGATGCTACGCAGCTTATTAACGGAATAATTGACTAACCCTATTGCGGCACAAGCCAAACAAAAAGTCGCCAAGCATAACCGCTTGGCGACTTTTTCTTTAAAGCGACATGACTCAGGTTTAAAAGTACTTAGGTTTAGAAGCGCTTAAATTTAGAAGCTCTTTAATTTAGAAGCTTTTTAATTTAGAGGTACTTTATCCAAGCCTGAGTGCAGTGCTTTTTATATTCGCTAAACCACTTAACGGGATAATACAGCGCGATAACTAACACGCACGTGATGAACCAAATCCATCCCATACTATTCACCCCAAAGTACTCACCATGGTTTGCGCCAAAGATGAATTTCGCTAAGCGATAAAGCAGTAACAGAACGTACAAATGTAAGATATAGAAGAACATAGGGACTGAGCCAAACACAGACAACCCGTGGCCGACTCGCGCTAATCTCCCTCCAACTTTGCCACTTGATGCAAAATACCGCTCAAACGCCACTAAGCTAAAGAACATGCCGCCTAAGGTCACCAGTAAAAAGCTTAATGATGGTGGGTATTTGGTTAAGTTGAATACCGACATCAAGGTTTCACCCAAACGTGCCCCCGCCTGCCAAGGCAAGGTTTCGCCATAGAGGTTAAACCCGCGTAGCACAGCAAAAAGTACCCAACAGCTTATCCCTAACTGCAACAGTGTTTGCTGGCGCTGCGATGCTTCAAGCAAGTTGTTATTCGATTTATTGCTGAAAATGGGCCCAGCCACATAGCCGAGTAAAATCACGCCCATCCAAGGCAGCGCGGGATAACTCACTTTGATCTTAAGCGCCCCTTCACTGACAAGATATCCGCGGTCGTGCAATAGGGTCCACAGACTATAAGCCCATTCACTCGGCTGAAAACCAATTGGCGTTAGCAGATTATGGCCAAAAACAATTGCAAAGCCTAAAAGAGCCATCCAAGGTCTAGGCAGATTTATCAGCGCCGCCAGCGTTAACATACTCAGGCCGATCACCCAAATGACCTGCAACCAAAGCGTGTGGTAGTTACCCATCCAAGAGATGTTGATCACTATAATTTCGAGCGCGATTAAAAACAAACCACGTTTAATCAAAAACGCCCGTGCTGAACGCGGCTCGCCATGACTGCGATTGGCATAAAGCCATGCTGAAACACCCGTTAGAAACACAAACACTGGCGCACAAAAATGCGCGGCAAAGCGGCTTAGAAACAGTCCCCAAGAGGTCGAACTCAAATCCATAGGATCGCTCACCTGCATATGCAGGAAAAACCGTTCCCGCACATGGTCGAGCAGCATGATGAGCATCACCAGGCCGCGCATCATATCGATACTATTAATACGGGTTCGGCCAAGCGCTCGGTTCGATACTTGTTCCGATGCGTGGGCCGATGCTTGTTCCGAAAAATGGACTGACAGCGCAGAATTCGAACTGATATTAGAACTCATAGCTAACACTCACTTTAATGCTACGTGGCTCACCCGGCACAGCCCAGAGCGCTGAATAACTGCTGGCGATGTAATCTTCATCCAATAAGTTGTCCAGATTGACGCCAAGGATGAAGTTATCGCTAAGGTGAGTATTCATAAACAGTCCAACTAACTGATAAGAAGGCAATTGAAAGCTAGGATCGGCAGAATCACCCAGACGAGAATCCACATATCGCCAGCTCAGTCCTAAATGTCCATCAATAGAAAGCCTATTCAAATCCTGTTTCAGAATCACACTCGCGGTATGTTTGGGCACATTCACCAATGGACTGCCTGCAGAGATAAGCACGCCCCAGTCGGGGTTCAAGCTATCGTTGGCGGTGCGGGTATTTAAATAGGCGTAGGATAATTTTGCTTGTAAATCCTCCGTCAGCTCGGCGGCTACATCGAGTTCAACCCCGCTACTTTTGGCTTTACCTAAGGTGGCAGAAAAACCAACATTGATAGGATCTGAGGTCAAAATATTGCTCTTTTGCGCATCGAACACGGCTAAACTACCGTTTATAGGAAGATCGTTTAGCCAAGTACCATTAAACTTTATTCCTAGTTCAACCGATTTGCTCTCTTCGGCTTCGAAGGGTTTACCCGCAAAGTCGGTTCCAGAAAGCGGTAAAAAGCCTTCAGAATAAGAACTATAGAAACTTAGGGCATCGGACCATAAATACACCAGACCGACTTTAGGGCTAACCCTACTATCGGTTTGCTCTGATAGGGTATTTTTCGCGACTTCACTGATATCTTGCTGATAACTATCGAACCTTAACCCAAGGTGCAGCTTCCACTTTTCAGTGAGATCCATTTGATCTTGCAGGTATGTGCCCCACGCCTTTTGGGTTTCGTTATTCTCATACAGCAAACTCACCTCTGGCTGAGGCCCGCCGTATTGAGGCGCATAAATATCGATGGCATATTCACCTTTTTTGCCCCGATAACGATACAGTCCCGTCTTCAAATTGTAGTGATAGGCATCGGCACCGAGCAGCAAATTGTGGCGAATAAAACCGGTATCCATATGGCCACTTAACTCTAGGCGTAGTGAATTGTCCTCGGAGGCATAGTCACGATATCTGTGCTGCCTAGTCAGCGTGCGACCATCATCAAATAGCGATTGCCGCCCCTTTACTAACTCAGCATCAGACGAATAACCCTTCAAGCTAGAGTCTCGGTAGTTATAGCCAGCAGTTAATGACCAATCATCATTTAATTCATAGTCATAGGTCAGCTGATGCCCTGTGGCATTCACCTCCGTTGCGCCATCATTAGGCTCACCTAAATAACGCGAGCGGGGTACGGTATTAATATCGTTATTGAGCACAATAATGCCGCGATCGAATAGCTGTTCCTGCTTGAGATATTCCATTTCATACAGCAAGGAAGCTTTTTCGGAAATCTGCCAACGCACAGACGGCGTAACGATTTTTTTATCGCTAAACACATAATCACGAAAACTATCGTGTTCCTGCCAAGCGCCATTAATCCGAAATGCCAAGTTATCGGTTAAACCTGAGGTCACATCACCTTCTAACCGATATTGGTCGAAACTCCCAGCCGATGCTTTTAAATAACCACTGGTTTCATATTGGGGTTTCTTAGTGACGATATTAACTGTGCCACCGGGCTCCGAGCGGCCATAAAGTGCCGAACCAGGGCCTTTTAAAATCTCGACATAGGCAACGTTTGATAAATCTCTATGACCACTAAAACCTCGGCCACCATTAAAGCCATTGATTAAATACCCCGATGGCATGTTTTCGTTGCCCGGAAAGCCACGTAGCGAAAAGCTATCCCATAAACCACCGCCATTGTTTTGCCGCGCCACACTCGCGGAATAGTCCAGTACATCTTGAAACCGCGTCAGCCCCGCGTCTTTGATCAATTGCTCATCTAGCTTGGGGAAGCTCAGTTGCAGACACATTGCCACGGTAAGCTTGGCGATAGTGGATACTTAAACGTTCAATGTCAGTCTCTGCGATAGGATCACCAGATAGAGCATCCTGTGCAGCCAGCAGCATTGAAATAGGATTGAGTGCAACCAAGGCACCCAGCAAAAGCGCAGCGCGCTTGGGCATATAAAAAGAGGTCATTTTCACTCCGAAAATAAACAGCATCTGCGCCTTCGCTAAGCCAAGGCGCTCAAAGTTAATTAAGATAAATTGAATAAACAGTAACTTATGCTGTTATGGGCGGAGCACGACTATTGAAGAAACGACTAAAAGGTCGTTTAAATGAAATGGCGTGGAACTCAACCGAGATATAACTCTGTTGAGTGAGTTGGAAATGAAAGGGTGTACTGGTTATCGCATGTTGCAACTGGTGCTGATGCAAGCACAGCGAACAATGGGACTTAGGGTCTTCATTGGCGTGGAAAATACTGTGAACAGCAATGGCCACAGACAATAGCACCAACATGGCAGCAAGCCATATCGCTAGGGTGCGTCTTGTTTGCATCACACTATTCAAACCCTACTTCCTCACATAATTTGGCAGGCGATTGTATGTTAAGCACAACTAAAGTTGCAAACCGATTTACCTAAGCCGCAGTGCTTAAATGTTACAAGAGGTATACGGCAGTTTTATGAGAAACAGCATTTATGAGAAAAAGCGATAACCGCGAATGAATAGAGAGGGCGCTAAATATATCGAGGCTAAATGGCAGACAAAATAAAACGGCTCGCATATTTCTATGCAAGCCGTTGTTTTATTTGGCAGGGGTGGCAGGACTCGAACCCGCAACCATCGGTTTTGGAGACCGCTGTTCTACCAATTGGAACTACACCCCTGTTGACGTGGGGCATTATGCTAAAAGCACTCTCAAAGGTAAAGTACTTTTTATGACAAAACTCATTAACTGAAGGTTTTTCAAACAAGTTAGCCAGTTACTGTTGAATAAAGTGCCACTGAGATTAAAAAGCCGCCGCATATTGGGCTTAATGTTTTAATGGATACATTATCAAGAGAGTTAGCGCCCCAATGTTCCAAGGCAAATCGCTGCAATAAATTCGACGGATATGGCTGTTTCGGCAAGTTTTGGGCCGCTTAAGGGTAAAAGCCACGCATTTATCGAAAAAAGATCTGAGTTCGATTTATAAAATCGGCGTTTTATAGTATAAGCATCGTCAATTTCATACACAGCTCGACGGACCCAAAATGTCAGACAAATTTTTCTTCAAAGGTCGTAAAACGCCTAAGCCAAAGCATGAGAGCTTTGGCTACAACACTAAGCGTGCCGCTAAACCGGGTACAGAAGCTTTCCCTCTGCAATTAATCGTTGCCGATGAAACGCGTAAACTCGAAGTTGCTGCGATTGTTGCCGAACACCAACTGTTTGCTAATATCGAAATCAATGCCGACGTTGCTGAAGATATCCTTGAGTTAGAAGGTTTATTGAATAAGCCTAAGACCACGACGTTCGAGAAAAAACCAAATCGTAACGAGCCTTGTGCTTGTGGTAGCGGTCAAAAATTCAAGAAGTGCTGCGGCAAGTAAACGCCTTAATCAGCGAAAAATAGATAGGGACTTTTACTAAGACGTTTTTGTGCGTCGGGAATAGCCCCTTTTCTGCTCCATTTTAGTTTCTTCCCCCACAGCTAATCCTCTAGCTTTGAGATAAAAATCCGCTGCAAATCGTTATTCCACAGCTGAATAATTTTGCGGGTCTTTTCTTTATTCCAAAAACATTTGCCAAATAAAATCAAACCCGCACCTTCAAAGCAGCGTTTATCTTCTATCTCAAATTGCGCTAATAATGGCTGTTTTATCCCATCGATAGGAATGCCGATATCTTTACTGTCGGCCGGATTAAGCCAGCTCATGGTCGGGTCAGTGTGGGATATCGTGCCCCAATACATGTGGGGTTTGTTGTCGAGTGGGTCGGCATCGGCAAAGTTGACGAACAGGTTCTTCGCCCGCCAACGGTATTTACGCTCACTGTCTGTGTATACCCAGAGATCAGACTTCGCCAGATCAGTACCGCGCAATAAACTGTGCAGTAACTTTTCGAGCCCTTGGCTTGGTACCCGCTTCTCGGTTGTGCACGCCGCAGTGTTAACTTGGTAGTCTGTTTTCGACTCTTGCACTTGACCGTCCGCTGACGATGCAACAGGTACTGGTGACGACTCAGATATAGAAGACGACTTAGACGTCGGCGCGGTCTTACTTGCGGATGACGCAGTGGATGCTTTATTTGCGGAAGAATAGCGGCGAGGCTTGCGGCTGAAATCGATCATCAATGCATCGGCGTCCACCAGCTGTTGCTGAACTTCGATAGCATCTTGTTCCTCGCGGGATTTTTGCGCCGAGGGTTTAAATTCAATGCAATCAGCTTGGTGATAACGCGAGCCGAAACAGGCGGCTTTGCCATCCTTGGAAGCTTTACGGAAATACGCTTTTCCGCCGCACGCAGGGCAAATTAACCATTGTCGTAAGCGCTCGATATCTTCATCGGGTAATTGCTGAAACTTAAAAACACTGTAAGTGGTTCTCACTGTTAAATGATCCTCTGTTTCGAGTTCACAAATGGCATCTAACATAGCGTTCTCCTTTATTTTTACCTGTTAGCAGATGCTCACAAAATCACTAAGCCCAGGCATTCACCCCTAGGGTAATCATCGCTAGCAGGATCAACATGCCCAGCACGCGGTAAATCAAACCTAAGGTACTGGTGCCCTGCGAACTCATATCCGAGTGTGATGACATGATTTTAACTTTTGGGGCATCTTGGTTTTTGCGCTTCATTCAACCTCCTTGAAATATTTCGCCAAAGGCGCCACTAGACTCAAAGGGATTAACGGCCCGGCTTTTGGATCAGTCGATACACGATAAAAAGGCGTCAGCAGAGTAATTAACGCATTGAAACACTTGAGCGCTGCCAAGGCATCGGCAGCGGCATAATCGATTTGCGCGCCAGATAAAGGCACATGCTGCCAATTCGATAGGGTGATTTTTTTCGGCTTATCAATACGGGTACCCAGCAGAGTCGCCACCAATTGGCGCGTCCCCATCTCCTTATCAGCCCCCAGTTGCGCCAATGCCCAGTTTAAATCCAACTTTGAAGCGACATTGATCCCCCATTGCCGCTTGAGGGCATGCGCATCACTGCGTAATCCAACGCCAACTTTGAGTATGTTTTCATCTTCTAATACGGTTTTTAACTGAGTGAATTGCTCACCTAAAATGGCATGCTGAAAAAGGTAACAAGCGTCCGCTGTCGCGATTTGGATAAGGCTCAGGGGATATTGTACGCCGCGCTCAAAACTCGCACGGGTTTCAGTATCAAAACCTAAGACTGGCTCAGCCTGTAATCGTGCGACAACTGCATCAAACTCCGATGGCTGAACCACTTCAATGTAAACCTGTTGCAATTCAAAAACTGCGAGTGCCGCCATGTCAGCATCATCGATACGTGTCGCTAAGGCAATCCGCTGTTGCAACCACAAATACGCCAACTGACGCCGCGCTTGCCGCTGAGTCTGAGTCTTAGCATTGGTGGACGTGTCAGTCTCGGCCGCCACCTCACCTTCTAACGGCTCCCCCTCAATCCGCTCGGTCGATGCATTGAGCATATCGAGATAAGCCGTGCCCGCAGCATCCATTGCTGCAATCAAGCCGTTGGCATCTTTACCTAATTCTTTGCGTAACCAAGCCAACTTACTCGGGGAGATACAGTACTTCATTAACTTCATCGTCGCCCTTCCTTGTTGAGTTAACCCTCGATTATCGATGCGCGCACCTCACTCGCTACGCAGTTTCTGTATCCCTGTCATCACAGCGAGTGCGACTGCGCCAGCAACAACGCCAAATAGGCCATTGAGCACACTTGGCGTCAGTACGGCAAGCACAGGTCCGACAAAGCCCATAGCCGCGACGGCTTGCTCGGCATGGTGAATTTGCTCGCCAATCATGTGTAAGCCATGGGTTAAAATCCCGCCGCCCACCATAAACATGGCCGCGGTGCCGATAATGGTTAAACTTTTCATCAGCACAGGTGCAGCGCTCAATAAGCCAAAACCCAGTTTACGGTTCATTTGCGTTAAGGCAGACTCACCTTCACGCTGACTCAAGTACAAACCCGCATCGTCCATTTTCACAATCGCGGCCACCAAACCATACACACCAATGGTCATGATGATCCCGATAACGGATAAGGTGAAAAACTGCGTCGACAGGGATTTGTCCGCCACTATGCCTAAAGTAATCGCGATAATCTCCGCCGATAACACAAAATCGGTACGAATCGCCCCTTTGACTTTTTCGGCCTCGTAAGCGGCTAAATTTTTGATGTCTGGTAGCTCATGTTCCTCTTGCGTTTCGCTGTGTGGCTGGCCTTTTCTGTGGCTATAGCTGTGATGCAGTTTTTCAAACCCTTCGTAACATAAAAACAGACCACCAAACATCAATAACGGCGTTACCGCCCAAGGAATAAAGGCGCTGATTAACAGAGCAGCAGGCACTAAAATGCATTTATTACGAAACGATCCCTTAGCTACCGCCCAAACAACGGGTAATTCACGATCGGCACTCACACCTGTGACTTGTTGAGCGTTGAGGGCTAGATCGTCCCCCAGTACACCTGCGGTTTTCTTTGCCGCCACTTTACTCATTACCGCTACGTCATCCAAAATCGATGCGATATCGTCAAGTAAGGTTAATAAACTTGCGCCAGCCATGCTAAATCCCTCTACAAATCATCTATAAACCATTCTGCTTTTGCCATAGTAGCTTAGTTAGATTAGTGACGTATAGCGAAATGCTTTCCAACTTAACTACTTCAGTTGCTTAGGTTATTGGGGCCGCTGACTGATATTGACCAGCCTGCAATCTAGATCACAGCTAAGGCGGAATTGCGCCACATTATTTATCGGAAAAGAGTATACTAAGCGCAGAATTTTTTACTCATTTGCCGTTACAGGATGTCAACATGACTCAAGATGAAATGAAAAAAGCTGCCGGTTGGGCCGCGCTCAAGTACGTTGAAAAAGACAGCATTGTTGGTGTTGGTACGGGTTCGACTGTGAATCACTTTATCGATGCACTGGCGACCATGAAAGCCGATATCGATGGCGCAGTCTCTAGCTCTGAGGCATCAACTCAGAAAATGAAAGCGCTGGGTATTCCCGTTTATGACTTAAACAGCGTCGATCGTTTATCTGTCTATGTGGACGGTGCCGATGAAATCAACGACCGCATGGATATGATTAAAGGTGGCGGCGCGGCATTAACTCGCGAGAAAATTGTCGCGGCTGTGGCTGAAAAGTTTATTTGTATCGTGGATAACACTAAGCAAGTCGACATCCTAGGTGAATTCCCACTGCCAGTTGAAGTCATTCCTATGGCGCGCTCTTATGTGGCACGTCAGTTAGTTAAGCTAGGCGGCGATCCTGTGTACCGTGAAGGCGTTGTTACCGATAACGGCAACGTGATCCTCGATGTGTACAATCTTAAGATCCTTAATCCAAAAGAATTGGAAAGTCAGATCAATGAGATCGTCGGTGTCGTCACTAACGGTCTGTTCGCTAAACGCGGCGCAGATGTGTTGTTAGTCGGCACCCCTGATGGCGTAAAAACCTTTACCGCCAAATAAGTTAAGCGTTAAAGCTTCCATCGCAGTCACAAGGCTGCTGATGTAAAAACACGGTAAAAAATACGCAATAAAAATGCCAGCCACTTTTTCAAAGGGCTGGCATTTTTTATGGTTTTTTAGGGTTCAATGTTATCTGACTCAGCCATCTATTCTCTGACTAAGCCGCCTATTCCCTAACTAAGGCCTATTCTCTAACTAAACCCACATCGCAGGCAGCTTATATCAAACGCTTGGCTTAAGCTCTAGCGACTATCTACCAAGCTCTTGCCGCTCTTACCAAGCTCTGGCGACTAAGCCTTTTAAGTAGAATCCTTCTGGGAAGGCGCTACCGATAGGGTGATCGCTCGCTTGGCTTAAGCGTTCAATAAACTGGATTTCACGTTTCGCATCGAGCGCAGCATCGGCCACGATTTTTTGGAACAGATCCGCAGGCATTAATCCCGAGCAAGAGAAGGTCAATAACACGCCGCCCGGATTCAACAACTGCAATGCAATCATGTTGATGTCTTTATAACCACGGCAAGCCCCGTTTAACTGCGCCTTATTATCAGCAAACTTAGGCGGGTCGAGTACGATCACATCGAAGGTCTTGCCCTCATCACGGTATTGGCGCAGCAACTTAAACACATCGGCTTCATTGTAATGCACATTGTCATCACTCAAACCGTTCACTTGCATGTTTTGGCGCGCCGTCGCTAATGCTAAAGAAGACACATCGACATTTTCTATGCTGGCGGCGCCCGCTTTGGCGGCGTACAAACCGAAGGTGCCCGTGTAGCAAAAACAGTTCAATACCGATTTATCTTTCACAAAACGGGCAGCAATGGCGCGGTTATCCCGTTGATCGAGATAGAAACCTGTCTTATGGCCTTTAATCACATCGACGGCGATCTTGATGCCGTTTTCTTCGATAATCACTGGCATTTCAGGCAGAGTGCCATGCAGCAAACCCGTAACAGGCAGCAGGCCTTCTTTCTTACGCGAATCCACATCGGAACGCTCATAGATAGCGCAATCAGGATATTGCTCGGCCAATAACTCAACTAAGGTGTCGCGCCATAAATCAGCACCTGTGCTCAGTAACTGGCACACCAACACATTGGCGTATCTGTCGATGGTGATCCCAGGTAAACCATCGGACTCGGCGGCCACTAAACGATAGCCCGTTAAGCCTTGCTCGCGGATCAGATCGTTACGGCCGATTTGCGCCCGCTGCAAACGTCTGGCAAAAAACGCGCGATCAATTTCTTCTTCGCGATCAAAAGTCCAAATCCGCACTTGGATTTGCGACTCAGGCGACCAAGCACCACGACCTAACCAATGACCATCATGCGCGACCACATCGACTGTCTCACCCGCTTCAGGTTTTCCCTTAATGTTATGAATAGCATTGGAAAATACCCAAGGATGGCGACGCTCGAGTGACTTCTCGCGGCCGGGTTTAAGTTTGATTCTGATAGCCATAGTTGCCTTTAAAAATAGTGCCGCCACTAAAAAAGGGCTGCAGTCTAAAAAATGGGAAACGGATGATATACCCAATGTCACCTGAGTGCGAGTACTGAACGCGCCGCAGCGCCTATTTACCATCATCCACGGGTTGCCGATCATACCTTATTTACGTCGTAAAACCTGTGTAAGAAACGCCATTTTTTTCCATAAATAGGGCGATTTCCCGACTCTCTCGATCGCGCAGGTCTCGATTATCACAACATCATTTTAACTTAAATTGAAAGATATTGGTCTAAGTGCGGGTCTCATTAGCGCAACAGGAAAAAGCACTGCGCATTCGAAAGGCTCGTTTAGCCAGCGCACAAGATATTCAAACGAATCGCTCGATAACAACTAGGCTTACTCCTGTGTTTATTAGTCATTGCTTTATAAGTCGTCGATTTACAGCAGTCGTTATCAAAGCAACCAAATTAAGATTACTCATTAGCAGTCACACTCAAAAGGATTAGATCATGAATAAGAAAACACAAACTGCACTGACAGGCGCCGCATTAGCGATGGCAATGGCAAGCATGGCGGGTTACGCCAATGCCGCCGAACCTATGGCTGGCGCTGACAGTACCGATCTCGTACATTGTTATGGTGTAAATGCCTGTAAAGGCCATAACGATTGCAAAACCGCCGATAACGCCTGTGCCGGACACGCCAGCTGCAAAGGCAGTGGTTTTGTGGCTATGCCATCAAAAAGCTGTGGTGATGTCGGCGGTAAAGTCGCAGATGACTGGGTGGGCAAAATTGCTAACGCCGAACTCGTTCACTGCTATGGCGTTAACACCTGCAAAGGCCATAACGATTGTAAAACTGCTGACAACGCCTGCGCCGGACACGCCAGCTGTAAAGGCAGTGGTTTTGTTGCAGCACCGGCAAAATCCTGCGGTGATATCGGCGGCAGAGCAGGCGCTTAAACGCCAATATGCCGATTATAAATCGTGACCAGTTTGTGCTGGTCACGTTTATCCCCCTGTTTACCACCCTGTTAACCCATACAACAGCAGCAGAAAACTTAAGGATAAGGAGTCAATGTGGCGCAAGATGTCATTACGCAAGCACCATTAGGTTTTGGCTTAGGTCTGAGGACACAGCATTTTGATGTCGTGCTCAATACTGAGCCCGATATCGATTGGTTTGAAGTGCTCTCGGAAAACTACATGGTCGCTGGCGGTAAACCCCGCTATTACCTCAAGGAAATTGGCGAGCGTTATCCCTTAGTCATGCACGGTGTTTCCCTGTCGATTGGCAGTACCGATCCGCTCAATATGGATTACCTTAAAGCCTTAAAGCAGCTCGCTAACGATGTGCAGCCCCAATGGATTTCCGATCATATCTGCTGGACCTCAATTCACGGGGTGAACAGCCATGATCTCCTGCCACTACCCTATACCGAAGAAACCGTTAAGCATGTGGCGCAGCGGATTAAAACCGTCCAAGATTTTTTAGGCCGCCGCATTCTGATGGAGAACGTTTCTAGCTATTTGTCGTATCAAGATTCCAGCATGGACGAATGGGAGTTCGTTAATGCCGTTGCCGAGGCGGCAGACTGCTTAATCTTGTTAGACATCAATAATATTTACGTCAGTGCCCGCAATCATAATTTCAATCCGTTGGACTACTTGAATAAAATCAATCCCAAACGGGTGCAGCAATTTCACCTCGCCGGACACAGCGACTATGGCGACTATGTGATAGACACGCATGATCATGATGTACCGAGCAGCGTGTGGGACCTCTACCGCGCGGCACTGAAGCGTTTTGGCGGCATCAGCACTATGATAGAGCGCGACGCCAATATCCCCGAGTTTTCCGCCCTCGAAGCTGAACTCACAATTGCCAGAAATATCGCCCGCGATACCTTAGGTGAGGCGCATCCACTCAACGCCGCCAAAGGTAGAAAGAACATGCAGGAAGGAAAGGTTATCGCATGAGCCAACTTCAGCAGCTACAACACGCATTTATGAATTATCTGCTGGCGAGTGCGGCGGTTGATACACCGCCCACACTTGAGCAAACCACGCAAACCTTCAAAGATAAGATTGCCGAGCAAGGCGACATTAATGCCGATATTCGGATGCAGATTTATGCCAATGCCTATCGCATTCGTCTAACCGAAACCCTCGAAACCGACCACGAAATGCTGGGTATCTATCTGGGTGATGAACTCTTTGAACGCATGGCCAAAGGTTATATTGCCAGTCAGCCATCGGCGTTTACCTCACTGCGCAGTTTTGCCGATGCCCTGCCCGACTATTTAACCCAAGATGCGTTTTTCAGTCAGTATCCGATTATTGCCGATATTGCTCGCTTCGAGCGGCGTTTATTGAATGCCTTCGATGCTTTTGATACCGAGCGCGCCACTTTTGCGCGCCTGCAAGCACTGCCTGCCGAGCAATGGCCGAGTTGCCAACTGCGTTTTCACCCCAGCGTGCAGCTATTCCAATGCAACAGTAATGCAGTTGAAACTTGGCAAGCATTAAAACAGCAAGCATCACCGCCCAGTCCCGATTATCAAGGCAAAAGAGCTTGGTTACTTTGGCGCGGCGAAAGCCGATTAACTGAGTTTATTTCCCTATCCGAATATCAACTCGCCCTGCTGCTGGGATTTATTGGTGGTGCCACCTTTGCCGAACAATGCGAAATGATGTTGGCATTTTTTAGTGACGCGCAGGCGCCGATGCAAGTGCTGCAGGCACTGCAAGCTTGGTTTCAAATGGGGCTTATCCGCGATATCGCCTAATGCGCTGGCTTGAGAGTGAACGTTAGCTTGATATTAACTGATTTAAAGTGCGCTGAATTGAAGGATTGGCTTAGCTTCGCAGCGCCAGCTCAACAATCACTGGCGCATGGTCAGTGCTGTAGGCATCGCGTTCATATTCGGGTCTGACTAAATGCCTGTCGCAGGTTTGATAATCCACCACTTGCGCTAAACTGCGGCCATGGCTCGCATCAAACTCACTCGAAAGCAAAATATAATCCAGCACAGAACCTTTGGGGCCATAGTAATGGGTCGCCGCTCTGTGTTCCCTATGGTAAGCGGTATTACCCGTCAAACTGTCCCTCAAGTTCGCTTCAATAAATAACTCATAGGCATCTTTAAGTTGATACTGAGCAAACACCGCCGCTAACGCCGCATCCGATAAATGCCCAAGGCCAGCGGCTTTAATATCATTACTGTGAAGGCTCTCGCCCTGTATCGTTAATGCATCTAAGGCGCCCATTGTCAGGCTGTCATTAAAGTCTCCCATCACTATGACGGGATGTTTAGATTCTTGTCTGCGTACTAATATGCCATTGAATAATAACGCAGCTTCCGCGCCGCGCTGCATGGTGGATGCCCAGCGGCCTAAGGCTTGCTCTGTGAGTAATTGGGTTTCTGAATGCAGTTTCATGCTCGCTGCGGGCGCCGAGTTATCTAAACCAAGTGGCTGATGTTCAAATAGCTTAGGTTCAATTAGCTTAGGCTCAAGCGCTAATCCAGCGCGTTTTGATTTAAAGTGCACCACATAAAAATCACACTTACCAATGTGCGGCACCTCAACGGTTGCGCGCAGCACCTTACGGCTAAAGGCAAATTCACTCGATAATCCCATCGCCGCCACTAAGCGTGCATCAGGTTCGACACTGCTGATTTCCACTATGGGATAACGGGAGGCAAGCGCGACCACAGGGCTGCGATAAATGTAATCACTGATAAGGGTAGGCGCATCAATGACAGCAAAATGCACTAGCCCTTGCTCGCTGGCGATTCGTTTGAGCGGTTCAGGACTAAACACTTCTTGAAATCCGACAATATCGGGCTGACGATGGGCGAGAAACTCACTCAGCCATTGGCACTTTTTCTGCCACTGACCATGGCTATAGATATTTTCAAAATCGTAGTAAGCCAAAGGCGGCTCAATAAAGTTAAACAGATTGATACTGGCTATCTTGATATTGGCGACTCTCATCTGGGCGATGTCATTATGCTCAACAGCCACAGCTATGGAGTCCAACTCATCAACGTCGATATTGTGTGCCACAGCGTAATACCTCCAAATCTGAAAACGGCGACCAGTCTTAACCTGTCTGAACCTGTATGAATGATCACTTTGACTCACAGGTACAGACACTACAAGGGTATACCCGATGCGCATCAATGCCAAATAATCCATTTGAGATAAGGTGTTAGCCAAACTCAATCGACGCATCAATATCCGATACCTGATATCCGATAATAAAGATTAGACACCTCATAGAGTCAGCATCACAGCCAACGCCCATAAAACAAACAAATCAACAACAAGCCGCTGCACACAAATCCATCAAGCAGCCCAATAACCATACACAAACTCAAGCAATACCATAATATTTACATCTGATTAAAATCTAAATTTAAACAAAAACATAGGTAACGATTTGTGCGGTTGACTTTCACTTTTGGCCCATTAGAATGATGTCGACTTTTAATCATTGCGGAGACCCACTGTGGGCACACACATAAGCGACAGTAGACGCCCTGTCCAAAAGACAGGATTTAACGCCTAGCACTAGCCCGCAATTTTTTTGCTGCTACCTGCTAAGCAGGGTAGTAGCGTGAACCATTCTTCACTCCGCCTCCCCCAAATATCAAATACAAACCATAAAGCCTGAGCCTATGGCTGCGCTTTCGCCATTCCAGCATATTCGCTGGGGTTCAGTTATGGGTATTTTTTGCATCTCAAAGCACGTTTTTTGCCTCAGTGGACTTCGTTTTCCCTATGGATTAACACCTAAGGGTTTACATCTGAGGAGCCTAAATATGGCTTACATAAACAACACAGCAATTTTGCGGTCTCTATCCTGTGCAAGTATCAGCTTGTACTACAGCATGAGTGCGGCGGCATCGCACCTCGAAGTGGATGATCCCGCCCTCGCGGATCGCTGTGAATTAGAAATGGGCTGGCAACAACCTAGGTCGGATCATGCTCGGCCACAATTTAACGCAGCCACGACTTGCAGCCGCAATCAATGGGAATGGCATTTAGGTTTAGCGTCCAATGCCAATGACGCTATTCGTGAGGAGCAAGCTGAAGTCGGTATCAAGCTACCGCTCAACTTAAGCTCTCACTCAGGTTCAGATCCAGATCGGCAGCAGGACGATTGGCACAGTGCTATGGTGATCAATCTGCAAAAAAACCTTGATACCAATAACAGATTTGCCACCGAAGCCTTCGGCATTATGGGCAAAACCTTAGGCGACTCCGATGTCAGTCTGTATGCCAACTTAGGTTTCACCCATGAATTTAATCAATCAACCCAATTACTTGCGGGTATCGCGGCGGCCTATGAACTCAATAGTCAGCATCGCCTGATAGCCGAGCTTTATCAAAAAGAGTTGAGTAATCCGGCCTATCAGTTCGCCTATCAACACACGCCGCAACGACAGCTACAGCTGGAATTGAACTTAGGCAATGCCCTTAGTGGCAACGCGCTGCAACTTGGCGCAGACATCACCTTTTACTATGGTCACTAGATCGTTGAGAGAATGAACTATGAACATGAATAACAGCACAAACAACACCAAAAAAATCATCCATAACCTACAGATGATTATCGAGCAACGCAGTGCCAGCGCCATGGCTGAATTAGCCGAAAAGCGCCATCCTGCCGATATCGCTGCCGTTTTTAACGTCTTTAATCAAGCTCAACAAGTCCTATTGTTGCAACTGGCCTCACCTAAGGTGTGCGCCAATCTGTTCCGCTACCTGACCGACGAATTGCAGGCGAGCTTAGTTCAGCAATTAGATAAAACCACGCTATCTGCACTGCTGGTGCACATGGCAGCCGATGAACGTGCCGACCTTTACAATCTGCTCGATAAAACCCAGCAAGCGGCCATTTTACCTGCGCTCGCATTGGCCAAACGGGAAGATATGCGCACCCTCGCCGCCTATGACAAAGCGAAGGTCGGCGCGGTCATGACCTCGGATTACACCTTGCTCAATAGCCGCCATACTGCGGCAGAAGCCATTGATACCCTACGCACTGAGGCCGCCGATAAGGAAACCATTTATCAAACCTATGTGGTGGACATGTTAGGTCGCTTGATTGGTACTGTGTCTTTAAGACAGCTATTGCTGGCGCAGCCGCACGAGCGAGTGGTCGATTTTATGAAACCCGATCCCGTCGCCCTCGATGCCAATGCCTTTCGTGAAGAAGCGGTGCAAATGATCGCCCATTATGACTTGATGGCACTGCCTGTAGTCAACGGCAAAGGCCAGCTCGTCGGTATCGTCACCTATGATGATGCCATGGATATTGCCAGCTCACAGGCGGATCTTGAGTTCACAAAAACCGCGGCCATAGGCAATATCGACCATAACCTCAAGACCGCTAGCATAGGTTTGCTTTACCGCAAGCGCGTGGTTTGGCTGGTAATCTTGGTGTTTGGTAATATCTTCTCAGGAGCGGGTATCGCCTTCTTCGAAGATACCATTGCCAGTTATGTGTCCTTGGTCTTCTTCCTACCGCTACTGATCGATAGCGGCGGTAATGCGGGATCACAATCGGCGACCTTAATGGTACGCGGCCTAGCCACAGGGGAAGTGGTACTCAAGGACTGGCTATCTATGTTAGGCCGTGAGTTATTTGTCGCCGGATTATTAGGTGCCAGTATGGCAGCGGCAGTGTCCTTGCTAGGATTTTGGCGTGGCGGGCCTGAAATCGCACTGGTTGTCGCGCTCACTATGCAAATCGTGGTGATTATAGGCAGCTTGATTGGTATGTCTCTGCCCTTCTTACTGAGCAAATTGAAGATGGATCCTGCGGCCGCTAGTGCGCCACTCATCACCTCCATCGCCGATATCATAGGCGTGCTGGTTTATTTCAGCATTGCGACTATGGTGCTCGACTTACCCATGCCATAGGCATGCAATAAAGCCTTCATAGCGCTAATCAATAGCGATAAAACCTCAAAGTGAACCAGCTAACTTGGCCCAGTTTTAGCCTTAGCTTGGTTCACTTTTCACTCGAAAAATAAGGTTAATTTGCGCCAACGCATAAAAGCGACAATAACCTCCAAAAAATTAAGAATAAAGCCAAAGGATCAGTTAATATTTCAACACCTGAATAGTTTTACTTCTTATTAACATTGCAGTATTTACCGCTGAGCCTAGTCACTGTAAGTCGATAAGCAATAGCCATAGTCCTTGCGACGCTAGAGGTCTTTTTATGTGGTTTAATTCCCAGCTCAAAGCTGAAAATAAGGCGCTTAAAGAGCGGCTTATCCAACTAGAACAACAACGCCAAAATGAAATCGATGAACTGCGTGGCATGATCCGTGAAAATGAGACTATGCAGCAGCAATCGCGGCAAAATGCGGATCACTACACTGAGGTGATAGCCTGCCAAAACCAAGGTGGAGACATGCTCAATGCGGTGCGCGAAGGTTTAGCCAACAGCGCCGAATTACTTACCTCCGAACAGGATTCACTGTCAGAACTTGATAAGATTTTTGATCAAACCCGCATCGCCGTGGCAAGTTTAGGCACACGGGCGACTTATATTAATGAGCAAGCGTCGAGCAGCATGAAAGCCGTTACTGAGCTAGATGCGACGACCTCTTCAATCAACCAGTTTGTTGCCGCGATTCAAGGCATCTCAGAACAGACGAACTTGCTGGCATTGAATGCTGCCATTGAAGCCGCCCGCGCAGGTGAAGCAGGACGCGGTTTTGCAGTAGTTGCCGATGAAGTGCGCCAACTTGCCAGTAAAGCCCACGAAGCCAGCAGCCACATTGAAAAACTGGTAAAGCAAATCGTCATTCAAGCTTCTGAAATTAAAGAAATTGTCCATAACAATCAAAGCAGCGCTATCGATGTTGCCAGCTCTTCTACCCAAATCGGCCAAGTGGTTGAAGATGTACTGCATCGCTCAAAGCAAATGCAGCAGGTTATCCATAACGCTGCTACCGCGTCATTCTTAAATACCACTAAACTTGACCACGCGGTCTGGAAAAGCAGCGTTTATCAATTAATTGAAAAACCACAGCATAACCACAGTGTGAACTCGCACACTGAGTGCCGTCTCGGACAATGGTATTTCAAAGGATTTGGCGCTGAGAATTATCAGCATTTGAGTAACTTCAAAGCCTTAGATGCACCACATAAAGCGGTGCACGAAGCGGGTAAAGCCGCGCTCAATGCCAGGCAAAAAGGTAATCTGCCTGAAATGGTTAAACAACTGCACTCAATGGAGGACGCCAGTATGCGTGTTGTCCACTGCATTGATAATCTGATGCGTGACGTTTATCGAGCCTGATGTTTATCGAACAGGCTTAAGTCAGCATTGATAAAAATACCCACCTAAGAGCGCCATACTCGCGCTCTTTTTTTATCGTTCAAAACGGTATATTAAATTTACTCTTAGAAAATGAACCCCTAGCTATACTTGATTTGAACACAGCGTTCATCTTTAATCGTTTCAAGAGCAAGCAGTGAGACTCAATTATAACATTCTAATTTTTAGGGTTATTAATGAAACTAGTCACAAGCTTTTTGCTATCACTTATCTTCTGCGGCGCTTTTCCCCTGCGCGCACAGCCGCTAAACATCTATACAGAAGAATGGTCACCGATCAGTTTCTCTATCGATGGCAAACCTGCTGGTTTAGCGGTGCAAGTCGTAGAAGAAATTCAAAAACGCATCAAGAACCCAGATCCAATTAAAGTCGTACCTTGGGCTCGCGGCTGGAAAATGCTGACCGAGCAGCCCAATACAGTGTTGTTCACTATGACGCGCACCGCAGAAAGGGAACAGATGTTTACTATGATAGGACCCGTTGCTGTCGGTACGACCAATTTTTATGCCTTAAAAAATAGCGGCATAAAAATTACCTCGATAGCAGATGCTAAAACGGCGAAGGCAATTGGCGTCTATCGTGCCTCAGTGGAGGAGCGCCTGCTTACCGAACACGGCTTTACCAATATCGCCGCCTCATCAACGCCCTTGTTAAGTGCGAAACAATTGATGAAGCACCGCATCGATCTTTGGTGTAATGCCAACCTCACTGCGCCAAGTATTTTGTCGGGTGCGGGCGCGAGTATTGATGATGTAGAGTCCCTCTTCACAATTAGCGCTAATCATCTCTACATTGCCTTCTCACAAGGCACGCCCAATGAGGTGATCGAGCAGTGGAAAAGCGCCCTAGAAGCGATAAAAGCGGATGGCACCTTCGCAACGATTTACCATACTTGGCTCCCCAACGATGCGCCACCAATGCAGACCGAACGTATCGGACTTGGCAACTAAATCGATTGTTCTACGTTTTAAGTGCTAAGCTTTGATTTCTAAGTGCTAAGCACAAAACTCTATAACTCTTTAGCAAGCTCTTAGAAAGGACACTCGCAAATCCAGTCGATACGCTCACCCGTGATAGGATGATCAAACGCTAAGCGGGTCGCATGCAGCATTAATCTGCTGTTACTCGTCATCTTAGTGATGTCTGGTTCAGGTCCATCAGCGTTATAGGCCTTATCTGCCACACTCTCACCCACGCCACCATAGAGATCGCACCCCAGAATCGAGTGACCAAATTGCTGACTGTGGATCCGCAGTTGATGGGTTCGGCCAGAGACAGGGGTAAATTCGACCCGCGTGGCGAAAGGCTCGGTTAACCGCTCGAGCACCCGATATTCGCTGATCGCAGGTTTACCTGTACTGTGGCAAATCTTTTGTAGTGGGAAATGATCGACATCTTTAGCGATCGGCAGATTAATCACCCCGCTGTCAGCGGCGATATGTCCGTGCAACAAGGCGGTATAACGCTTCTCGACCGTGCGTGCCTGAAACTGCTTGGTCAGCAAGCCATTCACGCTTTTATTCAGCGCCACCAGCATGATGCCCGAAGTGCCAAAATCGAGCCTGTGCAGCAAAGTGGCCGTCGGAAAATCCTGCACTAAGCGATAATGCACTGAATCGAGATTGAGCGGATTCTTCCCCGACAGACTCAATAATCCGCTCGGCTTATCAATCAGCAGAATGTCGCTATCTTGATAGAGCACGCGTATTTGCCCGTGGCAAGGCGGCGCAATAAACGTATCAACTTTAGTAGGACTAGCGGCTGGCGCAGGCATAATTTTCTCAGGCAACATAAATAGAAGATCAAAAGAGTTAAGTCATACTCAAAACAAACTCAGTAAAACAAACTAAGTTACTCAATAAAACAAAATCAAAAATGGGGTAAAACAGACACAGGCCTAAATAATAAGGCCGCATAACCTAAGTTATGCGGCCCTCTAATTGACGGCATTAACGCTGTGGCTTATTTAGCCAGTACGCGCAGATGCAGTTCTTGTACTGACGTCACGTTAGTACGATCATCAGCGGCATGGGCCATACAAGTGGCGAATGCAGCGTTCATGGTCGTCGTGTAGTTAACTTTGTAACGCAGTGCACCGCGGCGCAATTGACGAGAATCTTCAATCGCTTGGCGACCTTCGGTAGTGTTCACGATATAAGTGTATTCACCATTCTTGATGCGATCGAGAATGTGTGGACGACCTTCGTGTACCTTGTTCACTAGACGTGGGTTGATACCCGCTTCGCCAAGGATAATCGCAGTACCGTGAGTGGCATCGATTTGGTAACCGAGCTCGATTAACTTAGCCGCTAAATCGGCAACGCGTTTCTTATCGCTGTTACGCACAGACAATAACGCACGACCCGACTTAGGCACTTCAGAAGTGGCCCCTAACTGCGCCTTGGCATAGGCTTCGGCGAACGTATCGCCCACGCCCATGACTTCACCGGTAGAGCGCATTTCTGGGCCTAACAGTGGGTCAACACCCGGGAACTTGTTAAATGGCAATACCACTTCTTTCACTGAGTAGAAAGGTGGGATCACTTCTTTAGTGAAGTTTTGCGACGTTAAGCTTTGACCCGCCATCACACGCGCGGCAATCTTAGCTAAAGGCACACCTGTTGCTTTGGACACAAATGGCACAGTACGGGCAGCACGTGGGTTAACTTCAATCATATAGATTTCGTTATCTTTCACGGCGAACTGTACGTTCATCAGGCCAACAACACCGAGTTCCATCGCCAACTTGCCGACTTGAACGCGCATGCGATCTTGGATTTCTTGGCTTAGCGTGTATGGCGGCAGCGAACAACCTGAGTCACCTGAGTGAACACCCGCTTGTTCGATATGCTCCATAATCGCGCCAATTACCACGATTTCACCGTCACATACTGCATCAATATCCACTTCAATCGCATCATCTAAGAAGCGATCGAGCAGTACTGGCGACGCATTCGATACGCTGACGGCTTCGTTGAAGTAACGCAGCAAATCTTGCTTGTCGTAGACGATTTCCATCGCGCGGCCGCCCAGTACATAGGATGGACGCACAACTAGCGGATAACCGATACGCTCAGCGGCAATCACAGCACCTTCAACCGTAGTCACGGTATCATTTTCAGGCTGCTTCATCTCTAAGCGTTGAATCGCTTGCTGGAAACGCTCACGGTCTTCGGCGCGGTCGATTGCATCTGGGCTAGTACCAATGACAGGTACGCCAGCGGCTTCTAAGGCACGGGCCAATTTCAATGGTGTTTGACCACCGTACTGTACGATAACGCCTTTTGGCTTCTCGATGCGGACGATTTCTAAAACGTCTTCCAGTGTGACGGGTTCGAAGTACAGACGGTCTGAAGTGTCGTAGTCGGTTGAAACGGTTTCAGGGTTACAGTTCACCATGATGGTTTCATAACCGTCTTCACGTAGCGCTAACGCCGCGTGTACACAGCAATAATCGAACTCGATACCTTGACCGATACGGTTTGGCCCGCCACCTAACACCATGATTTTGTCACGGGTCGATGGGTTAGCTTCACATTCTTCTTCGTACGTTGAGTACATGTAAGCTGTGTCTGTTGCAAACTCAGCCGCACAGGTATCCACACGCTTGTAGACTGGGTGCAGGTCAAACTTGTCACGCAGCTTACGCACTTCGGCTTCGTTCACGCCTAATACATCGGCCAAACGCGCATCAGCAAAACCTTTACGTTTCAGTTTGCGCAGTAAGTCGATATCCAGACCCGCCAGACCCGCGTCAGCTACTACGCCTTCAAGCTGAACCAGCTCTTCGATTTGTACCAGGAACCAAGGGTCGATATTGGTCAGCTTAAAGATTTCATCTAAGCTTAGCCCCGCACGCATCGCATCGGCTATGTACCAAATACGGTCGCAACCAGGCTCTTTCAGTTCAAGGCGAATACGCGCCATCGCTTCAGGCTTAGACATGTCAGTGATAGGGTCTAAACCGTTACGGTTAACCTCTAAACCACGTAAGGCTTTTTGCAGTGACTCTTGGAAAGTACGGCCAATCGCCATCACTTCACCCACAGATTTCATCTGTGTGGTTAAGCGATCATTGGCGCCAGCAAACTTTTCAAAGTTAAAACGTGGCACTTTAGTCACAACGTAATCGATAGCAGGCTCGAATGACGCAGGCGTACGACCGCCAGTGATGTCGTTCATCAGCTCATCAAGGGTGAAGCCGACCGCTAACTTAGCGGCGATTTTCGCAATCGGGAAACCCGTTGCCTTTGATGCTAATGCTGAAGAGCGCGATACACGTGGGTTCATCTCGATGATAACCATACGGCCATCTTTCGGGTTGATACCAAACTGTACGTTCGAACCGCCGGTCTCAACACCAATCTCACGCAGTACGGCCATAGAGGCGTTACGCATGATTTGGTATTCTTTGTCTGTCAGGGTTTGTGCTGGCGCAACGGTAATAGAGTCGCCAGTGTGTACACCCATAGGATCGAAGTTTTCGATGGCGCAGACGATAATGCAGTTATCGTTGCGGTCACGGACCACTTCCATCTCGTATTCTTTCCAACCGATCAGTGATTCGTCGATCAGCAGTTCACTCGTTGGCGATAACTCTAAGCCCTGTGAACAGATCTCTTCGAACTCTTCCTTGTTGTAGGCGATACCGCCGCCCGAGCCACCCATAGTAAAGGATGGACGGATAATACAAGGGAAACCCACTTGATCGAGTACGCCGTAAGCTTCTTCCATGTTGTGGGCAATGCCCGCACGTGGACAGTCAAGACCGATACTTTTCATCGCTTTATCAAAGCGGCTACGGTCTTCAGCTTTATCGATGGCATCGGCGGTCGCGCCAATCATCTCGACGTTAAATTCTTTCAGTACGCCTTTAGCTTCGAGTTCTAATGCGCAGTTCAGTGCGGTTTGGCCGCCCATGGTTGGCAGAATCGCATCTGGGCGTTCTTTAGCAATAATGTTACGGACCACTTCCCAGTGAATCGGCTCGATATAAGTGGCATCGGCCATTTCTGGGTCAGTCATAATGGTGGCAGGGTTAGAGTTCACCAGAATGACACGGTAGCCTTCTTCACGCAGCGCTTTACAAGCCTGTGCGCCAGAATAGTCAAATTCACATGCCTGACCAATCACGATTGGGCCGGCGCCTAGGATAAGAATACTCTTTATATCTGTACGTTTTGGCATTGCTTCTCTCTTCTCCTAGCTAGCGTACTACTTGGCGTTCTGACGGTATTGTTCAATAAGCTCGATAAAGTGATCGAACAGCGGGGCGGCATCGTTCGGGCCTGGGCTCGCTTCAGGGTGACCTTGGAAGCTGAACGCAGGTTTGTCCGTAAGATGGATACCTTGCAGTGAACCATCAAACAGCGACTTATGCGTCACCTTAATGTTGGCGGGTAGCGTGGTTTCATCGGCAGCAAAACCGTGATTTTGGCTGGTGATCATCACGTTACCTTTCTCGATGTTGCTCACTGGGTGGTTTGCACCGTGGTGACCAAACTTCATCTTTAAGGTTTTTGCACCTGAGGCCAGAGCCAACAACTGATGACCTAAACAGATACCGAAAATCGGTGTGTCAGTTTTCAGTATCTGTTGAATTGCTTCAATTGCGTAATCGCATGGTTCTGGATCGCCAGGGCCGTTCGAAAGGAACACACCATCAGGATTCATCGCCAGCACGTCGGCGGCAGAGGTTTTAGCTGGCACAACAGTGACGTCGCAACCGCGGTCCACTAACATACGCAGAATGTTTTGCTTAACGCCGTAGTCGTAGGCTACTACTTTGTATTTAAGCTCATTTGCTGGCGTATCTGCAGGTAAACCGCCCACTAAACGCCAGCTACCTTTGCGCCATGGATAAGCCGCTTTAGTTGTGACTTCTTTAGCGAGATCCATGCCTTTTAAACCGGGGAAGGCTTTGGCAGCGGCAAGCGCTTTTGCTTCGTCTAAGTCTGCACCTGCCATAATACAACCGGCTTGTGCACCTTTTTCACGGAGAATACGAGTTAACTTGCGGGTATCGATATCTGCTATGCCAACGACATTGTTCGCTTTGAGATAATCACTTAAGCTTTGTTGATTGCGGAAACTACTTGCGATGAGCGGAAGATCACGAATGATAAGACCACAAGCGTGAACCCCATCGGATTCAACATCTTCATCATTGGTACCAGTGTTGCCTATGTGTGGGTAGGTTAATGTTACAATCTGGCGTGAGTAGGATGGATCAGTTAAAATTTCTTGGTAACCTGTCATGGAAGTGTTAAAAACAACTTCACCAACAGAGAGACCATCGGCACCAATTGCTGTGCCAGAGAATACAGTTCCATCTTCGAGTACGAGTAAGGCAGACTTTGTCAACGCGACCTCCATAAAGAGCCAAGCCACTGAAATATAATGTTTTTATGTTATGTTAAGATACCAATTTCCGCTAATTTACGAAATTTTGACAAATTCCAGCGAGTTTACAGGAAAAACGCGAAACCGTCCACCCATTGGTATCTGGGTGCAAAAAAAAACGCCATATTGGCGTTTTTAATATTAATGCAAACCTAAAACCTGCTGCATATCATACAAGCCCGGTTTTTGCTCCACTAGCCAGTGGGCGGCACGCATAGCGCCGTTAGCAAAGGTCATACGACTCGAGGCTTTATGGGTGATCTCTAAACGCTCACCGATATCGGCAAACATGGCCGTATGTTCACCGACTAAGTCACCGGCACGAATGGTCGCAAAACCTATGGTTTCACGATCACGTTCACCCGTGATCCCTTCGCGGCCATACACGGCACATTTCTCAAGATCGCGACCTAAGGTCTTAGCAATCACTTCACCCATTTTCAGGGCTGTACCCGACGGCGCATCTTTTTTGTGTCTGTGGTGACCTTCGATAATTTCGATATCCGTGTAATCACCCATGACTTCGGCAGCCAGTTCGAGTAATTTCCACATCAAGTTGACACCCACAGACATATTCGGCGCCATCACTACCGGCGTTTGCTCGGCAAAGGCATTGATCTGTTCTTTTTGAGCATGATTGAAACCGGTTGTGCCAATCACCATGGCTTTCTTATGGCGCACACACCAATCTAAATGGACAATACTGGCGTCTGGCGCAGTGAAATCAATCAAGACATCAAAATCATCGGTCGCGTAATCCAGCGAATCCATGATCATGACCTTTAATTTACCCACACCAGCTAGCTCACCCGCATCCACGCCCACTAAACTAGAGCCAGCGCGCTCAATAGCGGCACCCAGCAATATATGGTCGTGATTGTAAGCCGCTTCAATAAGAGTGCGTCCCATACGACCACCGGCACCGACGATTGCCACTCTCACTTGTCCACTCATTTCAATCTCCTCAATCTTTCTTTGTCTTCCATAAGAAAACGCCTAAGACAGGCTTAGGCGTTTTATCAATATTAGATGATATCTAATAATTCAACTTCGAATACCAAAGTTGAATAAGGAGGAATCGATGCCCCCGCGCCACGCTCACCGTAAGCTAAGTGATGTGGAACAAATAATTTCAACTTAGTGCCTACTGGCATCAGTTGCAGTGCTTCAGTCCAGCCAGCGATAACGCCAGATACTGGGAACTCAGCTGGTTGGCCACGAACTACAGAGCTATCGAACACATCACCATTGATGAAAGAACCATGGTAGTGAGTACGCACTGTATCTTCGTAAGTTGGAGTAGCACCGTCACCTTGGACTAATACTTCGAACTGCAGACCAGAGTCAGTCACAGTCACGCCATCACGCTTAGCATTTTCAGCTAAGAACGCATCGCCTTCAGCAGACGCAGCTGCAGCAGCTTGCTCTTGAGCAGCTTGAATACGACCGCTAATTTCAGTGAACGCAACTTGCAGATCTTGCATAGACACAGCACTTTCTAAACCGGCGAATGCATCGGCTAAACCCGCTTGAACGGCTGGAATATCCACACCATCAAAAGAATTGGCGGCCAGTTGCTCACCCATTTGACGGCCTACACCGTAGCTTGCTTGCTGTTCAACAGTACTGAATTTATCAGACATAATTAACGACTCTCAATTTATCAGTGGAATTTTGCGCGCCAGTTTACCATAGTTCCGCGACCTATGCTGATAAACTGACTGCTTATTTAACTAAGGCGGCTTTTTTACACACTTATTGCGTATTTATCCAAAAGCGTAAATAGGCTAAGGACGTATATCGGCCAGAAAACAACCGCTAACACTCAGCTAAGTGGCACTTCGCTATGCAGCGTGCAGCTTATTTCGGCGCCACACATTGATTCTTCACTTGGGTTTTAGCACTGGCATAGAGTGGCTGCATCTGCCCTTGCAGTTGTTGCAACTGAGCGATGCGATTACTGTTCGATGGATGGGTTGATAATAATTCCGGCCCTTGACTGCCGCCTACCTTCGACATGTTCTGCCATAAGGTCACACTTTGCGCCGGATCGAAACCGGCTCGCGCCATCAGCTCTAAGCCCATCACATCGGCCTCGCTCTCTTGAGCGCGGCCAAAGGGCAGAATGACCCCAACCTGAGCACCGAGTCCCAAGGCCGACATATATAAGTCGCGATTCGACACGCCACTCGCCCCCAACGCCGCATCGGCTATTTGCATACCGACGCCCGTTAACTGTCCGCGAGAAACCTGCTCGTTACCATGTTGCGCCAACACGTGCGCCACTTCGTGACCAAGCACAGTCGCAAGCTGATCAGGACCATTGGCAACCTTAAGTAAGCCGCTATACACACCAATATGGCCGCCCGGCAGTGCAAAGGCGTTAACTTGTTCAGAGTCAAACAAGACGACATCCCAGCGCTGGGTTTGATCCGGCAACACTGCAGTCACCCGATTAGCGACACAATTCACGTATTGCGTCAGCTTCTTATCGCTACTCACCTTTTGCTGCTTTTTCATCTCTTCAAAAGAAGCATCACCCATCTGCTGCATCTGCGCCGCTGAAAAGAGCAAGGTCTGCCCCCGCCCCGTTGGCGATTGCGTGGTCGCGCAGGCCGATAATCCGAGCACGACTGCCAAACCCACTAAGCCTAAACGCATTGATTTCATGTGGCACTCCTTAAATCCCATGACGGGCGTGAAGATCCTTGAGCTAACAAAGGCTCAACTAATGAAGAGATTTTACTGAGATAGACAAGATAAGCCAAATGGGATTGGGCATTCTGCTTGGCTTCATACTCTACACCAAGTACAAAACCCGCAGGTCAATGGCTCATGCAAAAGTCGGACTTTAACGACCTAAACCGTTACGGCTAGATTTTTAAGCCTGTATTAGATTAAGTTAGCTATCTGTCTTTATTAAATAAACTCTTTACCATCATGTATTTCATCGCAATCGCGAACCTATGTATAACTATTCTGTTAGTCGTTCAATTTAACAATTTTGCTAAAATCCAGCGTCACGTTGAAAAGTATTATCCAGAAGAATGGCATAAAGCTTCGGCGAATCCGATGAAAACCCGACTCAGAACAGCCAGAAGCGCCTACATTCACGAGTCACTACAACATGGCTTTCTCTCTACACAAGATGATCCAAGGCTTAGTCAATTTACCCGAAATGAAAAACGCATTAGCTACCTTTGTGCTGTTATTCTTTTATGCGGTTTTGTTTTTGCCTTGGTTTATTAATACTCTTCTTTTAACAAGGCGTAGAGATACTCATCGCCCCACGCGCCCTTAAAGAAGATGTTTTTCACATAATGGGCTTCACGCCTAAAATGGAGTTTTTCGAGTAAGCGACAGCAGGCAAGATTTTGTGCATCGGTGATGGCAATAACTCTATGCTTATGCAATTCAATAAAGAGGTAATCCAGCAATGCGCTGACGGCTTCAAAAGCAACATGTTTACCTTGATGTTCAGGCGCAATCGTAAAGCCAATTTCCACCTGCTGCTCATCAATAAAGTGCAGCGCCAGATCGCCTACCAATATGGCAGGTATCGCTCCCGACGCGCCACTGACAATCGCCAGTTGAAACCAAGTATCCGCCGCGCCAAATTGTGCGTAATCCATGTTCTCAAATAACGCGACAGCATCGCTATAAGAGTAATCAGTCCAGCTTTGATATTTGGCGACCTTAGGGTCGGCTCGATAGGCAGTAAAGGCCTCAAGATCCGCTCGCTGGAATGGCCTAAGTACAAAGTGCTCAGTCGTTAAACCGTTATTCACCACTTTATGAAGTGCTTTGCTTAACGCCAATGTCGATGCCATAACTGAAACCCTTAATGTAAATAAGTCACTAAGTTACACCCGGAGCGAAAGTGTTAACAGCAGCCAATGTGTTTTATTCTGTTATCGATTCAGCGATAGTTGCGCGCCGAACTTGGATGCTATGGATAGCTTCAAGCTCAGCGCTTACCTTTAAACGCTTTGGCGCTATGCTTATTGATGCTACGGCGATTCGCCTGTTTATCACGTGGTGGTCGCTTACGCTCAACCTTGCTATCTGCGGTGCCATCACTGGTATTTTCACTCGGCTTATCGGTTACTGGAAAGTCAGCCAATAATGCCAGCGGTAACTCCCGCGCGGTTAAGCTGCGAATTGCCGTTAAAATTGCCATTTCACCGTGGCACACGAGGGAAATCGCTAACCCTTTTTCGCCAGCGCGGGCGGTGCGGCCAATGCGGTGCACGTACACAGGCGCACTCATGGGCAAATCCAAATTGATAACGACTGGCAAAGCATCAACATGAATGCCACGCGCCATTAAGTCTGTCGCCACTAATACTTGAATGCGATTGGCTTTAAAGTCGGCCAAGGTTTGGCTGCGCACGGTTTGATCTTTTTCACCGTGTAGCGCGGCGACTTTCATCCCCGCTTTGGCGAGCCGTTTAGCAACGGCATCGGCATCATCACGGGCGCTGATAAACACCAGCACCTGCGGCCATTGATATTGTTTTAACAGCGCAATCAATACCTGCGCTTTACTGCCCTTATTGACTAAATAGAGCTGTTCTTCGATTTCACCAGCCACTGAATTCACTTTGTGGGCTTCGACCCGCAGCGGCTCATTCACCAGCAGCTTTTCGGTTAATGTATCCAAAGCCTCGGGCAAAGTGGCAGAAAACAACGAGGTTTGCTTAAACTTAGGCATAAATGCCATCAGCTTTTGCACATCAGGCCAAAACCCCATTTCTAGCAGGCGGTCAGCTTCATCCAGTACTAGATGTTTTATCGAATCGAGGCTGATGTGAGATTGTTTACATAAATCCAGTAAACGCCCAGGGGTTGCCACTAACACCTGCGGCTTGGCAGTGAGTTCTACTAATTGGTCTTCCAAGGGGACGCCGCCACACAGAAGCTGAATGTTCAACGAAGCCGATAACTGACTTGCCACCGCTTGCAACGCTTCAGTCACTTGCAGCGCTAATTCCCGCGTAGGCACCAGCACTAACGCCAGCGCATTTAGGGCCTGCACCGACTTGGCACCCTGCAACTGTGTTTGCTGTTGCAACAAAAGTTGTTGTAGAAGTGGCAAACCAAAAGCTAAGGTTTTCCCGCTACCGGTTTGTGCTAAGGCTAACAAATCCCGTCCCGCAAGAATGGCCGGAATCGCCAATTGCTGCACCTTTGTCGGATGTTTAAGACTTGCAGGCAAAGCCTTAAGTAACGCCGAATTTAAGCCAAGCTCAGCAAAAGTTAACGACTCAGGGGAAGAAGAAAGCTCGGGAAAAGTCATCACAGCACCGGATCAAAACATGGGAGCGAAAGTTTACGCAGAGTCGAGTGGGATTACCAATATTGCTTGTATCAATCGAGATCAAAGTTAGCAGTCCCTTTTGACTCACTCATTTCACTGATTCATTTATCTAGCTAAGATTTGCTCGTGCTAGCACTAAACTAATAATCGAGTTCGAAAACCCCGCACGGCATAATAAGAGTCTGCACCATTATGATAAGTAAACACTTTGCCATAACGTCGATCACAGAAAATCGCCCCGCCTTGAGCCCTAATATCTTTTGGCGTGTCTACCCAACTTGAGGTTTTAGTATCAAACTCGCCTAAGGTTTGTAACTCACGATATTGCGCCTCGGTCAGCATTTGTGCCCCCATTTGCACCGCCAGTTCCAGTGCACTGCCGACGGGTTTATTTTTCTTACGCGCCTCGAGCGCTGCTTTGTCATAACAAAGACTTCGCCGTTCCGCAGGGCTTTGCGCCGCGCAATCTACAAAAATAAATTTGCCCGTATTCGCATCAATCCCCACCACATCTGGCTCGCCGCCTGTGTGTTCCATCCAATGCAGCGCATTTTGGATTTGCGTATCACTTTGCAAAATACTGGCCTCAACTTCAGCCCACGAAATCCCTTGATGGTGCAACCTATTTGCCGCAAACCTTGACGCCAGCTTTGCCAGCAATTCGCTTAAGAGTAAATCATTCACCGTTATTTTCCCCATAACTTCCCTGCCCTTGGTTTGTTATCGAAAATCACCACTCAATGGACCATAAACCGTTTTAGCATAACCTAAGATAGTCAAAACATTGTAAAATGCACAGGCCTGATTTGCTCGGGCCATGAGCAAGAATAAAACAAGTTTTAGCATAAAGTGCACTAATAACATTCTGTTTTGGATTGGCGCATTTTACCGCGCAGATTTAATGCCAGCTTATGGTAGAATCCCGCCCAATCAGCTTTATGAATGTGCAACACAACTCATTTGTTTAACTGAACGTAGTGGAACACTACCGTGATTAACTAAATGAGGAGAACAGATTATGAGTAAGTTAAATGCCGAAGAACGTAAAGCCCGTGATAACGCCCGTTTTTCACAACGCGTCGATGAACGCCGCACAAAAGGCGAAGACGTGGTCGCCTACGTGCTAGGCAACAAGCTCGCGTTTAAGTTTCTGACTAAACTAGAAAGACACGAATTTAAACAAAGAGAAGCCGCACTTGAAGAAGAAGCCAAGCTTAAAAAGCAACAAGCGTTTCAGCTTAAAACCGAGCAAGAGTTAGAAAAAGTTGAAGCCGCATTTACTGTTCCAGAAGAATAACCTCTCGAAAGAGCCATTGATCATCATTGGTGGCTCACGCATACCCCATTTCCAAACTTCGTTTTGATTTTCGAATCAAAATCAAAATCAACGTCGTGGGGCTTCACCCCCTGATTTTTTATTAGAGAATCGACCAAGGAGGACTGCTCGTCCTATCAAAAACGTCCATGTTAAATTGCCAGCTCGATATCCCTATCTCGCGCTCAAAACGGCCGTTGGCCTTCGCCCTTGGATGATCCCTTGACGAACAAAGTTCATATCTAACTACCCGTTCGCCATTCTATTGTGGACTACTGATTCTGAACAATAATGTTCAATAACACGGAGGTATCTCATATCTTTAAATCCATTCCTTTGCTACATTCGATTGTAAAGCGTTAAGTTGCTGTCTGATTATTTTTTAGGAGGAAGTGTGGTGAGATTATTTTTGTTGTTCATTGCATTAAGCCAATTACTAATATCATCAGTCTATGGAAAAGAACTGAAATTTGCCGTAGTGCCAAAATTTTATAGTGTTTTTTTTGATCAAAGCAAAACGGGCTGTATAGATGCTGCAGCACAAATTGAAGGCGTGGAATGTATATATCGAGGACCCGAAATAAGCAGTGTTAGATTGCAAGATCAGGTAATAAATCAACTGATTGATGAAGGTATCGATGGTATCGCGGTCGCGGTTACACAATCTAAATACCTCGTTGAAAATAGCCTAAAAAGAGCAAAAGAAGCCGGAATACCAATTGTTACCTATGACTCTGATTTTGATGCTTCTATCAAAGAAGAACCTAAGAATTTACGCCTAGCTTATATAGGCACTGACAATTTTGAACTGGGTAAGTCATTGGGTGAACAGTTAAAAAAGCTACGGCCAAATGGCGGAACGTTGATAATGCATTCTGGGCGGCCAGATTCCCCCAATCTGAATTTAAGACTTATGGGTGTACGTTCCGCCTTATCAGGAAAAAAATACGATGCTCCTCCTGGTGAATTACTTAATGGCGATTTAGGCTGGACAGAAGTTAGAGAACCTTTGTTTAATTTTGATCAACTTAGTCAAGCCGTTAAACAAATGGAGTCAGTAATGAAAGGTAAGCCTGTGAAGGCAGACTCTTTTATCGCAGTGGGTGGTTGGGCACAAAATAATGATGCGCTCTATCGTGAAATGATTGCTCCATACCAAGAAAAAATTAATAACAAAGAAATCGTCATTATTATTACCGATACATCTCCAGAGCAGTTAACTATGCTGAAAGATGGTCTTGCTCATGTCAATGTAGGTCAAAATCCATATGAAATGGGAAGACAGGCAATTTTGACGCTTTATAAAATTGTCACAAAACAAAAGTATGAAGAAACAATATACACACCTGTTACGTTTTGCACTCCTCAAAACGCTGACACCTGCGACAAGCGTACCGGAATGTGACGCAAAAATGATGGATTAGGCCAGTACACCTCTCAAAAAAGCCATTGATCATAATTGATGGCTCACGCTCAATTATCTATCTTTATAAACAGAGTCTATGACTATAAATATTTAAAGCATTTCTGTGTCCGAAATTTATTTTTAAAATTTTTCCTTAATATTCACAACAGGCGTTCTATCTTAGATATACCATTAAGCAGGTTGGCTTTATAAAATCAAAAGCATATAGATTAAAAAATGAATGATATAGATAATTCACGTTATGAAGACTTAGATTGGGCTGAAAGTGAAAATTTAATTGAAGAATCGACAATACTCCAATTGATAAATGATTCAGAAGTTGAGCCTAATTTATTCAATACATTTGATTGGTTAAATAATATGTATGAAAGAATTCAAGAGCCAACTACAGAGTTACTTTCCGAAAAACTAGCTAATTTATCAGCAGTTACTCCAGAATATAGAGGGAAAGATTTTGATACTAGTGATAGAACCATCGAGCTAAATGAAATTGAAACTCTTGAAAAACAATACAATAAAATAGCAGAACGTGAAGAATGGAGAATTCCATATAAAAAACACTTTAGACAAGACAATCCTTTAGAAATATTTCTTCAAGATATTAGCTATGGCAGCTACCCTCCTCCAGAAGTAATGATGATGCTAGCAAAATGCTTTAGCTTATACTTGATAGCTGAGGGAAAATTATCGTTAGAGGAGGTGTTTTTTGGGCGACAGGTTAAAAGAGCGGGTAATTATTCGATGAGAAAAGCCCGTAGCTCAAACTTTAAAGAGTTTCACTATCAAGTAGAGCACAATAAACAGTTCGCAATAAAATCTAGTACCTCATTTAATCTTCAGGATTTTGCTCTGGATTATCTACGAAAATGTGAAAAAAATGAAACTGACTGCCCGATAGTTGATTTTACTGAAGCTAATATAGAAAGCTTTATTACCTCTTATTATAGGTGGAAGAAGCAATACTTAAATGAGTCAAAATCGATAATCGATTTTAAAGAAACTCAAAATGATGCCATTCATGCCCTAATCTCACTTGGATACCCCAGCTCAAAAGCTAAGGAGGTCGTTTTAAAGCAATCTAACCAAAGGCTCACTGCAGAAGAAATCATAAAAAAAGCCATTATTTCTTTATTAGAATAACAAATAAGCCGTTTATTTGTTTTTGAACAAAAAAGCTATATGTGAATAATAAGAGGTCAGTGAACCAAAGAGGAACTGACATGGCTAATAAAAAACACCCAATAACACGCAAAAAAATGCATCCGACATCAATAACCAGATCTGAGTCCACTCTCAAGATAGGAAGAAAAAGTAGGCAGCTTTACTCTCAAAATTCAATTAAGCAGCACACGGATACCTGTGCAGATCGTGAATTTGAATCTGAGTTCCTAAAACAACAAAACGAATCAAACAGCATGTTACTCTGCTCACTCCCTCTCGGTAATAGTATGAATAATTTACTATTTACCGCTCCTGAAGCCGCACTACCAAATACCGGAAGTCCGGTTTATGAATTACTTTTAATTCTATCTGATGGCAACAAGCATGCTAGAGATCATCTTTGTAATTTGCTTGGTGGTGGCTTTAGAGGCTATCTACAAAAACTAACAGGAGAGTGTTACCAGTACTGGTTTATACACTCAGAGCAAAGTGAATATAACGGTAAGAGGCAAGCTTTATATTGGCTTGATGAGAGTCACTTTTCTTGCGATTTGCAACAAGACAAAGATGCTAGGACTATCGCAAAAAAACAATATAAAGACCGCTCGTATTATGGCAGTAAGAGTGCAGTTAAACGTTTACAGCAAGCAGAACAAGATAAAGTGGATGCTGATACAGAGTATCAACAACGAATAGGGAGCAATACCGAAAAAATTAAAAATCTATAACTTTTATGCCTTAATGATTTACCAATAACACCAGAATCTAAGGAATACACCATCCCCTCGGAGTTGCCGCAGGGCGAATAGACAAATTGCGTGAGTCTAGCCATGGATGGCGAGCTAGCTTTCGCAGGTGCAGGGACGCATCCTTCGGAAGCGATAGCAAATTTGGCTATGAGCACAAGGAGCTTTCAACTCCGTTGGGGACGCCGGGGGATATCCAAAAGGGGAACAGGCGTTTTTCCCCTTTTGGTCGGCTGTGGGGTGAAGCCCCACGACTTTGACTTTTCTTTTAAAAAGAATCGAAATCTCAAACTAGATTTGTGACATAAAAAAGCCCTGCAAGGTTAACCTTGCAGGGCTTTTTTCTTCTAGTGCGCAGCTAGCCGCTGCGCCACTCGATCAAGTTAGCTATTCAGATCTTGAAAGAACTTTTTCACGCCATCGAAAAAGCCCTCAGCCTTTGGGCTGTGCTTCTTTGACTCACCGGTTAAGGTGGCTTCAAATTCGCGTAACAGTTCTTTTTGACGATCGTTTAAGTTAACTGGGGTTTCCATAACCACTTTGCAGAGCAAGTCGCCTACCGCATGGCTGCGAACCGACTTGACACCTTTGCCACGTAAACGGAACATACGGCCCGTTTGCGTTTCGGCAGGGATCTTCAGGCTGACTTTACCATCCAGTGTTGGCACTTCAATCTCACCGCCTAGGGCCGCTTTGCTGAAGGATATCGGCACTTCGCAGTAAAGGTTGTTGCCATCACGGACGAAAATCGCATGCTCACGCACACTGACCTGAACGTATAAATCCCCTGCTGGCGCGCCAAACTCACCCGCTTCGCCTTCACCCGCTAAACGAATACGGTCACCCGTATCAACGCCGGCTGGGATCTTAACCGATAAGGTTTTGCTCTTTTCAACACGGCCATCGCCATGACACTTAGTGCAAGGATCTTTGATGATCTTGCCGCGGCCATGACAGGTTGGACAAGGCTGTTGCACCGCAAAGAAACCTTGGCGCATTTGCACTTGGCCTTGACCATGACAGGTGCCACAGGTGGTTGCAGAGGTGCCTTTTTTAGCGCCGCTGCCTTCACACAGATCGCAAGTCGCCAGTGTTGGAATCCGCAGTTCTTTGGTTAAGCCTTTAACGGCTTCTTCCAGTGATAACTCTAGGTTGTAACGTAAATCTGAGCCGCGGGCCGCTTGGCGTTGACCGCCACGACGTCCACCGCCGAAAATATCGCCAAAGACATCACCGAAAATATCGCCGAAATCGCCTTGACCACCACCGTAACCACCGCCACCGCGATTAGGATCCACACCCGCATGACCAAATTGGTCGTAGGCCGCTTTTTTGTCGGCGTCGGTTAGGATCTCATAGGCTTCTTTAATTTCTTTAAAGTTAGCTTCTGCGGTTTTGTCGCCTGGGTTGCGATCTGGGTGAAATTTCATGGCCAGACGTTTGTAGGCCTTTTTAATTTCACGTTCGCTAGTGTCACGACTGACACCTAATACTTCGTAATAATCTCGCTTTGACATAATCTCATGCTTCTCAGCTGGTGTTGAACAAACGGGCGTTAGGGTTGCCCCGTAACGCCCGCCTAGAAATTAACGCTTTGAAATCAATCTATTGGATTGAAAACAAGTCATTATTTCTTGTCGTCTTTCACTTCTTCGAATTCAGCATCGACAACGTCATCGGCAGCAGCGTTAGCCTGTTTGCCCGCGTCGGCATTGTCGCCGCCTTGAGCTTGAGACTTAGCTTGAGCGATTTCCATCAGCTTAGCAGATGCTTCGATCAGTTCTTGAGTTGCCTTTTCAATGGCTTCTTTGTCATTGCCTTTGATAGCAGTGTCAACAGCATCCATCGCAGCTTGGATTTTCTCTTTATCTTCGCTTGGCAGTGCATCGCCCGCTTCTTCAACTTGTTTCTTAGTTGCGTGAACTAAGCCGTCAGCTTGGTTGCGTGATTGCACTAACTCTTCAAACTTCTTGTCTTCATCTGCGTGAGCTTCGGCATCACGTACCATTTGCGCCACTTCTTCTTCGCTTAAGCCAGAAGATGCTTTGATGGTGATGTTTTGTTTCTTGCCGGTTTTCTTGTCTGTAGCAGACACATGCAGAATACCGTCGGCATCGATGTCGAACATCACTTCAATTTGTGGCTGGCCACGTTGTGCTGGCTCAATACCGTCTAAGTTGAACTGACCTAATGACTTGTTCGCGCTCGCTTGCTTACGCTCACCTTGCAGTACGTGAATGGTCACTGCACTTTGGTTGTCATCGGCTGTTGAGAACACTTGCTGCGCCTTAGTAGGAATAGTGGTGTTCTTCTCAATCAACTTAGTCATCACGCTGCCCATGGTTTCGATACCAAGAGACAGTGGTGTTACGTCTAACAGTAATACGTCTTTCACGTCACCTGACAGTACGCCAGCTTGAATTGCAGCACCTACGGCTACCGCTTCGTCTGGGTTCACGTCTTTACGAGGTTCTTTGCCGAAGAAGTTTGTCACTGCTTCTTGAACCTTAGGCATACGTGTTTGACCACCCACTAGAATCACTTCGTTGATGTCTGTTACAGATAAATCTGCATCAGCCAGGGCAACTTTCAGTGGCTCTAATGTACGGAGAATCAAGTCTTCAACCAGCGATTCCAATTTAGCACGAGTGATTTTAATCACTAAATGCTTAGGACCTGTTGCGTCTGCCGTGATGTATGGCAGGTTCACTTCAGTGTGGTTGGTGCTTGAAAGTTCAATTTTCGCTTTTTCAGCTGCTTCTTTCAGACGTTGCATTGCTAATGGATCTTTACGCAGATCTAAGCCTTGCTCTTTCTTGAATTCGTCAGCTAAGTAGTTGATCAAACGGTTGTCAAAGTCTTCACCACCTAAGTGGGTGTCACCGTTGGTTGCCAACACTTCAAATGTTTGGTCGCCATCGTTGCTGTCGATTTCGATGATAGAGATATCGAATGTACCACCACCTAAATCGTATACCGCAACAATGTTGTCGCCTTGTTTCTTATCAATACCGTAGGCTAATGCTGCTGCCGTTGGTTCGTTGATAATACGTTTAACATCAAGACCTGCGATACGACCCGCATCTTTAGTCGCTTGACGTTGTGAATCGTTAAAGTAAGCAGGAACAGTAATAACCGCTTCTGTTACTTCTTCACCTAAAAAGTCTTCTGCGGTTTTCTTCATCTTTTTCAAGATTTCTGCAGAAACTTGTGGTGGAGCCATCTTGTTGCCACGCGATTCAACCCATGCGTCACCGTTGTCGGCTGCAATGATTTTGAATGGCATGATGTTCACGTCACGTTGGACTTCGTCATCTTTAAAGCGACGACCGATCAAACGCTTAATCGCGAAGAATGTGTTAGTCGGGTTAGTCACAGCTTGACGTTTTGCTGGCGAACCGACAATGGTCTCATCATCTGTATAAGCGATGATTGACGGGGTTGTGCGATCGCCTTCAGCGTTTTCTAACACACGTGCTTTGCCACCATCGAGGACAGCTACACAAGAGTTTGTTGTGCCTAAGTCGATACCAATAATTTTACCCATGAGGTCCTCCGAAAAATTTCATTCAATCTAAATTTGTTTAGTTGGTTTTGATATGGGGCTAGATGGTTGAAATATCAAGTCCATCGTTGGCCACCTTCTCTGCCTTGATACCTATATTGGGACAGGGAATTTAATTACAAGGGCGAACAAAAAAATTTTCTGATTTATCTTTCTCACATCTGCCGCGGGATAAAATATCCAAGCACATAAAATAGTCTTGCTTATCAACCCAAGCTGTTATTCAATCTGCCCACATTTGGCGGATGTTTATCCATGTAAGGTAGCAGAGTGAAGTCTTCGAATTTAGCGTACGTGTATGGCATGGCGGCGGTCTTCCTCTGGTCTACAGTGGCCACGGCCTTTAAGATTGCCTTGAGTTACTACACGCCACTGCAACTGGTGTTTGTTGCCGTGCTCACGTCGATTATTGCCCTTGGCGGTATTCTCGCTTGGCAAAAAAAGCTTTCCTTACTCAAGCAACAGTTTTTACGCCGCCCTGCATTTTATTTAGTTACAGGGCTCATCAATCCCTTCCTCTACTATGTGGTGCTGTTTAAGGCGTATTCCTTATTACCAGCGCAGCAAGCTTTGTCACTCAATTACACTTGGGCGGTATTGCTGCCGTTACTGGCTGCGCCTTTGTTAAAGCAACATTTGCGTAAGAGCGACATTACTGCGGCGCTGATTGCCTACACTGGGGTGTTTATCATTGCCACCGGCGGCGATATCAGCGGCTTTAGCTTTGATAGCCCGCTCGGGATCGGCCTTGCGCTGACCAGCACCTTACTCTGGTGCCTATATTGGATCGTCAACACTAAAGATCAAGGCGATCCCGTGGTGAGTTTATTATTGAGTTTTCTTATCGGCTTCCCTTTTATTGCCGTCACTTTAGTGCTGACAGATACCCTGCCCATTTTTAGTCTTAAGGCGATATTTGCAGGTGTGTATGTGGGCTTATTTGAGATGGGCATTACCTTCGTGCTCTGGTTAATGGCGCTGAAAACCGCCACTCGCACCGCGAACATCAGCACTATGGTGTTTTTATCCCCTGTAATGTCGATTGGTTTTATCGCGTGGATTTTGCAGGAAACAATTGCGATGGCGACCTATCTCGGCCTAGCGTTTATTCTGTCAGGGATGATGTTGCAACAACTTTGGCCCCGTTATACCGAGCGCAAAAGTAAGATAAGCCCAAAGCCAAAGCTCGCTAAATGATGACTGAGTCATCACTGAGTCGCCGCCTTAAACAAGCTTGGCTCACTGTAATGAGCCAATTAAAGAACGTAAAAAACGAAGTGGCTAACGTTTTACATCAAAATTAAGCGCTAATATCACCCATTTTGTGAAGGAGTATAGAATGACCCCGGCCGTTCAATTGGCGAAAAAAGCCAAAATTGCGTTTGAAATCCTAGAGTACAGTCATGATCCACACTGCGCCGCCTACGGCGAAGAAGCCGCTAACACCTTAGGACTTGAACCCGCACAAGTGTTTAAAACCCTTTTAGTCGCCATCGACAAAGCCCATGCGCCGATTGCCGTCGCACTCGTGCCCGTCGATCATCAGCTCAATCTAAAAGCCGTGGCAAAATGCTTAGGACAAAAGAAACTGCAAATGGCCGATGCCGAACTCGCACAAAAATCATCGGGCTATCTGGTTGGCGGAATTAGTCCGCTAGCGCAGAAGAAACAGTTACCGACCTTAATTGATGCCAGCGCTCAAGCCTTCGACAGGATTTATGTCAGCGCGGGCCGACGCGGTTTAGAGATAAGCTTAGCGGCCACAGACTTAGCCAAGCTTTGCAAAGGTGAATTTGCCGATATCAAGACGCTTTAAGCCACATCGACCACATTAAGCACAAGTCATTCGACGTTAAGTAATCCACTCCATTAAATAGCACGCGCTCATGTTGGATAACTCGCAAACAAGACCCTAGCAACAACAAAATTGGCTTCAGCGAACTGGGTCTACAGTAGAAAGCGTTTGATAATGCCTAGACTTGCGTCTATAAATTGTACTGAGGTACAAATCGACTAAGGATAGTCAGATGGAAAAATCAACCCAATGGGCCCCAGAAAATAGCATCAGCCCACTAAGCTGGTGCGCCATGCTACTCTGCATCGCCTTATTTATTTATGAGCATTTCTGGGGAAACAGTTTTACCACTATGGTGGTCATGCTCTATTGCAGTTTTATGCTGCCCTCGGTATTACTCACCCGCAGAGTGCAGGAAAAGTACTTTATTTATACCTTGGAATACATCAAAGCCTTTCGTAAGTTCACTACCGTCATGTCAACGCTATTCTTCTGTATCTGGTTACTTGCCACCTATACGCCGTTTCTCCATTGAAGCACTGCCATCAATAAACTCTGCAAATTGGCACTTACAATCAAACACTGCAAACAAAAAAGCCGTCAACACAGTGTGTTAACGGCTTTAATTTTATGGTTTTTAACCGCTAAACACGGCTAGTGTAATCACCCCATGCTAACCACTTGTAAGTGGTTAATGCCTCAAGCCCCATTGGGCCGCGAGCATGGAGTTTTTGCGTGCTCACCGCCACTTCGGCGCCAAGGCCAAACTGACCGCCATCGGTAAAGCGCGTACTGGCATTGACATACACGGCAGCTGAGTTCACTTGGTTCATAAAGTGCGCCGCAGCGTGAATGTCATCGGTCAAAATCGCTTCCGAATGGCCGCTAGAATAAGTACGAATATGGCCAACTGCGGCATCGATATCACTCACCACTTTGATACCTAAGGTTAACGACAACCATTCGATGCCAAAATCCTCAGCCTTAGCGAGCGTCACATCAAACCCTAAACCATCCAGCAGGCTAAAACTTGTGTCACAAACTGAAAAACGCACGCCTAAACGATGCAGATACTCGGCAATTTGCGGCACAAAGGTGCTCGCCACATGCTCATCCACCAGCAAGGTATCAAGCGCATTACACACAGTTGGACGCTGCACTTTGGCGTTAGCGATCACTTCGAGAGCCCGTTCAAGATTGGCATTTTTATCGACATATAAATGGCAAATACCTATGCCGCCCAAAATCACCGGAATGGTCGCCTGCTCGGCACATAAGCGTTGCAGCGCTTGACCGCCACGCGGCACTATCATGTCGACATATTGATCGAGCTTAAGTAAACCTGTCACTAAAGATCTGTCTGAAGAATCAATAAATTGCACCGCATCTATCGGTAAACCTTGGGCAACAATCGCGCCGCGGATCACCTCACTAATGAGTTTATTCGATGCTAGGGTTTCTTTACCGCCACGGAGGATCACCGCATTACCGGTTTTAAGGGCAAGTACCGCGATATCAACAGTCACATTAGGCCGAGCTTCGTAAATCACCCCGATAACCCCAAGTGGTACTCGGCGGCGAGTCAGCCTTAAACCGTTATCTAATAATTGACTGCCAAATTCTTCGCCTACCGGGTCAGCAAGGCGGATCACATCGCTAATATCGCCAATAATGCCCGCCAGACGCGCATCATCGAGCAACAATCTGTCGATCATCGCATCCGTTAATCCATCGGCTTTAGCGGCGGCAACATCTTTAGCATTCGCGGCTAAAATGGCTGCGGCGTTTTCTGTCAGCGCATCGGCGATGGCTTCAAGCAAACAGGCCTTTTGGCTCGCCGTTAAGTTAGCTAAGGCATAACTTGCCTGTTTGGCATTATTACCAAGTTGCTGTAAATACTGATCTTGATTAATTTGACTCAAAACAGACCTCGCTTATAAGACAACCATGTCGTTGCGGTGCACGATTGCGTCACCATAATCGTAACCGAGTAAAGACTCGATCTCATCGGAATGCTTGCCCGCGATCAAACTGAGGGCTTGGCCGCAGTATCGTGTCATCCCTTTAGCAATCACTTTACCCTGTTGATCAACTAATTGCAGCGTTGCGCCGCGCTCAAACTGGCCTTTAACGCCGATGATACCTTTAGACAATAGGCTGCGGCCCTTGTCTGTCACGGCTTTGACCGCGCCCGCATCGAGCACTAAAGAACCTTGAGTCGCAGGTCCCGCTAAAATCCACTGTTTACGGCTTTCTAGCGGGTTTTCAATCGCACTAAAATGCGTGCCAACAGATTCCTTACTCACCACTTTTTTAATCACATCGGGGTGATGGCCAGAGGCGATAACCACTTCGATGCCCGCACGGCGAGCAATATCCGCCGCTTCCAATTTAGTCGACATTCCGCCCGTACCTAAACCAGAAACAGACCCGCCCGCCAACATACGCAGACTGTCGTCAATCTTGACGACTTGGGAGATCAACTTAGCATTCGGGTTAGTGCGCGGATCAGCATCGAATAAGCCCTTTTGATCCGTCAATAAAATCAATAAATCGGCATCACACAGCAGTGCGGCACGGGCCGACAGATTGTCGTTATCACCGACTTTGATTTCATTGGTGGCAACGGCATCATTTTCATTGATGATGGGCACAATATTATTGGCCAGCAAGGCATTAAGCGTGTCACGGGCGTTGAGGTAACGCTCCCTATCCTGCAAATCGGCGCGGGTCAGCAGCAATTGGCCGACATGCAGCCCATAAATACTAAAGAGTTGTGACCAAGCGAGGATCAACTGACTTTGCCCGACAGCGGCTAACAATTGCTTATTGGCCATAGTGTCGGGCAGTATCGGGTATTGTAGATGTTCACGCCCAGCGGCAATGGCCCCTGAGGTGCATAATACGACTTCGACCCCTGACTTCATCAGTGCGGCCATTTGACGGGCAAGCTCAACCATGTGGGCTTTATCTAGCTGTTTACTGCCAGAGGTCAGCACACTCGTCCCTAACTTCACTACTACGCGGCGATACGCAATCTCACTTAAGTTCATTATTCATTTGTAAAAAATAACCGAACAATCCTTATACCTAATCCGCTGAGTAATTGGTAGCAAGGAGTTATTAACTCCGAATAAATTTTCGATTTTGCTTAGAATCGCGCATTAAAAAGGGCCATCAGTTAGATGACCCTCAAAAAATATTGTCTATTGTAGACAATCTAGGTTGCGAGCTTGCACTGCACGAGCCACTAATCGATAGGATTAGCCATAGATAAACTTAGCCACAAACAGCGCGGCCAAGACGACAATGCCCACATTGAGATCGCTAAAACGACCCGTGAGTAATTTGATTGCGGCGTATGAAATCATCCCAAAGGCGATGCCTGTAGCGATAGAAAACGTCAGCGGCATTAAAATACACACAACGACTACCGGTGCGGCTTCAGTCAAATCTTCCCATTCGACATGCACGAGCCCCGACATCATCAGAATCGCCACATAAAACAGTGTGCCCGCCGTCGCATAAGCTGGGATCATGCTCGCCAATGGCGACAGGAATAACGCAGCAATAAAGAGTAATCCCACGACAACTGCCGTTAAACCAGTCCGGCCTCCCGCACTCACACCCGCCGTACTTTCAATATAGCTTGTGGTCGTCGACGTACCAAAAGCCGCGCCCGCAATGGTCGCTAAACTGTCGGCAGTCAAGGCACGGTTTAATCGCGGTAAGCGGCCCTTCTCATCGAGGAAACCACCGCGCTGTGCAACCGCAACTAAGGTGCCAGAGGTATCGAAGAGATCGACAAATAAGAAGGCAAACACCACAGATAACATCGTCACTTCAAAGACTTGAGATAAATCCATCTTCAAAAATGTCGGCATGATCGACGGCGGCATAGATACAATACCCTGATACTGCACATCGCCAAACATTAATCCCAGCGCTGTGATAATCAAGATACTTAGGATGACCGCCGACTTCATTCCACGTTGCACCATAGCAATGATCAGGAAAAAGCCTAACACAGCCATGACCGCCGGAAATGCAGTGATATCGCCTAAGGTCACTAAGGTTGCAGGGCTTGCCACCACAATACCGGCGCTCTTAAGGCCGATCAGCGCAAGAAACAAACCAATACCAGCGGCAATACCAATACGCAGCGACATGGGAATGCTATTTACAATCCACTCTCGAATGCGCACTAAAGATAAGATTAAAAAGCAAATACCCGACAGGAATACTGCGCCAAGTGCAGTCTCCCAGCTGTAACCCATCTCACCCACAACAGTATAAGTAAAGAAGGCGTTCAGTCCCATACCGGGTGCAAGCGCGATAGGATAATTCGCCATCAAGCCCATAACTAAACAGCCGACAGCCGCAGCCAAACAAGTCGCCACGAATACAGCCCCATGGTCCATGCCCGCATCGGCTAACATCATTGGATTCACAAAAATGATGTAGGCCATCGTCATAAATGTTGTCAAACCGGCGACCGCTTCCTGCTTGAGGCTCGTTTGATTTTGTTTCAGTTTGAACAGTTTTTCTAACATGGAACAAGGTTCCTTTTTATTTTAAGTATGTAGGGTAGGTAGATGTAAACACTATGTAACGTGATGACATTTGCAGCCGATTATAGGGAGTTTAGGCTGGTCAGGCCAGAAAATTGGCAAGGGATAAACACAAGTAACCATAAATCATTCGGTAAACGGCCGAGTAATTTATTCTGAACGCAAATGATGGAAACCTCGCCATGACTGTGCGGTTCAATAAAATGATAAATATGCGGAGTCAGTTAGCGCTTAGCAACTTAGTTAAGCTTGTATTTATTAGTATTGGTAATGTTATCACCTGAGCAAACTACTTCATCAGATAGTGTTTACATAGCGCATGAAAGGAGCGCTTGGAATTTTTTAGGATCACCCAGTGCATACCAATAACCCCAGAGTGGCGCAGGCTCAACATACACTTCAACCTCTTCTCCAGTAATCTCAACGCCACATTTATTAAAGAAGCAATCCCTCACCTCTGAGGAGGCGATTAAGCGTGAGGGCTGGTAATAGGTGCTTTACCACTTCTGACACTAACAGTTTATGCTCATTACTATCAGGTAAAACAGTTACAGGCTTAAGCGAAAAAAAGGCAAAAAAAAGCCTGCTCAATGAGCAGGCAAAGACATATTTCAAGCGTCCCTTTCGGGGAAGTACATTACCGCGCTAGCGGGAAAAACCTGGCATACCCATGCAAAAACACCGATATGCTACTTGAGTCTAAACACGCCAAAAAAGGCGATACAAAGGTTGATGGATGATGGAAACTAAACTTTAAGGAGGGTTAGGCCTTAAAGCTCATGGCGAATAAACCGCCACGCAAAACATCAGTGTTAAACCAAGTGTTCTGCCAATAAAAATGGTTGTTGCCTGTATAAGACATAGTCAATACTCCTAAATTAGTTGTGATTAAGTACTCTAGTGAAGCTTGGCTCGGTTCCTTGGAACTAGAGATTCTCATATCCGTTGAGACGACTTGTCACTCAGGTCCTTGGAGAAAAATATCCATCCTGGATAGACTAGAGAGGAAAGGCATTAGTGCCTAATCCACGAAAGCAATTATATGGTTTTGTAGTTTTATTACAACCTTTATTTGTATTTTTTTTGATTAAGGCTTTTTAATGTAATTAAATTACACAATTATAGTAGGGTTAATGGCGATCTGTTTCACAGAAAAACAGAAATAATCCTGTAAGCATCTAATAAGTAAGATATTACAGAATTATTTCTTTTTGTTACCACAAATCGTTAGCGATTGATCAGATATTGATACAAGCCCACCAGCGGACTCGCTGTAGGTTTGCCGTAGAGCGGATCACCTTCTGTCGCACTGCCTGCGATATCTAAGTGCATATAAGCTAAGGGAATTGGGGCTGTTACACCATGGTCAAATAGCCCAGACGCTTTCAGCAAAAACGCCGCAGGATATTGATGCCCGCGCGCAGTGATCGATGACGGGGCATTATTTGAAGATAACATTTCAGCAGCGCCTGACACATCGCGGATCTTCGCGAAGTCTTCAGGTCGCAATGTAGACACTTCAAAGGGTTCGCCCCATTGAGTCGCCTGCTGTTGTAAAGTGACAGCGCATTGCTGCGCACTCGCTACTGAGTTTTCCACCGCCGCAGGATAACTGCCATAACAGCGCACTACGTGACCCGTGAGTGTTGCTACCGAAAACATTTCAGGCTTCACCGCCGACACGGCTTTGATGCGTAAATGGCTCAGTAAATCCGCCAGCACTAAGCGCCCTTCGGCATCCGTATTACCAATCCGCACTCGTACACCCGCATGACTGGTGATGATTTCATCGGTCACGAAGGCTTCGCTGCCTATGCTGTTACGCACTAAACCTAACTCGGCAATCACTCGAATGCCCTTAGGCTTGAGCATTGACAAGGTTTTGAATAGCCCCGCCACGGCAGAAGCGCCGCCTTTATCACGGCTCATGCCCGCCATAGAGCCGCCGACTTTCAGATCGGCGCCGCCGGTATCGTAAATCACGCCCTTACCCGCAAACAGGAAAGTACGAGTCACTTCACCTTCTGGCAGATATTCTAATTTCACCACCCGAGGTTGATGACGACCGACGGCAAAAGAGGAACGCGCTACTGCACTGAGCAGCGGATAGTCACGCTCTAAAATATCTCTGTCTTCCACTACAGCAGTTTTAATCACGCTGCCCGCTAAGGATTGCAGGCAATAATCGGCAAAAGCTTTAGCCGACATGCGCTCGGGTTCAGTACCACATAAATCCCGTGCTAATACGCGACCCGCTTCTAAGGCATTGAGCAAATTGCTGTTATGGGTTGATAAGGATAATAACCCTATGGCCTCAAATGCAGGCGTTAAGCCCGTCGCTTCACGCAGCTCTAAGGTTTGCCACAGCTCTTGACCGCAGGCTAATGCTGCGACTTCAGCGGCAAAACTAAAACGTGAGTCCTTCGATGGCACTACATATAACAGCGGACGTTTGGCGCCCGCCTCTTTGGCGATGGCAATCGCCGCCCTTGCAGCATCGGCATAGACTCGCACGTCCACATACTCATCGTTCACTTGGGTGACAGGCGCAATGATCAAACGCCCTCCTGCAAGCCCTGGGGCGAACAGTAATGTCGGGCTCTTACCCACGCGCTTATCCACGTGGGCACCATGCTTGGCCAATAAACCTATCTCATCAAAACCGATAGCATCCAGATCGGGCGTTACCACCACAACCGCATCCCAGCCTTCGCCATCAAAAATGGCATTTTCTGCTTTTACATCAACGAAGTTAACTTGAAACATGACCCATCCTTTTTCATTATTGTGCCTGCATTATTCCCGCTCTATCGCCTAATTACCAATCTAAAAGTGGTATTGAGCCCCCCTGAAAAGTCCGAACTGGAAACTTTGGCTGCCAGCGTAACAAAAGCCTGAGATCCTGAGATTAATTGGTTGCACAGAATGTGCTAGAATGGCCGCAAATTTGCCCTATACCCACAAGACCTTATGAGGGACACTCTAGTGACAGCGTTAAGTCAGTTATACCCGCAGCCATTATGGCAATGGTTTGAACAAATCTGCGCGATTCCCCACCCATCTAAACATGAGCAAGCCTTAAGCCAGCACATTCAAGCATGGGCTAAAAGCAAACAACTTGCCGTCGTTGAGGATGCCGTTGGCAACTTGATCATCCGTAAACCAGCAACGCCCGGAATGGAAGATCGTAAAATCGTGGTCATTCAAGCCCATATCGATATGGTGCCGCAGAAGAATGCCGACAAAGTGCATGATTTTACTAAAGATCCTATCGAAGCCTATGTTGATGGCGATTGGGTTAAAGCCAAAGGCACGACCTTAGGTTCTGATAACGGTATCGGCATGGCATCGGCGCTGGCCATTTTGGGCTCAGATGATATCAAGCACGGTCCATTAGAAGTGCTACTGACGATCGATGAAGAAGCCGGCATGACGGGTGCTTTTGGTTTACAAGCGGGCATGTTAGATGCAGAGATCCTGATCAACACAGATTCTGAGCAAGAGGGTGAAATTTACATGGGCTGCGCCGGTGGCGTCGATGCTCAAATCACCCTGCCTATGGTGTGGCAAGCGTCTGAGCAAAGTTACTCGGCCTTTAGCCTGCATTTATCTGGCTTAAAAGGCGGCCACTCTGGGGTGAACATTCACTTAGGTCGCGGCAACGCCAACAAGTTACTGGCGCGTTTCCTATTTGAAAATGCCGATGATTTAGCGTTAGAGCTGACCCAATTTAGCGGCGGTTCATTGCGTAATGCGATCCCACGTGAAGCCAACATCAGCTTTATGTTGCCAGAAGAAAACGTCAGTGCCTTAAACGAAAAAGTCGCTGAGTTTGAAGCGCTTATCCGCACTGAACTCGCCATTGCCGATCCTGATATGCGTTTAGTGTTAAACACTATCCCAACGCCGAAACGTGTGATGAGCGAAAACAGCCAAAATACCCTGATCGATTTGCTGCATGTGTGCCCGAACGGCGTGATCCGCATGAGCGATGAAGTCGAAGGTGTGACTGAAACCTCACTCAACGTAGGCGTTATCAGCACTGACGATGAACAAGTCACTATCCTGTGCCTTATTCGCTCACTGATTGATTCTGGTAGAACTCAAGTCGAAGGCATGTTAACTGCGCTGACCAACTTAGCCGGAGCCGATATCGATTTAAGCGGCGCTTACCCAGGTTGGAAGCCAGATAACAGCTCACCTGTTATGGCGATAGTACGCGAAACCTATCAGGACATTTACCACAAAGAGCCAGTGATCATGGTGATCCATGCGGGTCTTGAGTGTGGTTTATTCAAAAAGCCTTATCCAGATATGGATATGGTCTCGATTGGTCCCACGATTCGGTATCCACACGGACCAGATGAGATGGTGAACATCACCACAGTCGGCCAATACTGGACCTTATTATTAGCCGTACTCGAGCGTATTCCAGTTAAGGCGTAACGCCCTAGTCTAAAGTTAGCCTAGCTCACTCAATTGGCACTTAATTCAAGGCCACATCTGCTCAAGTCAGATGTGGCCTTATTTTTTATCGCGCCTTCTATTTGTGTGTAGAAATGCCATTGATAAAATTTTTATGAAAGAACTGAATAACTTGAATTTTCTACTATAGTTGTTTTGTCTAACCCGAACGTATTTTTGCTTGTCGCGCTTTTAGAGATAGCCGCTTTCCCCTTCAATACAGTGACCTTAAGGAATAGAGATCATGAAATTTGGTAAAATCTTGTCAGCCGCCGCACTACTGCTCAGCAGTAACCTCAGTTTCGCCGAAGAAGTCCCCCAAGCCGTTATCGATCTAGCCGATTCACTGATGCCATTAGGTAAAGAAGTGGTGCTGGTGAATGCCGTTAAAGCGCAAAATGCTCAAGGCAAAAGTTTAGATTCGATCAAAACATTAGATGAAAAATGGATCGCCACCGCTGGGATTGATGATTTTATGTCGTCCTTGATGAACAACGAAGCGGCCAAGTTTCTCACCACCTTCGAAGCCAGCCAACCTTACTACCAAGAAATTTTCCTCATGGATAATCAAGGTGCTAACGTCGCCATGACCAGTAAAACCTCGGACTACTGGCAGGGTGATGAGGATAAATGGCAAAAATCCTTCGCCAATGGCAAAGGCGATAAGCACATAGGTCCGGTCAAATTTGACACTAGCTCCCAAGCTTATCTGGTACAAATATCGATACCCGTCATGGATGGCGATGCCGCAATTGGTGCTATCACCATAGGGATCAACCTAGATCAATTCGGACTCTAATAGCCAGAGAACGCCAGTGATGGGCCGCATCCGCTTTTATTTCGTGGTTATCGCGGCCCTCACCTTTCAGTGTATCAATCAAGGAGGGCGTGGCTATGGAATGGTATAAAGATCTTTCCGTTAACCAGAAACTGACTTACCCGAGTCTGCTACTCGCTGGCGTAGTCATCTTCGCCTCTTCAACTGGCATCTTAGGGCTTAAAGCATTAAATAACAGCGCAAATACGCTCGCACTCGAATACTTACCGAGCCAATCTGAACTGCTGCAAGCGGATAAAGAGCTTTACCAAGCGCAAGTTGCCGAACGTAGCCTGATGTTCGTTAACGTGGGCACGGACTCCTATAATAGCCTTCTAAAACAGCACACTAATAGTATATCTTTGGTCAAAGAACACCTTAATCAGTTTTCCGAGGTGACCACTAGTCCCCTCGCAAAAGAAAAACTCAATGAATTAAATCGCAGTTTCGAGGCGTGGAGTACCACCACTTCTGAAATCAGCAATCAGCGCACCCAAAATGGCCGTAACGGTCGCACGACCGCCATTGATCTGAGTTTTGGCCAAGCAGCGACGCAATTCGAGCAGTTGCATCAAAATATTAATCAGCTGATCGATGACTTAAACAGCAACACGGCAGCAGCCGTCACCCAAGTGGATGATGACGCCTATCGTGGACAGCAGATGCAGTTAATTGCTTTAACGATTAGTATCCTGATCTGCATTCTATTCATCGTTGCCTTGCCTAAACTCATCAGTAAGCCGCTCGCAGTTTTGCTCGCGAAAATCCACGACATTACCGATGGTGATGGCGATTTGACCGAGCGAATCCAGCTAACCTCTAAGGACGAACTGGGCGACCTTGCCAATGCCTTCAATCACTTCCTCGATAATTTACACGGCATTATCTCGCAGTTTAAACAATCTACTTCGGAGCTGAATGTCGCCGCCGAAGGGCTAGCCAAAACCAGTGCCACGGCAAAACATACCTTGATGGATCAACAGGCAGCCACCCACAGAATCGCCGATGCCAGTGATCACATTGCTGCCTCAGTGCAAGAAGTGTCTGTCAGTGCCAGTCATGCCGCCGATGCCGCGAAACAAGCTGATGTCTTTACCGCCGATGGCCAAGAGAGAGTGAAAAAAACCATCAATGTAATTCGTGAACTCGCAGGAGATGTGGGCACAGCAGAAATGCAAATCAATAAACTCGAGCAAGAAGGCCAACATATCGGCCGTGTGCTTGAGGTGATCCAAGCCATTGCCGAACAAACTAATCTATTAGCCCTTAATGCAGCAATTGAAGCGGCGCGGGCGGGCGAACAAGGACGCGGCTTTGCAGTGGTTGCCGATGAAGTGCGATCCCTCGCCTCAAAGACTCACCAATCCACCGAAGAAATTAAATTGATGATCGCCAATGTGCAAAATGGCACCCAAAGCGCTGTGGCGGCGATTAATATCGGTAATGAAAAGGCGATTTCAAGCGTCGAAGCCGCCAGTAATGCCGGTGAAGCTTTAGCGCATATTGCACAAATGGTGAGTCAGATAAGCGAAATGAATAATCAAATCGCCCTCGCTGCCAAAGCGCAAACCACTATGGCCAATGAGAGTCATCAAAATATTCAACACATTGCCGAACAGTCGGAGGACAGTTTACGCAACACTGATGAAATCTACGCCGCAAGCGTACAACTCTCGTCAATGGCGGGTAACCTCACGGCGCTGGTCAGTCGTTTTAAACTGTAATTTGTTGAAAGTGGAAGCTTGCAAATATGTGATGTCTTAAGAAGTGCCATCCACCGAATAAGGGAGCATAAACCTGTCGCAATGATGGTCTGAATTCAGGTGCGCCCTTATATTTAAACAGCAAAGCTAGCATAGATTAGCAGCGCTTAACCACTAAGCCTCTTGAGGCGCGCAGGTTGACTAACATAGGTAACATCAACGCAAGGATTACTATCAGCATCCCTACCAATTGAATTTCCGTCACCGCCTGCCCCATGGCTAACGCCGTTAATGCTGCAAAAACGGGCACGAGATTAAAAAAGATCGATGCCTTAGCGGGGCCAAGCGCTTTAACGCCGTTAATCCAAAACAGATAACCGAGCACAGTAGCGAACAAACCTATGTAGAGCACGCTAGAAAAAGCCGTTGTCGACAGTCCCATCAACTCCTGCCAAGGTTGAAACTCACCACGGCCTAGCCCTACTACAGACATAGACACACTGGCTGCTATCATACTCAGCAAGGTAAAGGGCAACACAGGCAACCAATGGCCGACCCGTTGCGAACAAATGGTATAACCACTCCACGCCAACATACCGGCGGCAATCATCACATCACCTTGGTTAAAACTAAAATTGAGCAACTGCTGCACACTGCCGTTAGTGATCACTAGCAATACGCCCGCCAAACCGCCCACTAAGCTGAACACTTGTTGTCTGCTGAGCCATTCACGCTGTAATAACGCGTTGACGATTGAAGTCACCAGCGGACTGAGCGCCATAATCAAGGCGCCATTAGCTGCAGAGGTATGCTGCAGGCCATTAAATAACGCCAGATTTAAACCGCCCACACCAATCACGCCTACTAGCGCTATGACAATGTATTGCGCCAAACTCAATTTGGGCCAAGCCTGACGAGTAAAAACGATATATAACGCCAGAGTCACCGCCGCAATGGTAAAACGCCAGAATACGAGGGATTCCCCTGACATCTCCTCCAGCACTCGCTTAGCAATGGGAAACACGCTGCCCCAGCTAAAAACGCAAATCAGTAGACAAACAATTGTCATGTAAGGTGTATGGGATTTCATATCGGACTCTAGGGAGGTAATTGGGATTGAGCTTAGTTTATAAGTTTCATATATTATTAAAACAAACAAGATTGAGAGCTTAAATTCCAAATATGAAACTTAATTATTCCTTAGACGATATGCGTTTATTTTGGGTGGTGGCACAACAAGGGAGTTTTAAGCTCGCGGCGCAGCACTTAAGCATTCCACCTTCGACCTTAAGCCGTCGAATCAATCTGTTAGAACAATCATTAGGCCTGCGTTTACTGCACAGAGACGCCCATAGAGTCAACCTTACCGCCACAGGTCAGCGTTATCTCGAACGCTGCGGCCCGCTGTTTATCGAGTTAAACCAGGTATCCGGTGAGTTGCATGCGGATAAACATCAAGCGGTTGGCAAACTGCGGATCTCGGCGCCCATCAATACAACCTATCGCTGGCTAGGTGAATCACTCAACGCCTTCCAACGGCATTATCCCAATATCGACATCGATTTAAGCCTGTCGAACATGAATATCGATGTCAGTGAAAACGCCATCGATATCGCCTTTCGAGTGGGTGAACCTAAAGATCCCGATTGGATTGCAAGGCCACTCACCACGATTAGCTTTGTGCTTTGCGCCAGCACATCGGCAACCCAGTGGCATGCGCTGCAATTCATAGAAGAACTGGATCTGCATCCGGTTATCATCGCTAAGCCCACAAAAACGTGGCGTTTACAGCACAATATCACTGGGCAAGATTTCGAGTTTGAGCCGAGGGGTAACATCAAACTAGCCGTCGATGATATGGCGATCGCCAGTCAGGCTGTCGTGGCGGGACTCGGTATTGGACTATTACCCATCAGCATGGCGAGTGAACAGATACAAAGCGGCAAGCTCGTTCAAATACTGCCAGAATGGCAAGGTATTCCGCGCACCGCCTACTTGATGTATCGCGATCGGGACAATTTACCCTTGCGGGTCAGACTGTTAATTGATTTTATGTTGGCGAATCCACCCGAGGCTTATTGAGCCATTCAGGCATGAGTCTGCGGCGTATCGACTCAGTAAACGCCTAGAGCGCTAAATCAAGCTGAGTCTGGGCATTTGGGATTTCGGGCACTGCGAGGATAGAATCGGCGAGGCCGATCGAAATACCCAATAGTCGAATGCCGCGGCCCTCTTGCCTTTCCATTGCCTGTGCGAGTAGATCATAAAACATCACAATCGAGACTTCATCGCTGCGATGCTCAATAGTGGTTTGCTTGAAATCATTAAACTTGAGTTTGACTACTTGCTTGTGAATTTTGCGCTCTTTAGCGCTGCGGCTCAAACGTAGGGCTAATTCTTGGATCAACCCCGGCATCACTTGCTGGCACTGCTCTAGACTATAAATATCCTTCGCCAGCGTAGTTTCAACACCGACTGATTTACGCTCCCTATCGGCGGAAATGCCCCGCTCATCAATTCCTTGGGAACGCTCAATCAAGACACCACCAAACTTGCCGAATCGCGCCAATAACTCAGGTTTAGAATAGGCTTGCACATCACCACAGGTATTGAGACCAAGCGAGGAGAGCTTTTCGGCGGTGACTTTGCCGACACCGGGAATTTTACGCAGCGATAAGGTTTTAACAAAATCAGGGAGTGTCTCTGGGGTAATCACATATTGGCCGTTTGGCTTATTCAAATCCGAGGCAACTTTAGCCAAAAACTTCACCGGTGCTATGCCTGCCGAAGCGGTTAACCCAGTTTCGGCTAAGATATCGCGGCGAATGGCCTGCGCAATCAAGGTCGCCGAGCCCTTATATTGTTGGCACTCACTCACGTCTAAATAGGCTTCATCTAAAGAAAGCGGCTCAATCAATGGGGTATAGCGGGAGAAAATTTCACGAATTTGCAGCGACACCTCTTTATAAACCTGCATCCGCCCAGGAACCAAAATGAGATCGGGACACAACTTAAAGGCATAAGCGGTCGCCATCGCCGAACGCACACCGAATTTACGTGCCTCGTAACTGCAAGTGCTGATAACACCACGACGATCGCTGCTACCGCCCACAGCTAAAGGCTTGCCACGGTATTCGGGAAAGTCGCGCATTTCCACTGCCGCAAAATAGCAGTCCATATCGATGTGAATAATTTTTCGCACGTTGAATTCCTCCAACGCCAAAATACTGTATATAAAAACAGTAATCAAGTGTTCATCATCAATTTAGCGGGGATCTGGCGGGAAACCTAAAATTAAAAGGAGCCTAAGCTCCTTTTGTGAGTGCACTATGAGTAATGCCGTGATTGAGCTGATGGTCAGTGAGCGAATAGTTCACTGACCAACTCAGGCTTAAATCTTAAATTGGCCGATATTACGAGTAAGTGCGCGGGTCATATCCTCAAAGCCTTGCAAGCTTTGCGACAAGTCCTGACTCGAAAGCAAAGACTGATCCGACAACCCCCGCACATTATCGACATTGAGCGCCACTTCCTCGGCCGCCACGGCTTGCTGATCGATTGCTACGGTTATTTCAACCGTTTGCTGTTGGATTGACATAATCGCCGTCGCAATATCATTCAGTGCCGCTTCGACCTGAGTCGTTAGCTCTTGCCCCGCTTTCGCTTGCTCAACGCCCGATTCCATCACTTGCTCAGCCTGCAATGCGCTTTGTTGCAAGGTTTGGATAATGCCTTGAATGTTGGCGGTAGAATCTTGGGTACGCGATGCCAACGTGCGCACTTCGTCTGCCACCACAGCAAAGCCACGGCCTTGCTCACCCGCACGCGCCGCTTCAATCGCCGCATTCAATGCCAATAGATTAGTTTGCTCAGCAATGTTACGGATCACGCTCAAGACTTCACCGATTTGCTCTGAGCTATTGCGTAAGTGTTTAATCACTTTCGCCGCGGCGATCACTTGCTGTGACAGCGCTTTCATCCCTTCGGTCGCACGGGAAACAATCTGTGTACCATCGTGGGCTTGAGTTTGCGCCTTCTGGGCAAAAATCATTCGCCCGTTGTGCACTGACAGCCATTTCTTGACTGGTTTGCGCCATTTGCGTTGCGGCGGTAGCCACCGAATCTATCTGCTGCTTTTGCGATGAGACCGACGACACGGCTAAGTCGCAGATCTGCCGCGCATCAATAACGCCCGTGCCAACCTCTTGGGTTAAGCTGCGCGTATCCAACAACATATGCTGCACTTTCTCGGCGAAGCGATTAAAGGCATCGCCAAGTTTGCCTAACTCGTCTTCTCGATCCATCAGAATACGTTTTGATAAATCACTGTCACCTTCGGCGATATCTTCCATCGCATCCAATAACTTAGCTAACTGGCGTCTAAAGGGCAGCAACATCAACCATACCGTCACGCCCATTAGCAGCATGATACCTATGGCGACCATACTGGCATTCCAGAACGCGGCGGTCACTGGTGCTTCAATCACTTCGTGGGGCAACATAAAGGCTAAGTGCCACTTTTGTTTGGGATAATCGCCGCCCACAGTCACAAAGCTCACCCGTTGGGGCACGCCATTAAAAGTAACATTAGCAAACCCTTGCGCTTCCCTTTGCATCTGTTGTCGTAATGCAGAAAATCCTGATGTGTCCTTAAACTGAGTATCCACTTGATTCGCCAAAGAACCCGGCGGGAAACGTTCTGAAAAACCAGGGAAATACACCAACTTGCCTTCGTCTGTCATCAGGAAAGCTTGGCCAAAATCACGGTATTTAATCGGTGCCAGCAGGGATTTACCAATGGTATCAATCAAGATATCCATGCCGCCAATGCCAATCAGCTCACCATTCGCCGCATAAACGGGGGTTTTAACCGTGGCAGAAATTGAACCATCGTTCGCATCGACCGCAGGATCGCCAACAAACAAGCCACGCTGGTCAATCGCCTCCTGCCACCAAGGTCGTTTGTTGGTGTAGTAATCTGGGTCGCCATCGAAGCGGCCATTAAGGTCAAAGTACTCGAAGGTATTGGCCGAGCCAAAAAACACCGACTTAACATCGCTATCGCGATCGGAGAAAGACTTAAAGTAACCAATAATGTCTTGATACTGGCGATCAGCCGCGAGATGACTGCCACGGGCGTGATACTGAGTAAACCATTTGACTAAACCCGGCTCGGCAAATACTGAATGGATCACTTGGCCCTTAGCAATAAAGTAGCCGCTGATCTCATTGGCTTTTAAGGCAACTAACGCCGAAATATCCGCATCGACTTGCTTTCGCGTGTTATCACTTTCTTTTGTCACCAACAAAGCGGCGACTAAGGTAAGCAGTAGAGCAAGCGCACCAACGATAGTAACCACTAACTGCAAACTTAGAGAACGTTTCATATATCCCATCAATCTTCCCGTCTGGCTGGCCAACAAGTTAACAATATGGCTCGCAAAAATAGTTTTACACGGTAACAATTTTTACCTGTTAACAATAGATGAAATCGCCATAAAAAACGTAAATAAGTATTTGTAAAGAAAGGACATTAGCTTTATAACAGGATTCGCTAAATTTAAGATATTTTGCAGAGGATGAGTTTGTAGAGGCAAAGTTTTACAGTCAGATAGACTATATAGGGATTCAAAAAATAGGAAGCGGTAGAAATAGGATCAGCGAGACACTCCCGCTGATCTCGATTTAGTGATTACATCTTAGTTTGTAGGTAGTTTTGTAGCCCAACACGGTCGATCAGCCCGAGTTGTTTTTCGAGCCAATACATGTGGTCAGACTCAGTATCATCGAGTAACACTTCGAGGATCTCGCGGGTTTGGTAATCTTGCTTCTGCTCGCACAGGGCAATCACTTGGCGCAAATCATCTGCGACCTTGTACTCGTAGGCGAGATCATTACGCAGCATCTCTTCCACATCTTTACCTATGTTCAACGCCTCACGGGCGGCAACATTAGGCGTTCCTTCGAGGAATAAAATACGCTGTACTAATTTGGCTGCATGGGCTTTTTCATCATCAGACTCATGGGCGATGCGCTCATAGAGTTCATTCAAGCCCCAATCTTCGTACATATGGGCATGGACAAAATATTGATCCATTGCCGAGAGTTCTCCCGTTAGGAGTCGATTTAACGCATCGATGACGTCTTTATCGCCTTTCATATCTTGCTCCTATTGGTCGCTAATTTGCGATTGTAGATAATTTTGAATCCCGGTTAGCGTAATGAGCTCTTGCTGCGACTCGAGCCAATCTAAATGCTCTTCCTCGTCTTCAAGGATGTCTTCCAGCAGATCGCGGCTCACATAGTCTTGCTCGGCTTCACACAGGTTAATGGCATCACGCAGCAATGTCAGTTGCTCTTGCACCATGGCCAGATCGCAGTCGAGCATTTCTTGGCTATGTTCACCAATGCGAAGTTTCTCGAGTTGCTGCAAATTTGGCAGACCTTCCAAAAACAGCACGCGCTCGATGAGCTTATCGGCGTGCTTCATATCTTGGATGGATTTTTTGTATTCGACGTGATTGAGTTTCTCTAAGCCCCAATGTTTAAACATGCGGGCATGGAGGAAATATTGATTGATGGCGGTCAACTCACAGGTAAGCACCCGATTCAGTTGCCCAACCACTTTAGGATGACCTTTCATAAGTTACTATCCTTGGTAAGCGTGAAAAAGATTGATCTAAATCAAGCTTCTAGCCTAGTACAATTTACCCATCAACTCAAATTATCTTTATATTTCACAAACTTAATGATGAAAAGCATTCTCATTCCTGCTTAGATTAACGCGCTATCTCCCTCATAACCCAAGGATAAATTTAATTGGATGGTATAGCTTGATAAGTTTCATGCAAAAAAATAGCCTCCAGATAGGAGGCTATTGTCGAAACAGACGATTGAGAGAATATTAAATAATACGGTCTTTGGTTAACTTCTCACGGCGCGCTTCTTCAGCGGCCATACGACGTTTACGTTTGTCACAAGGGTCATCACAATCACACGCTTTTTCAATCCCTAGAACACCTAAACCGCCACAGCTTCCCTCGACGGCTTTGCGCTTGATGAGATAACCTATCGACATCAGCAAAAAGAACAGTAATAAAACTACAAATGCCGCGATAAAAGTGCTCATGTTAACTCCAACTACTTAAGGAAAGGCTTGAAGGCGTCACTGTAATAGACTTTAAATCCTTCGCCTTGCTTTTCAATTAGCATTATCGCCAAGTGTTCCTTCTTGGCAAGCTCCAATGATGCTTCTGTACCTAAAACCATCATAGCCGTCGCAAAACCATCGGCAGTCATGCAATTCTGATGCAATACGGTCACAGATGCTAGCTTATGATTGATTGGCAAACCAGTACGTGGATCAATTATATGGGTAAAACGTTGGCCGTCTTCCTCATAATAATTACGATAATCGCCCGAGGTCGCCATCGCCATAGTCCCTGGTGAGATAACCTGCTGTACGGCTTCAGAACCGTCATCGGTTGGTTGCTCTATGGCTACGCGCCAAGAGCTACCATCGCCTTTAGCACCTTTAATGCTGAGCTCACCACCAATTTCAACTAAATACCCAGTCGCGTGGTATTTATCAAGAATAGAAGCCACTTTATCAACCCCAAACCCTTTGGCAATCGACGATAGGTCTACGTATAAATGCGCGTTATGCTTACTTAAACGATGACCTTCTATCGAAAGTTCACTAATACCGGTTTTGGCTTTCGCCGCATCGATATCGGCCTGAGTCGGAACTTTCGTTGGGCGCTTATCAGGACCAAATCCCCACAGGTTAACTAAAGGACCTAAGGTAATATCAAGTGCCTTATCCGTCACTTGATATAAGCGTATTCCCTCTTGCACCACTTTGATGGTATCCGCTGAAACTTCAACGCTTTGCTCCAATGGCAATTGGTTGAAACGGGATAATTCTGAATTTGGGCGATACGTCGACATCTGGTCATTGACTAGCTCAAGGGCTAAATCAATTTCCGCTTGAAGTAATTGCGCCGTCGGCATCTGCTCATTCGGCACGACTTTAATGTGATAAGTCGTCCCCATAGTGCTGCCCGCTAATGAAATGACCTCGTTCTGCTTTGAGCAGGCTGAAACAAAAAAGGCCAGCCCTACGAGGACTAGCCAGTTAAATGAATGCTTTAATACTGAGATATTGATCTTTAAGGTCTGAAACATAGTGACCTACTACTCTTATTTGGGCCCTTAAATGCAAAAGTTGCAGATGAGAGATTATCCTCAACATCTGCAACTTTTCTATCTAGGACTAATGAACATTAGCCGCCGAAGTCATCCAACAAGATGTTTTCGTCTTCGACACCAAGATTTTTCAACATGCCAATTACGGCAGCGTTCATCATTGGAGGTCCACACATGTAGAACTCACAATCTTCTGGTGCATCATGGTTTTTCAGATAGTTTTCATACAATACGTTATGAATAAAACCTGTGTAACCATCCCAGTTATCCTCTGGTTGAGGATCTGAAAGTGCCACATGCCATACGAAGTTATCATTCTCAGCCGCAAGGCCGTCGAAATCTTCTACGTAGAACATTTCACGTTTAGAACGTGCACCGTACCAGAAGCTCATCTTACGTTTAGAGTGAAGACGCTTCAGTTGGTCGAAGATATGTGAACGCATTGGCGCCATACCCGCACCACCGCCAATAAACACCATTTCTGCATCGGTATCTTTCGCGAAGAATTCACCGAATGGGCCAGAAATTGTCACTTTATCGCCAGCTTTTAAGCTCCAAATATAAGATGACATCTTACCGCAAGGCAGAGTCAGGTTACGTGGTGGAGGCGTAGCAATACGCACGTTCAGCATGATAATACCGAACTCTTCTGGGTAGTTAGCCATTGAGTATGCACGGATAGTTTCTTCATCAACCTTAGATTCAAGATTGAAGAAACCGAAGTGTTCCCAGTCGCCACGGTATTGTGCAGGTACATCGAAATCTGCATATTTAACATGGTGAGCAGGTGCTTCGATTTGAATATAACCGCCAGCACGGAATGGTACAGATTCGCCATCAGGGATTTGCAGCTTCAGTTCTTTAATGAAAGTGGCTTTGTTATCGTTAGAGATAACTTCACATTCCCATTTCTTGATACCGAAGATTTCTTCGTCAAGCTCGATTTCCATATCGTTCTTAACGTTAACCTGACAAGAAAGACGACAACCTTTACGGGCATCACCTTTGCTGATGTGGTCAAGTTCCGTGGGCAGAATATCGCCGCCGCCAGACTTAATCACCACGCGGCATTGGCCACATGAGCCACCGCCACCACACGCACTCGATACGAAGATACCGCTGTTAGCCAAAACGCCTAACAACTTACCGCCCGCACCGGTTGTAATCGCTTTTTCAGGATCGTCATTAATGCCGATCGTGATGTCACCACTAGCCACTAACTTAGACTTAGCGAATAAAATCACTAATACCAAGATGAGGACAATAGCAGTAAACATACTCACACCGAGGTAAACCTCGAGCGGAGTAGATTTAAAAATACCAAGAATATCCATTAACTTATCCTTAGAAGGTCCAATTCAAGAAGCCGTTATGTGTCTCTTACAGAGACACACCAGAAAACGACATGAAACCTAAGGCCATCAAACCAGCGGTGATAAAGGTAATCCCTAAACCACGTAGGCCGTTAGGCACGTCGGCATACTTCAGCTTCTCACGGATACCGGCCATCAATACGATAGCTAATGCCCAACCCACTCCTGAGCCGAAACCAAACACCACACTCTCGCCTAACTTGTAGTCACGCTCAACCATGAATGATACCGCACCAAAAATCGCGCAGTTCACTGTGATCAAAGGTAAGAAAATACCTAATGCGTTGTACAAAGGTGGAAAGTACTTGTCCAGTGCCATTTCCAGAATTTGAACCAAAGCCGCAATCACACCGATAAAGGTAATGAATTTCAAGAAGCTTAAGTCAGCTTCAGGTGCGCCAGCCCAAGCAAGTGCACCAGGAGCTAGCAGCCCTTGATATATAACTTGGTTTGCTGGGACAGAGATAGTTAACACTACAACTACCGCAATCCCTAGGCCCATGGCTGTAGTGACTTTCTTAGACACAGCCAAGAAAGTACACATACCTAGGAAGAAGGCCAGTGCCATGTTTTCAATGAAAACAGAGCGAATTAACAGGCTAATATAATGTTCCATCGCACTTACCCTTTTGCTTCAACTTGCTCTGGCTTATAGGTACGAATAATCCAAATCAAAACACCGATCAGGAAGAACGCACTCGGAGGCAGTAGTAGCAGACCGTTTGGTTGGTACCAGCCGCCATCAGAGATCTTGTGCAGGATTTCAACACCGAACAGAGAACCGTTACCAAACAGTTCACGTACGAAGCCAACAGCTAACAGAATTGCACCGTAACCTAAACCGTTACCGATACCATCCATAAAGCTCATCATTGGCGGTGTTTTCATCGCGTAAGCTTCGGCACGACCCATTACGATACAGTTCGTAATAATCAGACCGACGAATACCGACAGCTGCTTAGAGATCTGATAAGCATAAGCCTGCAGCAATTGGTCAACCACGATTACCAAAGAGGCAATAATGGTCATCTGTACGATAATACGCACACTGCTTGGAATATGATTACGGATCATTGAGATAAACAGGTTCGAAAACGCGGTTACCGCAGTTAACGCCAACGCCATTACCAGTGCAGTTTCGAGCTTGCTCGTTACCGCTAATGCACTACATACACCAAGTACTTGTAAAGCAATCGGGTTGTTGTTGACTATAGGTCCGGTCAGAACCTGTTTCAGTTCTTTAGCGTCAGACATTAGTTGAGACCTCCATTGCGTGCTTTTTCAATGAAACTCGCAAAACCTTCTTTCCCTAACCAGAATGTCAGTGAATGTTGCACACCATTACTCGTTAAGGTTGCGCCAGATAATGCGTCTACACCGTATTCAGTGCTAGCAACAGCTGGGTTTTTAGTTACGCTGATAGCAATGTTACCTTGCTCATCAAATAACTTTTTGCCATGCCATTTCGCTTTCCACTGAGCATTTTGCACTTCGCCACCTAAGCCCGGCGTTTCGCCTTGCTCATAGTAGACTAAGCTTTGCACTGTGTTTAGATCAGCATCCATAGCAAGGAAGGCATACATAGTAGACCAAAGGCCATAACCATGGATTGGCAGGATCACACTCGTTAATTTGCCTTGTTCATCACGAACAAGATAAACCACAGCGTTATCCGCTACACGTTTCACTGAAGCAATGTCGTTCTCAGGTACAAATGAGGTTTTCACATCACGAGACGCTTTACGTTGATCAAAAGTGTCAGCATTAACACCATCAACCCAAGCACCCGTTTTTAAATCGACCAATTTAGCTTCGATGTGTTTGCCGTAAGTATCCAGAATTTGCGCTTTGGTGACCTTGCCAGCTTTAGTATCGATAAGACCAGCGGCTTCCAGAATGTACTTTTGCTTATCGAGCAGTTTATTTTCTGCTTGAGTCGGTCTCAGTAACACTGCTGCAGTAGACACAAATATCGCACAAATCAGACATAGGCCAACGACGATAAATAAGGTTCTGCCGAACGAATCTTTATTACTAGCCACGGGCAATCCTCCGCTTGATATTTGCCTGAACCACGAAGTGGTCGAACAATGGCGCGAACAAGTTAGCAAACAGAATTGCCAACATCATGCCTTCAGGGAATGCAGGGTTAATCACGCGGATAAACACAGCCATTGCACCGATCAAGATACCGTATGCCCATTTAGCTTGGTTAGTGAATGACGCTGACACAGGGTCTGTCGCCATAAACATCATGCCAAACGCAAAACCACCTAACACTAAGTGCCAGTACCAAGGCATTGCAAACATTGGGTTAGTGTCGCTACCGACAAAGTTAAGCAGAGTAGAAATGGCAATCATACCGACCATTACACCGCCAACAATGCGCCATGAAGCGATACGGGTGTAGATGATGACCAAACCACCTAACAGAATCGCTAATGTAGACACTTCACCAACAGAACCAGGAATGAATCCGAAGAACGAATCCCACCAGTTTTGGTTAATTGCATAATCTAATGTGCCCGCTGCTGCTTGGCTCAGTGCAGTCGCACCTGAGTAGCCGTCAGCCACAACCCATGAGGTATCACCCGACATGTTCAACGGATAAGCGAAGAACAGGAAGGCACGACCCGCTAGCGCTGGGTTTAAGAAGTTACGCCCTGTACCACCGAACACTTCTTTCGCCACGACCACACCGAAGGTGATACCCAGCGCCACCATCCATAATGGGATAGTTGCTGGCAGCGTTAAAGCGAACAGGATAGAGGTAACGAAGAAACCTTCGTTGACTTCATGACCGCGGATAGAGGCAAACAGCACTTCCCAGATACCACCGACGGCAAAGGTCACCGCGTAGATAGGTAGGAAGAAACAGGCGCCATACCACATTAGCGCAGGCCAGCCAGAGTTTGCCGTCAGTTCGGTACCGAACATGCTGAACAAGCTCATTTGCCATACGTCAGGGGTAGCAAAACCAGCCACTAAAGCTAATTGAGCTTGTAAACCTACGTTATACATACCCACGAACATCGCTGGGAAAGCACAAGCCCAAACCGTAATCATCATACGTTTTAGGTCGAGGTTATCGCGAACGTGGGTTTTGCCCTTGTTCACTTTACCTGGGGTATAAAAAATCGTGTATGCCGCTTCGAATAGGGCATAAAACTTTTCGTATTTACCGCCTTTTTCAAAGTCGGGTTCAATACGTTCGAAAAAATCTTTCAAGCTCATTAGCCTTCCCTCTCGATCGTATCTAAACAGTCACGCAGATATGAACCGTAGTCATACTTGCCTGGACATACGAACGTACACAGTGCGAGATCTTCTTCATCTAACTCTAACGCGCCTAAAGTGGCAGCACCGTCAAAGTCACCTGAAATCAAGTCACGCAACAACATAGTAGGAAGAATGTCCAATGGCATTACACGCTCATAGTTACCAATTGGCACCATAGCACGGTCTGAACCACCTGTACTGGTCGTCATACTGAACAGACGAGAAGGAGCAAGATGTCCTAAGAATGCACGAGTGATAGAATATTTGTCTGAGCCTGGTAATACCCAGCCTAAAAATTCTTTCTCTGTACCTTCTTCTAACAGACTTACTTGAACATGGTAACGACCTAAATACCCTTGTGGGCCAACGGCTGTACGACCATTCAGAACAGAGCCTGAAATCAGACGAACATTACCATCTAAGGCTTCACCTGCGGTTAATTCAGTCATACTCGCGCCCACAACAGTGCGTACGAGTCTTGGCTTAGCCGCTTTAGGGCCTGCGATCGCAATAACACGTTCGGTATTGAGTTCACCCGTCGTAAATAGCTGACCAATTGCTATTACATCTTGGTAACCAATATGCCAAACGGTACGTTTTGCAGAGGCAGACAATAAGAAGTGAATATGAGTACCGACTAATCCTGCAGGGTGCACACCAGCAAATTCTTCAACTTGGGCGTTTGCGGCAGGAATATCAGCGCCAGGCGCTTTACAAAGGTAAACTTTACCGTCAGTAAGTCTTGCTAAGACCTTAAGACCATTAGCAAAATCTTCTTTATGCTCACGGATCACCACAACGGGATCAGCGGCAAGAGGTTGAGTATCTATTGCGGTTACAAAAATACCAGCAGCAGAAGAGTCTACAGCAGGAACTTTGCTAAAAGGACGAGTACGCAATGCAGTCCATAAACCTGATTCGATCAGATTGTCACGGACTAACTGCGAGTCGAGCGTATCGAGTGCAGTGGCATCATATTTAGCAAAGGCAACGCTTTCGTTTCCTTCCACTGCAATGACAACAGACTGCAGAACACGCTGGGCGCCCCGGTTAATGTCTAATATAGTACCACTGGCTAAAGCCGTATATTTAACGCCTAAATTCTTCTTATCTTCAAAAAGAACCTGGCCTTTTTGTACTTTATCGCCCACTTTGATTTTCATCGTTGGACGTAAGCCAATATACTCTTCACCCAAAGTAGCTACATGTTTAATGGCTGGGCCATTATGGATAACTTGCTCTGGTCCGCCTGCTATAGGCAGTTCCAATCCTTTCTTAATTGTAATCATATCCACAAGCACTACGTTTGAAGGAAAGACAATGCGCCGCGTTCCTGCTAAATACTTAGGTTTTAAACAAAACCTACTGCATTGAGCTAGCGCAGATTTATCACAGAAATGCGATCGCAATCACGCTGGTCGCGCGCATTTTACCCCAATTGACTTGGCATCGCCACGAAAATTATAGGTGATTTCAAACCTAAAAAATGGATTGAAAAGAATCATGCGCTACAGCGTTCGCCTTCCGACCTAGTGACGGATCAGAAAGAGAGAATATTACGGCCACTGGGTACTATAGCATTAATAATTAAAGATTTAATTTAGCAAAAAGTCGAAACATCCACTAAACACGGCTTAAATCGATCTTATTTGTTTCAATTGATTTAAATTCAAACGAAATAAAGTTCAACTTAAAAGCGCCATTGATAACCTAAATAGCTAATACGTCCATTTTCCGATCGAATTCCGCTATTTGATGCTGTCGTGACTAATGTCTCATCTAAGAGGTTTTCTATCCGAAAATAAATCTCATGGTGACGGTTAAAATGATAATTCGCCGCTAAATCTACCCGCCATTGTGCAGCGACAGGCTGTAATTCGGCGCCAAATTGGCCCATTTCCCGCTCCGATTGATAAAAGACATTCGCGTTCAGTTCATATTCGGCATATTTCATCCCTGCACTCAACTGCAGTTGCTGCTCAGGTAACCAGGCCACCCTATCGCCAGCCACGACGCAGCCTTGGATTTCGTTGCAGCTATTGGTTTGATACTCAGCATTCGAATACTGATAATTCACAGCTAAAGGCAACTGCACACTGCCCAGATCCCACTGATAGCCAAGATTCAGCTCAACCCCTTTGGTCTGCACATCCACGACATTACCTTGAACCCACAAACGGCTGTCGGCGCATTGGGTATAAGCATCGCAATTGACATGTAGGTTATCAAAATCTTGAACGTAGGTTTTAATATCAGCACTAAAATGCTCGCTAGCATATTGGGCGCTGACTTGATATTGCAGCGACACTTGCGCTTCTTGCTCAAGATTCCCCGCACTCGCGGCGGTCCAGGAGCGTCGAATATCTGCACTCAAGCGCCAATCTCCAGCATGATATAAAACGCCAAGCTGTGGCATCCAATCGCTATCAGAAAAATCCACAGCTTCGAGTCCGGCGTAGGCTAGATTGACCTCGCGATTGACGTCCACTTTTTCATAGGCAAGCGCGAGTTTGAGCTGCAATCCGTCCCAATTAAACAAGGAATCAATGGCCGAGGTGAATGCGGTCGCATCATCGGTATAAGCCAACAGCGCATCGGGCGCATCACTCATTAGACTCAAGTCCTGCTGCCATAGACTTTGCTGTTCACCAAGGTGCATCTCAGCTTTATCCGTATGGTAACGGGCACTCAAACTAATTTGATGGGCGCCATATTGATTCACGGACTCAGTTTGTACCCCAAAGGAGCTAAAATCGTTGTCTTGTTGTAACGAAGCGACCGCGACGCCATCGACTGTCGGCTGCCGTTCAAATGCGGCCAGCGCTGCTAAACTCTGGGTATCGAGCATTTGCCCATCAAATTGATTGAGTTGATTTAATTGCTGCGAATAGGATTGATAGTAAAAGTCAGTGATAACCTTATGCCCACCACTAAGCGCAACTTGGTGCGATAGTTGATACTTATGGTGTCGCCCTTGATGCTTATCTGCCGCCGTGGCCGAATACAAACTCATCGGGTCTTGTTGCCAATCGGCCTGCGTTAAGCCGAGTTGGGAGCGATAGCTATCATCATCGAGGAACTGGTAGGTAAACTCAGTCACCTGTGGACTTCTGGCGCCGAGTAAACTCGCAGCGTTGATTTTAAATAAGATATCAGTGGTTTGACGGTCAGTATCTTGGCCATTGAGCAAGTGCTCGGCGCCGCTACCATCGCTGTAGTTAACCGCGAGTATCATGCCGTATTCTTTTTGCTTCACGCCCCAATTCACATCGACACTGTAGTCAGCATCCGTATTGCCTTCGAGCGTTACCTTACTGTTTTCCGCTTGCTCGGCTACAGGTAAGGTTTGATAACTCACCACCCCAAACGCCCCTTGCCCACCGACAGCCATATTCGCCATTGGCGTGACAGTGACACTCTGTTGTTGCAGCAGATTGGGTAATAGTTGTAATTGCGGTGCAGAATAAGGCGCAGGTGAGAAATACACTCTATCTTGCAATACGGCCACGCCTTGACTCGCGCTGCGCATACTAATGCTTGCTGGATTTCCGTTAAGATCCGCAGGTAAAACCGTCAAAGCCGTTAACTGGCCTAAGGCTAAACTGTCAGCAGTGGAGTGGAATGTGTCATTGAGCTGATTCAGTTCAAGCATTTGACTGTGGAAATCATCGGCGAACGTTGTGTTAGAACAGGCAAGAGATACAGAAATTGCACAGAGTGATACTGTGAAGTAACGACTAGGCATACCAAGCTCCCAAAAATTTTGTTAGCGTACGGTGTTTTTTGTTATTAACTTGTAAAATAGCTGAATTTGTTTGAAAAAAAAAGCGACTCTCGTCGCTTTCTCTCATTAACTTCAGGAAACTGAATTTACTGGCTAAGCACTCTTATACAAGTAAGAGTGCAAACCGTTACAGATTACCTAGAATTTCGTCGCTTAATTTCAAATCATCATTGCGATTCACACTCACGCCAGCCGCAATAATATTACGGGCGATATCTTGTGCCTGCTCTAACGAATGCATCTCATACGTACCGCATTGGTATTCGTTCAGCTCAGGGATTTCAGACTGCTCAACCACTTTCAGCACATCTTCCATCGCAGCTAACCACGCATCGGCCACTTGGCGTTCAGTCGGCTCTCCAATCAAACTCATATAAAAGCCGGTACGACATCCCATTGGCGAAATATCGATGATCTCAACATTGCTACCATTTAAATGGTCACGCATAAAGCCAGCGAATAAATGCTCCAGAGTGTGAATACCACGCTCACTGAGAATATCTTTATTCGGTGCGCAAAAACGTAGATCGAATACCGTAATCGCATCGCCCTTTGGCGTGCTCATATGCTTAGCAACACGAACCGCTGGGGCATTCATTCGAGTATGATCGACGGTAAAACTATCAAGTAATGGCATAGGGATCTCCAAATTCTCAGGGCGACATCAACGCCACTGTAACTGTCTATTTATGGCTTGCAAGCATAACACCAAATGAATTACGCCGATAACAAGATAATTTAAGATGAAATCATCTCATATAAATCAGCGATTAATGTGACAGTCAGTGCTAAAAACACCCCGCATTTAGTGTTGACGCTGCTGGCTGTAAGCATCCTCAGATATTTTATGATACTGGCGTACACCTTGCTCGTAGGCGTGATAGGCGGCGTACACTTTGCGCATCAAAGGATCTTGATTGGCTTGTTCTTCAATCACTTGCTTAGAGATTTTCTCAAGTTCCAACAACACTTTCGGTGGAAATGCTTTAAGCACTACCCCTTCATCATTCACTAAGGTTTCAAGGGCCGTCACATTGCGGGTAGTGTATTCATCGAGCATATCTTGGTTAATCGCTCTCGCCGCGACTCTGACTATGGCTTGTAAATCTTGAGGTAAACTCTCGAAGGCAGTTTTATTAATCAAAAATTCCATATTGGAACCCGGCTCATGCCAACCTGGGTAATAGTAATACTTCGCCACTTTATGTAGACCAAAAGCAAGGTCGTTCAATGGCCCCACCCACTCTGCCGCATCAATCGAGCCCGTTTGCAGGGCACCATAGAGTTCACGCCCCGCCATATTCACAGGTATAGCGCCAACACGCTTTAAGACTTCGCCGCCCAAGCCCGGCATGCGGATCTTCAATCCCTTAAAGTCAGCAATGGTATTGATGGGTTTATTGAACCAGCCGCCCATTTGCATGCCCGTATTGCCACCCGCGAGGGGAATGATGCCAAAGGGGCGATACACTTCTTCCCACAATGCCATGCCACCGCCGTAGTGAAGCCAGCCGTTCATTTCTTGCGCTGTCATACCAAAGGGAATCGATGAAAAAAACTGCGCAGCGGGCGCCTTACCTTTCCAGTAATAAGAAGCGGCATGGGCCATTTGAATTTTTCCCTGACTCACGCCATCAAAGATGGCAAACGCTGGCATCAATTCCCCCGCGCCAAAAACCTGAATTTTTAACCGACCGTTAGACATGTCATCGACTAAATGCGCAAAACGCTCAGGTGCCATACCTAAACCGGGGAAGTTTTTGGGCCAAGAGGTTGCAAGGCGCCATTCAATTGCGGGGATAGCTTGAGGATCATCCGTTGCGGCATGGGAAACGGCTACGTTTTGCGCATCACTGGCTACGGGGTTACAACCGCTCAGCCCCATCAGCAGCATTAAGACGAGCACACTCCCAAACTTACGCATTTTAATACTCTCCCTGAAATAAAACGAACCCATAGTGCCAATAGACGTGAACATGCACTCAGGACAGAGCTCCGCAATCGCACCACTCAACCCCTTAAAATAAAACATATTGTTAACACAGAAACACAGTGAGGGAAACCAGAAACTCGAGGGGTAAAACCAGAAAATGGCCTTAGTTTGACCTAAAACAAAAAACCACTCTATGGAGAGTGGCTTTGAAATCCAAGCTAAAAGTATTAGAAAGCGATGAATTAACCGCGACAATTTGGCGTATTAGGCACTTGTACATTCGCATCCCATTCACTTTGAGTGAATGTGTGAATCGACAAGGCATGCACGCCATTCGCTAGCTCATGGGCTAAGTGAGTATTAACCAATCGATGCCGTGCCAAGAGACGTAAACCATCAAACTGCTCACTCACGAGCACAACTTTGAAATGGGTTTCCGAATTCGGTGGCACATGGTGACGATTACTTTCGTTGATCACTTCTAAGTGAGTTGGCGAGAAGCCTTCAGTTAACTTCTGCGTGATAGTGTTAGCCACTGTGCCCTGCGCATGAGTATTGGACATATTCGAGTCTCAGAATGGTGAAATCCAGTGGCCGCAGAGTACTGCTTCAGGTGGAAAAGATCAAATTCACTTATTCGGTTTGCTGCTCTGCGACCACATGATATCTCACCTTATTTGGCAGGCAGTTCGCAACCACAAGCAGTTAACAGTAGGCATTTAACAACGGGCATTTAGCCATGGAAATTAACGATGAGTTGTCTAAAGGTATAGTTCCAACGGGGCTCTTTTACTTTCAAACGTTTAGGTAAGCTGTGCAGCCAATCGTTTTGCATAGGCCAGTGCATGATTAGCAGATCACCGCTGTGCAAACTGATGCAGTGCTTGGTTTGGCTATGTTTATGCTTAAGCACAAAATCCCGCGTGGCGCCTAAGCTAATAGAAGCAATATGGCTGCCACGGGCAATTTCCGGTTCATCATCGCTATGGGCGCCCATACAATCTTTACCATCGGCGTAGCGATTGACTAATACACCATTGCTGGCCAAGCCATAATCCCGCGCTAACTTATCCCTCAACTTCTGGGCATATTTAGGCCAAGATAAGGCGCGGATAAACAGTCCTGAATATAAATAGTCACAGCCCAAATCGCCAAACCACACTTGCTGGCGAGGAATTGCGTGAAACTGACCAAATACTTGGATTTCAGGGCGGCTTAAGGGATAAGTCTGCGCTTCTGTCATCAACGCAAGTTGCTGCTCAGCATTAAGATAACCCCGCACTAAGGTGATGGGCGGTATGGGTTGTCCAGTCTTGTTCAAACCGTGATCGGTAAGGTTCAAACTTAGCTGTAAATCAAGACCCGCGTCATCATCAAGCTCAGAAAACAAATCGTAACCTTGGTTGTCACGCCGCTCATTATCTTTAGCCATCAACCTACTTGTCCCCCGCAACTATCGATCCGTTTGCTTGCCGCTTCGTCCATGGCAGGGCTAACATTCGCTCTTGATGCTGAGCCGTCGCACTGCGCCATGAAATCTGCGATAATCTGCGCCTTAATTTATTGGCGCAGTGTGGCACATGACAACACAATTTTCAGTAGCGGGTGTTGAACTCGAACTTTTACGGTATCCAGCTCAGCAGGAATCTAATCTTCAAGCTTGGGATGCCGCCGATGAACACTTACTCAAAAGCCTTATTGAGTCAGAGCAAGCCGCCGTGCCAACCGCCATTATCAACGACAGTTTCGGCGCCTTAAGCTGTGGTGTATCGAAACTGAATCCAAGTTGGCCACTGTGTGTTGAAACCGATGCCAGAACCAGCTTTTTAGGCACAGAACAAAACCATGGCCGCAATCAGTTGCCGCTGGATAATCTGCAATGGTTTACCAGCCGCGATACCTTGCCAGAAAACTTAGCCTTAGTATTGATGAAGTTGCCTAAGAACTTAAGCTACTTTGCCCACCAGCTAACACGCTTATCGCAAGTGTTACCCACTGGCACTCGCATATTAGTGGCAGCCAAAGCCAAATCGATTAATGGCGCCTTGCTCGATGTCTTTGCTAAGCATTTAGGCCCAGCAAGCGCTAGTTTAGCGTGGAAAAACACCCGAGTAATTACCTGTGTCAGTGATGGTAAATCCAGACCATTAGCCAAAGAAGTGACTTGGACCGTACCTGAATATCAACTTGAGATCAGCAACTTAAGTAATGTGTTTGCCGCCAATAAACTCGATATTGGCGCACGCATCATGCTAGAAAATCTGCCGAAAGGGGATTTTAAGTCGATTGTCGATCTCGGCTGTGGCAATGGCGTGCTGGGACTGCGAACCGCTCAGTTATTCCCAGAAGCTGATATCCACTTTATCGACGATTCTGAAATGGCGGTCGCATCAGCCAAGGCAAACTGGGCACGTAATCAATTGCCTGCAGATAAAGGCCACTTCTATTGGGACGACTGCATGACGCATCTGCCAGAAGAAGTGCAACCGGATCTGGTGCTATGTAATCCGCCCTTCCATCAAGGCGAAGCCATTACCGATCATATCGCGTGGCAGATGTTTTTAGATGCTCGCCGCCGCTTAAAAGACGGAGGTATTTTACATATCGTCGGCAACCGCCATCTGGCTTACCATGTGAAATTACAGCGCTTATTTAAAAACTGCACCACAGTCGCCTCCAACGGTAAATTTGTGATCCTGCAGGCGCAAAAGAAATAATTCTGCCGCTAATTCCTGCCACTAATGAGTACTTTAATCAGGGCCAGCAATGTCTGGCTCTTTGTTAAACTGCACCCGCTAACATTTTGATCTACTCCACTATCAGCACTTTGTGACACTCGCTATGGCTAGCCGAAATCCCCTGCCGCAAGTACAATCCAATTGCAAAGGTGCTTAAGCCCTTAAATTCTTAAGCGCTGAATGTTTTTAAGCTATTAGGCACTTAACTAGGATTGAGATATGCCGTTAAAGGATGACGTCGCACAACTAAAAGCTGAGCTGGCACAATTACAGTCGCTGCATTTATCGCAGCAATCTTCGCTCAGCCGTCAGTTGGCAGAATTTTCAACTAAGCTCGATACCTTAAGTCAGCAAATTGCGACTGAAGACGCCTCTGACACCAGTCTTAGTATGGCGGCAGATAGTATGACAGCGGGTGCTGCATCGATTGCGGCAGTGGTCCCCGCCGCCGATAACGCGCCTACATTAACCTATGCGGCACACACACCAATCCTTGAGTCCGCTCCCGTAGAGCCAGTTACTGCAGAACCCAACCCATGGCAGCAAAACGCTGTGCAAGGAGACCCTTGGCAAAGAAACACAAAAAATACCTCAGCAGAACAAGTCGCTAAAACCGAATACCAGGCGCAGGGCCAACAACTGAGTGATGAAGTCAAATTACAGGCAAGCGTGCAAGTGGCGAGTCAATTTGATGATCTGCTATCCCAAGGATTAGCGGCCATCATGGCGCCCTTTGGCGCAATTACCGAACAAATCAAATCCTTCTACCATCATTATCAAGCTAAGGGATTAGGGCCAGTCTTCTTGATGACAGTTGCAGGGATCATCACCCTGACCTTAGGCTTTGGTTATTTACTGCAATATTCCATCAACCATTGGTTCTCTGAACTGGGCAAAGCCCTACTCGGGTTTGCCAGTGCGAACGCTATCATAGCCGGCGGGATTTTTATTCGCCAAAAACGCGCGGGCATGGCGGACTTTGGCTCAGGGATAGTCGGATTAGGCCTTATCCTAAACTTTCTCTGCGCTTACTTTATTGGGCCATATTTTGAAATCATCCCCAATAGCGCGAGTTTTATCTTACTGTTATTGATCACTTTGGCAGGTTATGGCCTGTCAATGCGCTTAGATGCCAAAGTCATTGCCGTCATTGCCTTAGTCGGCGGCTCGACCGCGCCTATGATGCTGTTATCCCAAAGCTATGCGCCGCTACTGTATCCTCCTTATTTACTGCTTATTGGTGCCGGCGCCCTTGCCCAGAGTCGTAAGTTAAAGTGGCCGCTATTAGTGGAAATCACCGCCCTGCTGCACATTGGCTGCATCGAAGCCTTTAGTTATTTTGTGCCATTGCCACTCACCGACTTTGGCGGCGGCAGTCTGCTGGCGCTTATCAGTATTAATGCGACCTTTTATCTCTACGGCATCACCGGCCTAATATTTCCCCATCAATTTACCCATCAAGATAAACAACCAAGCAATACGCTGAGCCATCGAATACTCGCCCTTCCGATAGCATTGCTCGCCTTTGTGCTATTCGAATTAACGCAATTTACTGAGTTAGCAGGGGAAATTTTTGCAGCCAACGCTCTGATTTGTGCAGCCCTCTATTGGCAGCTAAAAAGCCGCTTAGAAAAAGCCCGCAGCGGCTTATTGTTAGTCTTTGCTGGAAGTTTTGCCGGATTCGCGGCGCTGTATTTACTCAGCCATGATTTCCTCGGCTTAGTCTTACTGCTCGAAGCCTTATTACTGCTATGGATTGGCACCAAGGAAGAGCTGGTTTCAGTGCGCGCCGAAGCCTATGTATTACTGCTGATGGGTTTAGGATTGAATGCGTTTAGCGTGCTAGATAGTATGGCACTGTTAGAATCCAGCATGTTAGATGCCTTAGCGATTTCACCTTTGTCGGCCTTTGGCTTTTCGCTGATAGCGCTGGCCTTAAGTTGCGCCGCCTTAGTCTTTGCCATTCGACTATTAACATTCACCCATGCGCCACTTTCTGCGTTAGAACATCAGCTTTGCAGAATACTAAAAGAACTATTAAGCGGTTTTTATGTGGCGACAATTATCCTCGCGGCTTACCTTTTGAGCAGCGATTACTACCTCGCCATTTTGCCACTGGTCAGCCTATTACTGCTGTATTTAAGCGCAAAGGACAAACTCGTTATCAGCGAATTTGCCGCTTGGATCTTGCTATTACCGCTGCTCTTTAAGGTCGTTGAAGGCATAACACTCGCGGACAGTTTTAGCTTTAGCGCCCAGCCGCTCATGGCAAAACTGGCACGGATTGAGTTATTTACCGCCTTACTTTTGGCCCATTATTGGTATCGCCGCCACTATAAAGATGCCCTATTTGCTAAAGCCGCTTACAGCGTGCAAATCTGCTGTTACTTGCTGCTGCCGCTTATTTTACTGCCCAAAGTTATCCGCAACTATTGGGAATATACCGCTATCGCCCTTTGGCTGAGCACCTTTATGAGCCTAGGTTTAGCCTATTTTGTTAAGCATAAGAGTTTGAACATAGAGGCCAAAATCCTCACTTGGCTAGCGGTTATGATGACCGCCTCGCTATGTCTTATTCACGTTTGGCAAGGACTCGCGGCGCTGACCGTTGGCGCCCTGTTTATGGGCTTCACCCTGCTTAGTTATCGCCAATTACCCGAGACATGGCGCCCCTTGCTGCAGCTACAATGGCAACTGAGCCCTTATTACTTTGCACTGGTATTGGCCGTGATCGTTTATGGCTTTAATCATTCAGAGCTAGTAGGAATAGCGATGACAGCGCTAGCCTTAAGTGGTTATTTTGCCTTGCTTATCCAAAGAGGTGTAAGCCAAAGGCCTGTAAGCCAAGCCTCACATAGCATGAAATTAATCCTAGTCGCCGAAATTCAAGCCGCAATAAAGGAAAGCTACCATCTCGCCTACGGCCTAACGTTAGGCTTAGCCCTGTTGCCCATCATGTTGCATTTTGAGATCACGCTTGGGCTTAATCGTGATAATGCCTCGTTTGTGTTAATCGAGTTTTTATCGCTGGCACTCCTAGCAAGGCTTATCTTGCAGCACGGCGCAGCAATACGCTTGCATAGACGTATCATGCCATTACAAGGACTTAAGTGGGGTTGGCATCTGTTACTTGCCTTGAGTTACTTCATGTGGAGTTATAGTTTCGATAACATGATTGCCGCCCCACTCAGCGCGATTTTATTAGTTATCCATGGCAGTGTGTTGATGTTTATCAGCTTAAAACCACAAAATGCCGATATGATCCGCCTCGCCGCAGGGCTATTTATCCTATCGACCCTCAAGGTGCTATTACTGGATATGGCGTCCTTCGAGCTAGTGCAAAAGGTCATTGCTTTTATGCTGATCGGGGTTATTTTGCTGACAGTGTCTTACTTCTATCAGAAGGCGAGAAATCGATTGCAGCAAGATTAACATCGTTTTTAAAGCACTAAAAAAACCGCCATCGAATTGAATCGATGGCGGCTTTTTACTGTTAATGATTTAATAAATTGATGAGGTATCTGCTATTCGATATGGGCTACTTAATAAGAACTACTTGCTCACCAGTGCCTTATCGAGCGCCTGCGCCACATCATTAATGATGTCGTCAATATGCTCAATCCCAACCGAGATACGGATAAGATCTTCTGACACGCCCGCCCGTGCCAGTTCATCGGCATCGAGCTGCCTGTGCGTGGTACTCGCAGGGTGACAGGCCAAGGATTTCGCATCGCCGATGTTCACTAAACGCAGGATCATCTGCAGCGCATCGATAAAACGTCCGCCGGCAATTTTACCCTCTTCAGGCGTGGCCGCTTTAATCCCAAAGCTAATGATCCCAGAGGCTTTTCCGCCAGTGATCTTGTGGCAATTATCCTGATAAGGGCTGCTCGGCAACGCGCCGTAGTTCACCCAACTCACCGCCGGATGTAACACCAAATATTCGGCTAATGCTAGCGCGTTCGAGCAATGGCGCTCCATTCTAAGGCTTAAGGTTTCAAGGCCTTGCAACAGTAAAAATGCACTGTGCGGTGACAGTGCGGCGCCGGTATTACGCAGCGGTACCACACGGCAACGACCAATAAATGCCGCAGGACCAAAGGCTTCGGTATAAACCACGCCGTGATAAGAAGGATCGGCTTGGTTGAGTAAGGCAAATCTTTCCTTATTGGCGACCCAATCAAACTTGCCTGAATCGATAATCACCCCGCCAATCGTCGTGCCATGGCCACCAATGTATTTGGTTAAAGAGTGGATCACGATATCGGCGCCATGCTCAAACGGGCGACATAACACTGGGGTTGCGACCGTATTATCGACAATTAAAGGCACGCCATGCTTATGGGCAATCTCGGCTAAACGTTGTAAATTAACAATATTGCCCGCCGGATTACCAATTGATTCGCAGAACAAGGCCTTAGTTTTGTCGTCGATCAGCTCATCGAGGCCTTCAAAATCATCGAAGGCCGCCATACGCACTTCTACGCCTTGGCGCGGCAGCGTATGGGCAAACAAATTGTAAGTGCCGCCATAGAGCTGACTGGTGCTGACAATATTATCGCCAACTTGAGTCAGGGCTTGAATCGCATAGGTAATCGCCGCCATACCCGATGCCACGGCCAGCGCACCTATGCCGCCTTCAATGGCTGCCAGACGTTGCTCTAGCACGCTAGTAGTAGGATTCATGATCCGCGTATAAATGTTACCTGCGACTTTCAAGTCAAATAAATCAGCACCATGCTGGGTATCATCGAAGGTATAAGAGGTGGTTTGATAGATAGGTACCGCGGCCGCTTTCGTGGTCGCTTCTGACTCATAACCGTAGTGTAATGCCAGTGATTCAAGCTTCATTTTACCTTCCTTCAACAGAGTGCTGTCCTTGATCCAACCCAAAGGATTGCACAAGATTTGTGCATACTCAACAAGCCAACAGATAGACATCTGGAAGTCTAAAACTTTTTTACCTCAGCATTTAACTTCTGACCGAAAACCCCAAACAACAAAGCGAGCTAACATAACAGGCTCATATAAAAAGCGAACCTAACGAGTTAGCGCGAATAGTTGCGGATAAGTTCGGCCAGCACCACGACCGCAGAGACTATCTCTGGCGAGCACTCGTATGAGGCATTCAAGCGCATAAAATGGCGGAACTCGACCTGATTACTAAAGAGATTTCCGGGAGCGATACTGATCCCGCGCTCAATCGCCTCAGAATAAATTTGTGTGGCATCCATGTGTGCAGGCAACGCTAACCAAAGAAAATAGCCGCCTTGTGCAAAGTTAACTCCCACAGACTCGGGCAGATGCGCGCGCAATAGCTGATACATGGCCAATTTGCGATCGGCTAACTTTTTACGTAACTGCTTCAAATGGCGCTCATATTGTGCCGACTGAATAAAATCGGCGATAGCAAGCTGCATGGGCGCGCTGGTCGATAGCGTCGACATTAACTGTAATCGTTGTAACTGAGGTGCATAGCGCCCCGCCGCCACCCAGCCGACACGATAACCTGCAATCAAAGACTTAGAAAATGAGCCACAGTGCAGCACCCTTCCTTCGGTATCGAAGGCTTTTACAGGCCTTGGCGCACTGGAGCCGACATAAAGCTCTTGATAAACATCATCCTCAATTAAACTGACCTTATGCTCGTTTAGTAACTGATAAAGCACCTGTTTTTTAGTATCCGATAAGCTACAGCCTAGCGGATTTTGATGTTGACTCATCAACCAGCAGGCTTTCACTGGGTAGGTTTTTAACACTTCCGCTAGCGCCTCGAGATCAATGCCCAGTTGTGGATCGGTCGCGACCGCAATCGCCTTAAGCTTAAGCCGTTCAATGGCTTGCATCGCGCCATAAAAGGTCGGTGATTCAATGACAACCCAATCACCCGCTTGAGTCAGCGTCGCTAAGCTCAAGTTGAGCGCCTCCATGGCACCCGAGGTAATGATGATTTCGTCGGGTGAAATGCTCATACCCAATTTGGCATAACGTTGGGAAATCGCCTTACGCAGTCCCGCATTCCCCGGCGGTAAATTATCGGCGGCAAAAGACGGCGACATGTGCCGAGTGACCTTAACTAATGAGCGCGCCAACGCTTGCTGCGGGAATAAACTGGGATCGGGAAAACCTGAGCCAAAGGGCACTATTCCAGCCTGTTTTGACGCCTGCAAAACAGAGAAGACGAACTCGTTAATATCCACTTTATCAGAGAGATAAATCTGCCGCTGGCGATCGGGATAACGAAAGGTTTCTGGCTGCGGCGCCACGATATAGCCCGATTTTGCCTGCGCCGTAATCACACCTTGGCTTTCCAATAGCTGATAGGCATTGAGCACTGTCATCAAACTCAAACCAGAATCGGCCACGGTTTGGCGCAGCGACGGCAACTTGTCCCCCGCCTGCCAGACGCCTTGGGCTATTCGTGTCTTTAATTCCTGCGCTAACTGCTCGTACTTCGCCATCTGTTATAGCTCAATCAATATATTCTGTGTCTGTTATAGCCAGCTTATCCCATGCTCTAATGGCACACAAGCTTTCACCGCTGGGCCAATATTAGGTTCAGTGGACACTGCATTAATGAATGCCTTTGTAACGAGACTATTATCTCTCGAGGAAATTATGTTTGATTTTGATGCCACTGTACTTGCTAGGATCCAATTTGCTTTTACCATCTCTTTTCACATTATTTTCCCCGCCATCACTATCGGCCTCGCCACTTATCTAGCGGTATTAGAAGGCTTATGGCTGAAAACGGCGAATCAGGTGTACCAACAACTCTATCTATTTTGGTCGAAGATTTTTGCCATTAACTTCGGCATGGGCGTGGTCTCTGGCATTGTTATGGCCTACCAATTTGGTACCCATTGGAGCGCGTTTTCCGCCTTCGCGGGCAGCGTGACTGGGCCGCTACTCACCTATGAAGTGCTTACCGCCTTCTTCCTCGAAGCGGGGTTTCTGGGGGTCATGCTATTTGGTCAGCAGAAGGTCGGCAAAAACCTGCATTTCTTCGCCACTTGCATGGTCGCCACGGGCACGATTATCTCAACCTTCTGGATCTTAGCTTCAAACAGCTGGATGCAGACGCCCCAAGGTTTTGAAATTGTGAACAATCGCGTTATTCCTGTGGATTGGTTTCAGATAGTGTTTAACCCTTCATTTCCCTATCGTTTAGCCCATATGACAGTGGCGGCCTTTATTTCGTCGGCTTTCTTTGTGGGCGCATCGGCGGCTTGGCATTTACTCAAAGGTAACGACACGCCAGCAATCCGTAAGATGTTGTCTATGGCGATGTGGATGGCGTTAATCGTCGCGCCGCTGCAAGCTGTGATTGGTGACTTCCATGGTTTAAATACCCTTGAATATCAACCTGTAAAATTAGCAGCGATGGAAGGCCATTGGCGTAATGAGGGCGATAAACCCACACCGCTGATCTTGTTTGCCATTCCTGACATGGGCGCAGAGAAAAACCACTTCAGCCTTGAAATTCCAGGGCTGGCGAGCCTGATTTTAAAGCACGATTTAAACAAACAAGTGCCAGCCTTGACTGAGTATCCCGTTGAGGACAGACCCAATGTGTTGTTAGTGTTTTGGAGTTTTAGGGTCATGGTCGGCTTAGGCCTATTGATGATTTTTGCCGGACTGTGGAGCGCTTACCTCAGACGCAAAGGCAAGCTCTACAGCAACAAACACTTTCTGCGATTTGTACTGGTGCTCGGCCCTGCAGGACTGCTCGCGACACTAGTGGGCTGGTTTACCACCGAACTTGGGCGCCAACCATGGGTGATCCAAGGGTTGATGCGCACGCAAGATGCCGTGTCTTCCCATAGCGTTACCCACCTGAGTATCAGCCTAGGGATTTTCATTGTCAGTTACTGCGGCATCTTCGGTGTGGGTTATCGCTATATGATGCGACTCATCCGCAAAGGGCCAGATATCGCAGCAACAAGCCATTAATTTTAAAGTCAATAAATCTAGTTTTACTTATTTAATCTTAAACATATTTAAGGGCTCACCATGGAATTCGATTTACCCTTGATTTGGTTCGGGATCATCATTTTTGCCACCTTGATGTATATCGTGATGGATGGCTTTGATCTCGGCATCGGCATACTGTTTCCCTTTATCCACGACGAGGATGACAGGGACATTATGGTCAATACCGTCGCCCCCGTTTGGGATGGTAATGAAACCTGGTTAGTGCTCGGCGGCGCCAGCCTGCTCGGTGCCTTTCCCCTCGCCTACGCCATAGTGCTCGAAGCGCTGACCATACCGCTGCTTATTATGTTGCTGGCACTGATATTTCGCGGCGTGGCGTTTGAGTTTAGATTTAAGTCTGGCGCAGAAGCTAAACCATTCTGGGATAAAGCGTTTATGTTCGGATCTATCACGGCCACGTTTTCACAGGGCGTAGTGCTGGGGGCGTTTATCTCAGGTATTTCGGTCAGCGAGCAGCAATTTAGCGGAGGTAGTTTCGATTGGTTAACGCCCTTCTCACTCTTCTGTGGATTTGGTCTTATGCTGGCCTATGCTTTGCTCGGCGCGACTTGGCTGGTGAAAAAATGCCAAGGCGAGCTTAAAACGACCATGCAACAACTCGGCAGAGCACTGACCTTATGCTTACTTATGACCATAGGTTTAGTCAGTTTATGGACGCCTTTTGTGCAGCCCAATATTGCCCTGCGCTGGTTTAGTTTGCCGAATTTATTCTACTTCGCCCCAGTGCCAATACTGGTATTAGCCTGTGGCTGGGCCTTGATGAAATCCTTGCGCCGCGATGATAACTATCAGCCATTTCTACTCACCTTATGCCTAGTTTTTTTAGGTTTTAGTGGACTAGGGATCAGTATCTGGCCGCACATTATTCCCCCCAACATCAGCCTTTGGCAGGCGGCAGCACCCGATAGCAGCTTAAGCTTTATGCTCGTCGGCGCGCTGATGATCATCCCGCTGATTTTGGTTTACACCTTTTGGAGCTACTACGTGTTCCGCGGAAAAGTCACTAAAGATGCAGGCTATCACTAGCCATGACTCAGGTAAAAGAGGCTTCCCAAAACGCGACCTAAGCTAATTTGGCTTAGGTCGCTAATTCACTTTAGATAACTTTACACATGCTGGAGATAAACATGACGACCCCAACTAAATCCCTCAGCTATCGACTCGGCTGGTTAGTGCTCATTTGGTGCACGAGCGTCAGTTGCCTGTTCCTCGTCTCCATGTGCATTAAAATACTGTTGAAAGGCGCGGGATTAACCACCTAAGTGGATACCCGATATTTACCATTTAAACGCACACATTAAGGCTTAATTCAGTTAGCTTGCATAGCATAGCGTTAAAATATACTTAAATCTTATAATCACCGAGCTAAGGGATTATTCGAGTGTACATTATTAAATGAGTACTTTATTTGAATGAGCAACTTTAGTGAATTAGTGCGCTATTTACTTAATGGGTATTTCATCGCTAAACCCATCAGTGCTCGATTTATTTTACGCGTGCTAGGATTAAATTGACTAAGATTGGCATCAACACCAACAAAGTTAATTTAGTGTTAAATGCATATTTCTGTAGATAAGTATATTCAGTAATATAAACTTGGTTGGGCTTGCATTATTTTTTCACTTGGCCTATGGTATCAACCAAGTAAACATGGCTTATTTAGTTAACACTTTACATTATTCGCCATATTGAACACTTAAAAAAGCAACCCATAACACACACTTTTGACTGGAGATGTAAAACTATGTTTAGCACTGCATTTTCATCACTATTTCCCCATGTATTAGCTAGCACTCTTAGTTTAACCTGCTGCTTGGCTAAATCATTCCGCTTCTCACTCAAATTCCCAGTCTAAGCCGAGCGTCACTCGCGCTCGGCAGAACTTTAATACTCTGGTTAAATAAGCACTGAATACAGTTATTCCTCTTTTAAAATTCTTTGCTTGTACTTTTACTTGGTTATTTCAGAGGCGGAAATGGCATATTCATTTTTTAGCGGTCTATTTCAGAATTTTATTCTAAAAACCGAAACCTATTATTTACAGAACAGTTTTAATGCCTCACTGCGCCCAACCGCTTTGGCTGGGGTGATTAGCAAGCTTGAGCAACTCAAGCATGATACGGCGAGTGATAAAGTGACTGTAGGGCGGGAGATCCGCTTAGTTAATCTGCAGGATCAACAGGAGTATCAAATTGAGCTCGTGTATCCACCAAAGCATAAACCCAGTGCAGGACGCTTCTCTGTTATATCCGATTTAGGCGTTAGCCTACTTGGGCGGTCAAAGGGCGAGCTGGCTGAAGTGAGTATTTTAGGCAAGCCAGTGCTGTTTATGATTAAAGGTGTCAGTCTAGCGAAAAAACCTAAAAAAGCTAAGTAGCCAGCTGATTTAAGCAGCGTTATTTCTAATGGCTTTTAGTGACTTATGTTGACTGAATCTACTAAAGTGTTAAGCCATTTTAGATGACGTAATTAAAGATATAGTGTGTTCTACTCCGTGACAACATACTTCAACTCGCTATTAGCGGCGGCTTCTAGCGGTACTTTCAACATAATAGGATAAGAAGGAATGTTATTTTGAAGTCATTAACTGGCCGCGTTATTTATTAAAGACAGGCATTAAATTAATTTAACACTGAAATTAACGCCTTTTGCCACTATTTACACTAAGTCATGGCAGCGCTTTAAGGTAAAACAGCAAAGGGGTTAAGAGGTTTAGGTTCGGCACCTCATCGTTAAATTACGTTTTATGTGTCCTTTATAAATAAACCGACTCAATTTAAGCCTGAAATAAAAATTGAGCCCAACTATCGGAACCGAATTGCGGCGCGGAACCGGATAGTGACCTTCACTTTGGAGTCTATATCTATGAGTAAAGAAAAAAACAAAAAACCGCCAATGAAAACCTTAAAAGAGAAGCGTCAGGATAAACGGAACCGCCAAAAAGCATCCGACTAATTTATCCACCAATGTAAAAAACCCTTAAATCCTCTCTTTAAATAGGCCGAAAATAGGGTGCTAAATGCTTTGGCACCCTATTTTATTTCTCGGTTTTATCTGCTTATCGCCTCACAACATCCGCTAGCGTTCGAATTAACAACAGGTCATTTTTCAACACACTAAGCTTATATGCCATCACACTAAACTTATGCGCCATCATAATCGACGGCGATACTGCTCCGGCGAGCACTGGGCATACTTTTTAAACATTACAATATAAGGTGAGGTTTGGTTGTAGCCGAGCGTTAATGCCACCTCTTTTATAGCCAGTCCCTGACGCAGCAATTGTAATGAATAGATAAACTTATGCCTTTGCCTTAACTCGGTAAAACTCATCCCCAGCGCTTCTTGGCAACGACGGGCTAAGGTACGCTCTGTGGTATGTAATTCACTTGCCCAAGATTTAAAGGTCTTAGGACTTGCGGGATCGGCTTCGAGTGCCAGCAACAGTGGCTGTAACAGTTTATCTGAAACGGTGGGCAAAAATTGCGGCAGGGCTTGGCCGATAGTGAGCTGATCGAGCAAAACCTCAACGAGGCGCTTATCCGCCGCCGAATTTGCCACTCGGACTTGCCGCTCCCGCAGATCGTTCACGATCGATTGGGCAATAGGAGTCACAGCTAACAAACAGGTCTCTAGGGGAAACGCCGCAGCCCGCTCGACAACTATGTTCATCGAACAATAATGGATACTGCGCCGAGTGTAACTTTCATGCTCTATCCCCGCAGGAACCCAAATCGCATATTGCGACGGCGATAAAAACCGTTGCCCAGCGGCATGTAATTCCATGATGCCACCGCTGATTAACTGCAATTGTCCCCATGTGTGTTGATGCTTGGGCGTCACCGTATTAGGCAGGAAAGCTTCATAGTTAAAAAAGATATCCGCAAATGGCTCTTGCTCTGCCGTGAGGGGATGGTAAACCGTACGCATTTTGTCTGTCCTCAAAGCCTTCTAGCTCAATACATTCTCTCGTTTAATAGTGCTCAAGTGGTTTAATCGCACTGAAGCAATCCTGATTTAATAGCACTGGTTTAATCGCGCTCAAGCGATTTTGCTATCCCATAGCACTCTGTCCGCCGGGGAACTGACCTTGTCTGATAAGCGATATCTATATCATAACCGACCATGGATAATTGCCAGCAATTATTATCTGGATGCATAAGTGCTAGGTCATAAGCAGAGTCTCTCATTCTCAGTCACTAATTCTCAGTCACTCATGCTCAGTCATTTAGAGTTAGCCATGTAGACTCAGTCGCTTATGTTCAGTCATTCATGCCCAGCCACGTAAGCCAGTATCGAAAGGCAAGATCATGTTGTATTTGTTCCCCCTGTTGGCCGTATTAATTTGGGCAGGTAACTCGATAGTTAACAAGCTCTCATTTGGGATTATCGATCCTGAAGCCATAGCGTTTTATCGTTGGTTTTTTGCAATGTTGCTATTAACGCCCTTTGTCGCGGGTCGTGTGTGGCAAAAGCGCCAAGTGATACTGCCGCTGTTACCTAAGTTCGCGACTTTGGCCATGCTAGGTATGGTGCTCAACCAGAGTCTGGCTTATTTTGCGGCGGCCACCACCACGGCGACAAATATGGCATTGATCACCTCACTCGTGCCCATGATCAGCCTGTTTTTAGCCGTGCCCTTACTCAAACAGAAGCTGTCGCCATTAGCCTTTGGTGGCACGCTGATCTCCCTCGTTGGCTTAATTTTTATGCTGAGTCACGGCGATATGATGAATCTTGCCATCGGCGTCACCCAAGGTGATTTGCTGCTGCTGATCAGCGCCTTTGTATATGCACTCTATGGCGTATTACTGAAACGCTGGCAATTACCACTGCCCACTTGGGAATCGGTTTATATTCAAGGACTCATAGCTGTATTTATGCTGACTCCGCTGCTGTTCAGTAGCCCGAGTATGGCGATCAGCACGCAATCGGCACCACTGATACTGTATGCGGCAGTTGCGGCCTCGCTGCTCGCGCCATGGGCTTGGATCAATGGCATCAGCAAACTCGGTGCCGATCGCACCAGCGTGTTCTTTAATTTAATGCCGATTATTGCGGCGATATTGGCGGCCATTATCCTAGATGAAACCTTGGCCATTTATCATTACATTGGCGGCTCTATGGTCATCATGGGCGTCATGCTAGTGCAGATAAAGCCTAAGCCTAAAGCCATACCCACCTTAGCTTGCCCCGAATAACATAAGCTAAAATATCAATGCCCTGGCTGCACAGTCGGGGCTATTCACCTTCGTTCAATGGACACAAAACTTCGCACTGAATCCCATCGCAATTTACTGCATGTAAAAGCAATTTCATCAATAACGGCTAAGCTATTTATTAAGTTATTAATGGAGATGTTCCTATGTTTAACAGTATTCGCGTTAAGTTTTCGCTGATGTTTGCCATTATGGCGACAGCGCTCATTGTTATGGCCGTCACAGACGCCATGCAAAGCCGTGCAACGGTAAAGCAGATGCAAGAGTTCAGTCAGTTATTTAATCCTGCGATTTCGGCAATTCTCAATGCAGACCGCGATCTTTACCAAGCACAGCTCAGTGAAGAAGTGTTGTTGAGGGAAGAATTATCAGCCGAGAATCGCAAGAGTGAAATTGATAACTGGCAAGAAAACGTCGACCAAGCCCGTGACCGAATGGGCGAGTTTAAAAAAATCCTTAAAGACCATCTGCTGGTACTGCAATCCACCAATGGCTTTGAAGCGCAATTTTCTCTTTGGTATCAAGCCTCATCTGAAGTCATTAATGCCGTCAAAAGTAATGACTTTGAACGCGCGAAACAACTCCACGAAACCAAATCCAAACAAGAATTTAAAGCCTTAAGAAGCATCTATAATGCCGCAGGGGAAGCGGCCGATAACCGCGTCAAAGAGCTGGACTTGCAAGCAACTGAACAGGCAACCACCCAAACCCAAATTTCCCTCACCATAGCCAGCTTAGTGGCCATAGTCGCTCTGTTGATTGCCTATTTCGGCCCTAAAATCATCGTTAATGCCATTAAAGATATCACTAGCAGGATCAATGACATTGTTGATGGTGACGGTAACTTAACTCAAAGGATCCCGATCAAACGTCAGGATGAAATCGGTGAGCTTGCCGAGGCCTTTAACTTGTTTGTAGAACAACTGCAGCAAATGGTGATCTCGATTATTGGCCAAACCAAGGATGTGAGCCAAACCGTTGAAAGCCTTGCGACTAAGTCGGCAACCACTATCAACATCAGTCATGAACAAGAGCAGTTTGTCGATACCATAGTCACAGCGGTCAATGAAATGAGTGCCGCCGTAAGGGAAGTCGCCAGCAATGCCCTGCACACGGCGACCGAAATCACTAAGGTGAACGACCAAACGCTGGAAGGTAAAAATATCCTTGCCCAGTCCGTTAATCATATTCAGCAACTGTCTGAGTCGGTTAAAAATGCCGTGACTGTTATTGAAAAACTCTCAGTCAATTCTGCCAATATTGCCTCAGTGCTCGATGTGATCCGCTCTATTGCTGAGCAAACTAACCTGCTCGCCCTTAACGCGGCCATTGAAGCGGCGCGCGCTGGCGAACAGGGCCGCGGCTTTGCCGTGGTCGCCGACGAAGTGCGTACACTGGCGAGTCGCACCGAAACCTCGACCCAAGATATTCAGCGTATGATTGAAGAGTTACAACGCGGCGTAAATGATGCAGTTAAAAGCATTGAATCTGGCGCCAGCCTGACCACATCAACCGTCACCCTCGCCAGCCAAACCCAAGATGCATTGGATGAAATCCTAAACTCCACCTCTAAGGTCAGCGAGATGTCCACTCAAACGGCAACGGCGACCGAAGAGCAAACCCATGTAACCGAAGAAATTAACCGTAACTTGACTGAATTATCCGATAAAACCAGATACTGCAACTTAGTCATTCAAGAGACCCAACAAATCGTCGTCAACACTAAGGCTATTTGCAGTAACCTACAAAAAGAAGTGGCGCGATTTAAAGTCGCCTAAGCTGGCCGGTTGCTAACGACACATAGTTAGTGACAAGCGGTTAATAACAGACCGCTCGTGACAAACAGCTAAAACGAAAAGAGTGCCAATTAGGCACTCTTTTTAATGTGTTTTAACATGGGATTTTTAATCGAATGCTTTTGAATTGGATTTCAAATTGGGCTTTGATGCAAAACTTATCAGCTACGGTGACGCCTAAGGGATTGAACGCGAATTTTACGGCCATGGTAATAATGCCAAACAAAACCTGAAAACAATAACATCCCCAAAAACATATGCAATAAACTGGCAAACAGTTGGGCTGATTCTGAGCTCAAGTAATACAGTCCCACACCCGTTAACGCTAAGGTGATAAGACTGAGTGACATCACTAAGCCACTCCAATGGTTCAATTTTTTACGCCATCCTGCCCGAATATGACTGTGCCAAAGTGCACCAAGTAGCATCAACAGTAACCAACCTAACAACACATGTATCACCACTGCGGGTAACCGTAGTTCACCGCTGAGGCCAAAATCCACTTCCCACTGCAACTTAAACTCCATCACCCAAGGCAGCATAAACAAGCCTGTGAGCGTGGTGACGCTAATGGTAAGAATGATTAGCCAAAAAAACCAATTTGGATAGCCAGTTAATTTCTTCATAGGAAAATGTTATACACTCATAACGCAGCTTTTCCTTAGTAAATTCAGTAAGGAAAACTGCAAATAGTACCAAAGGAATGATTATTCAAAACTGACTAATCGACCACCTAAGTGAGCAATTTTGTCAGCGGCGGAGTCAGAGCTTAGGTAACCCGCAACCTTAGTCAACGCATCGGCGCGCCAAGCAAAGGGCGCACTCACACTGACAATACGTTCACTTTCAAGATCGATATTCACATCAGTAACATTGCCCGTGGGCAGTAATAACGCAGGATAATCATGGCTTAAAGTTTGTGACACCCGCGAACTTGCCAGCGCCATATTGCTCACGCAGATCTTTTGGCTCAATCCCAATGGGCCACGGCAGAGCACATTTAAAGAGGCACTGCCAAAGACTTTTAAATCGCCACCGGCATTCACCCAACCACCGCTAACACCTGCACGGCGTAGCTCACTCACCGCCATATCGACCGCATAACCTTTGGCTATGCCATCTAAGGTCAAAATGAGTGGTCTAGCTAATCGCACTTGATTATCTTTTATTTCAATATCTTGCCACTCACCTTGCAATAACAAAGGCATACCAAGATAGGCAGGCAAAGCACCGCGGGACATCATTTCCCCGCCGACAGTACAATTGAACAAGTTGTTGCTCGCCTTGCCTAGCCACTTAGCTAACTTGAGCACTCGTAAACTGTCTTGGCTTACACGAATCCATGTCCCTGGCTGGCGATTTAGCTGATTTAACTCACTGTCTTGCTGATGAAAACTCAGTAACCGACCAATATGCGTCACACGTGAAAAAGCCGCTGTCATCGCGGCTTCTAAGGCTTTATCCTCAAGTGGGATCTCACTGCCAGAATGTGGCAGTGACTCGGCGGCAATTTCCACCAAAGTCCCGAGTAAGGGTTTAGCGCGACGTATCACGATAATTCCGTCTGTGACAGGAAAAGTTGATGAATAACCAACAGACGCTTCACACCATCGAGTAAATTACGGCAACTCAAGGTTGCGCCGCTGATATTGGTGACATCCTCATCCAGTTTAAAGGGATCGTTCAGTGTTTTACCGTGGAACTGTTGGCGCCAACTGGCCTCGCGCACTTGACCGCCATGGGTCTCGCGATAACTCAACACTTCTAACCCTAACACTTCACCTTGCGGGCTAATCCCAACGGCATAAGTAATGTATTCATGTTTACCGACCACATCATCAACCATAAACCAACCGAGAAATTGCCCGTCTTTCTCCACTTTCCAAATCGGCTGTTGATCTTGACGCTGACGCACGCCAGACAAATCTTTGATCTGATCTTTCGCATCTGAGCTCAATAAAGTTGGCCGCTCGCTAAATACGGCCGCTTGATCAAAAATCAATGCCTGCGCCTGTGCAACCGTTAAATAGTCAGCAGCAAAAGCGGGCGCGGTCACCACGACCATGGGCATAAACCACAAGCTATTCCAATATGTCTGCGCCATTTCAATACCTAATGTTAGTGAATATGGAATAAAAACGAGCCATCCTTGGCGCTCACTCTGGCGGTGCAGTCTATTACATTCGCTGCAACAGCCTTCATTAAACCTAGATTAAAAGTTAAATGCGACCTTCAATCTGATTTCTTGTTCTGTTTTTTCAATCAGATGCAAACTGGTATCGCGCTGACCTTGGTACTGCTCACCACCGCCACTTAACTGTGGTAACCAAGTCAGCGTCGCCCACCAATCGGCACTACCATAATGCAATGAAGGGCCAGCAAAGAAGGACCATCGTTCTTGGCCAATTTCAGTTTCAAATTCAGTTTCAAAAAGCACTTCGGCGCTAACGAACCAATTAGGGGCGAAACGATAGCTTAAGCCTGTGCCCATTTTCAATTCCAGTTCCATCTCTGGATCCGTCGACCATTCGAAGTCTTCTGGTAGATTAGCGATAGGCGCACGGTCGGCATAGGTTGATTCCATGCCTAAGTTCCCCACCCAAATTAACTCACCTTCGAGCATGTATTTTTGGGTTTGCAGACCAAGATCTAACGACAAGGTGTCTTTGTCTTGGCCAGAATGCACATCAATCCAGTCGTAGTCGAGGGAGGCTGTCATCGACAAACCTATGTCATCCTTGGCTGGGCTTAAAAACATATAGCTTAGGCCAACTTCGGCGCCAGAGGATTGAAAACCAATTTTTTTCTCTGCCGGCAAATAACCATCGATGATAAGCCCACTGGTGTCTAAGGACATAAACTTAGCAGAAGCTGACACCGCCAGTTTATTCGTTAGGCCATACTCGAATTCAGTTTCGTAGTTAATACCTCTGTAGGTGCCTTGACCCTTATCATTACGCAGGGTGATCTTTTGGTACAGTTCGATGGCGTCTTTAGGCATAGCTTCAGCGCCTTTGACATAACCGAATAAATCTTCACCGGCGATCGCAGTATGGTTCAACACTAAAGTCAGTAAAGAGACGGCTACGAGACTCAAGCCATGGCGAGAAGATGTATGCATTTAAACAAAGCCCCAAAGAGTTATTAACATAATTTGTGCGGATTCTATTAAACTCTCTAGTACAACGCAAATCGTTATCATTAGTGTTTTATAGGTTTTTTATGCGGTTAACACTTTTTTACATTTGAAAACAATGAATTGATTGTTAAGGTTTAATTAATATTATTTTGTTATGTGAACGTGATTAGGCCGCTAAACGAGCGCTGCAAGCTAATAAGCAATAAAAATGAACTTAACTCGATGGATCCAGCTCATCTTCTTCGCCTTCTAAACTCATATCGACACTCACTCAGTGCATCAAAGCTTCAAGGGAAATAAGGGCGATAAATAGCCAACTTATCCCATCACCCCGGGCAACAGCTTAAATTTTACGCTACTTAATTCAGTTGCAATACACTCTAAATCAGATAAAAACCCGCTAACTTAACCTGAATGCAAACTGTTAATACATTGATTATAAAATAAAATATAGACCAAGCCTCATCTTATACAACCAATTAATAACCTAGCGATCACAACGGAAGTAAAAACATCTAGACGTCTAAATTGACAGGTTAGCAGGGATCAAATATGCTTTGCCTCAAGTTGCTAAGATACGATGCCGAAGCGACACTAAATTTAAGCGAGTTTGACTGCTAAGGATCCAGCGGAAAGAACTCTAAGCGAAAGAGAGATAACATTTGAGCAATCCAACACCAGCAACACAGCACAGCCCGGCATCTTTCATTGCCCTGTTGCCATTATTTGTTTTCCTTGGTCTTTTCATTGGCGCGGGTGTGTATTTCCAAAGCCAAGGTGTCGACTTCGCCTTCTATCAATTACCGAGTGTTATCGCCATTTTACCCGCGATTATTCTGGCGTTGATTTTATCAAAACAGAAATTGAATCAATCGATTGATACCTTCATTGGCGGTATTGGTCACAGTAACATTATTGCTATGTGTTTGATTTATCTATTAGCAGGCGCCTTTGCGGCGGTCGCTAAAGCCACTGGCGGTGTCGATGCCACCGTTGCTTTGGGTTTATCACTGATCCCATCAAACTTGTTGTTACCCGGTTTCTTCGTGATTGCGGCCTTTATCGCAACAGCCATGGGGACATCAATGGGCACCATAGCTGCTGTCGCACCCATCGCCCTCGGCGTGGCCGACCAAGCGCAAATCGACTACGCCCTGATGGCAGGTGCGGTCATGTCTGGCGCCCTATTCGGTGACAACTTATCGATTATTTCAGATACCACGATTGCAGCCACCCGTACTCAAGGCTGTGATATGAAAGATAAATTCCGTGAAAACCTGATTTTCGCTATCCCAGCATCACTGCTTACCTTGTTAGCCTTTGTATTTGCAGGCCAAGGCCAGGCGGAATTAGCGACGCAGAACATAGATCTCATTAAGGTCATTCCTTATCTGACCATTTTGATCTTAGCTGTAGCGGGTCTGAACGTATTTGTGGTCTTGACCTTAGGTATCTTATTAGCGGGCGCTACGGGTCTGTTTACCATGGATTACGGCGTGATCCAATTTGGTAAAGATATTTATGCTGGCTTTAGCAATATGCAGGAGATTTTCATTCTGTCTATGCTGGTCGGTGGTTTAGCGGCACTTATGCAGCAACAAGGTGGTCTTGCCTTTGTGAGCAAACAGATTGAAAAGCTGATCACGCGTTTCTCAAAGGCACAAGGTGAAGCATCATGCCGCGCCGCAGAACTGGGGATGGCTGGCATAGTTGCAGTGACTAACACTTGTGTGGCCAACAACACGGTTTCTATCGTTGTGACCGGTGATATTGCCAAAGACTTAGCCGAGAAACATGGCGTGAGCCCAAAACGTGCCGCCAGCGTCCTCGATATTTTCGCCTGTATTATCCAAGGTTTGATCCCGTATGGCGCACAAGCCCTACTGATCGCATCGACCTTTAGCATCACCCCATTGGCTGCGGTATCACACGCTTGGTACTGTATGATTTTAGCCGTAGTGGCCGTTGCGATTGTGATTTTCCGCAAACGTCATTGATAGGTCGCACTCTACTTATCGCTTGTTAATATGCAGGTTGAAATAGCTAATTAAGATGCCGATAAGTACAATTGAAGGAGCCGAATTCGGCTCCTTTTTTATGTTTAAATTCATCAACCTTGGATTGATATGCGCCTTGCAAAATACCTCGCCCAATGTGGCATAGGCTCACGCCGTGAAGCCTGCCGTTTAATTGAGGCCGGGCGCATCACACTCAATGGCCATATCGCCCGCCACACAGATCCCATCCATTTAGACGAATCTTTAAACTGTCTCGACAGCATTGAGCTTGATGGCGCACCTATCACTCAAACCGAAACCCTCGCCTATTGGATATTGAACAAAGCCGTGGGCACAGATTGCCGCCTGCTTGAGCAGGATGAAACGAGTCTTGTACACTTGCTCCCCAAAGCGCCAAGACTCTATCCAGTCGGCAGACTCGATAAGGATTCCCGCGGCCTACTGCTGTTAACTAATGATGGTGAGCTAACCCATAAACTCATGCACCCCAGTTTTGCCCACAGTAAAACCTACCATGTGCACCTCAACCGGCCATTCACTGATGAGTTTGTTGAACAAATGGCCAGTGGAGTGCGTTATAAAGATGTGCAAACCCTGCCCTGCCAAGTCCGCCGCCTCAGTTCGGACAGCTTTGAAATCGTGCTGACTCAGGGACTAAATCGCCAAATTCGGCGTATGGCCATCGCCTTAGGCTATAAGGTAATTGACTTACAGCGCGTCGCATTAATGACATTAACGCTAGAATCCTTAGCCGAAGGAGCGATGCGGCCACTCACCCCACAGGAAGTTGCAGTGCTTAAAGCCACAGTCACAATTTAATGGCAGACAAATCGCGAATGCCCTCAAGCAGCTAGCCTCAATTTGAGACAAATGCCCGCGCGAACAATATTTTCCAATGAACGCCTCTGAAGCTAGAAACGCCCGAGTCATCTCAGGCGTTTTTGATGGAACGAAGATAGCCTTTCAAGCTGATAACCTTGAGCTACTTTTTATCCGAACGAAGCACTAACTCCACTCTGCGATTCAATTTTTGTCCGGCGTCATTAGTGTTGCTGGCCACTGGGCTGTACTCCCCGTTACCGTGGGCGGTTAATTGGGCCGACGGAATTTGAAACCCGTCACTCAACTGCTTAATCACAGCTGCGGCGCGCCGCTCCGACAGGCTTTGATTGTAACTCCGCTCGCCCTTGTCATCGGTATGTCCGACCACATAGAAACTCAGCGTCGGATTCTGCTTAAGATAGCTCGCGAGGACCTCGAGTACAGGCTTAGACTCGGGCAACATACGCTCACTGTCATAATCAAACAACAATCCTTCTAACGTCGCCTTACCTGTTTGGCTAATCGCATCGGTCAAGGCATCGAGGTCGATCGCCACACGATCATCCTTCAGAGTAGAGAGTTCCATTACCCTAAGCGTAGTATCGGCAGGTGTGCCATCGAAATATCCTTGGGAATAGATATCGAAGTAAACATCACCCTTGGCGTTACTCAGCTTAAACAGCTGATACTCCTGCCATTCGTCTTCTTTATCATCCTTGATTAATTTGATGGCATTGATCAGGCTATCATCCTCGCCGCAGGCCGTACCTTTACAGTGGAACACCCGCTCAGCCTGCAGTTTTTGTGCTGCTGCGGCATAATTGCTGTTGATTTCAAACAACGAATAGCTTTCAGGCATCTGATACGTTATTTGGGTAAGCTTGGCATCCAGCGATTGGGTTTGATAATCGGCGCCCGAGATCCCCACCAATACAGGTACTTGGGTAAAGTTAGTTTGTTTGTAACGGCTAATATAACTGCCGGGCATGCGCCCCAATAAAGGATGGTCTGCCGCTCCTTGAGCATCGTCACTACGCCTATCTTTAATCTCAATTTGCTTCGGCGCCTGCTGTAAAAAGTCACTATTGGCTTGGATCAAGTCTAGCGGCTCAGGAATAGAATCAAGGATATCGACTTGCAGATAGGTATATCTGTCCTCGCGATTGACGACATAGATACTGGCGTAAACCTCACCGCGAGAACCTTTCAGTTTTGCCGCCACGTAAGCACTGTGAAAGTCGGCATTCACGCTCTTAAGCGGCTTTAGCTGAGTTTGCATAGCTTGCCCGTCGCCGCAGGATGCTGCCGTGCAATTAAATAACACTTCGGCATTCAGCTTTTTTAGCTGTGCCAAATAGTTATTGATCACATGTTCAGGACTATACCCCTCGGGTAACTCAACGCTTTGTCGAGTCAATTTTCCTGATACAGGCAACAGAGTGAACTTGTCACCATTCACTGCGGTGATAAGTTCAAAGGGCGTAAAGTGGATGCGCTTTTCTTCAGGCGATTTGGCATCAGGAAAGGGAGTAAACAGCGATTCAGCATTCACCGCAAAAGTGGCGACACCGCAGGTCGCGGTCAAAAGTACAGCACTCAATAACGTCTTATGTCCCATAAAAAATCCTTTTCTGTGGGGAATCTAGCTCTCGCGAACCAACTAGATAAAGAAATAGTGATGGGATAATACGATAAAATTTTTTACCTAGGTATTAAACGGCATAAAAGTAATACTTTTTATTGAAAAGGAAATACAGAAAATACACCGAAGAAATAAAGAGAGAAATATAAAGCTCTCCATCTTTAAATAGCACACAGAAGTGGAGATGCCGCGATCATACGAATATGAAAGAGCAGCCATGCCTGCCGCCAACGGTCACAGTTACAACAATGCCAATCCTCACTAACCCTTCTGCTGTTCGTTTAGCTAAACAGCTATTGCCCCAAAGCAAGATAACTTTGTTGTCAGTTTGCAGCATGAATTGTCATTGTTTCCCCTGTGACTCGCCATAAACTCGTCCTGAGGGCTCGACGACGGCATCCATGCCGCCAACGGTCACAATTGCAACAATGTCAATCTTAATTAACCCAATCGTTGTTCGATTAGCTAAAAAGCTATTGCACCAAAGCTTGATAAATAGATCTGAGCAGTTGATCTAGTTCTTGTAATGTTACAAACTGTCTACTTCATCGGTGGCGATTCATTAAGTCGGATTCGCAACGTGTAGCATTGTTGGTTTGCCGAAAATTTCGTGATTTAGGTGGGGTGCAGAAGCATCGTTACCATTTGAGCGATCGTTAATGTGTAACTATGGCTATTAATATAATCAGTGAAGGAATACCAAGTATGGCCGTCCACACTAACTCTCTTGTAAACTTTATCCAAAAGAATGACCAAGCTATTTCATTATGCTTATTAGTGTCATCTTTGTTCATAATAATCTCCACCTATTCATGTACTGCTCATCTGAGAACTCAAATTGGATAGGGTCTGCCGGAGCTTTTATTACAATTTCAGGTATTGTATATAGTTCCTTGCAATTACTAAAAACGGAGTATTCGAAAGAGATAATGCCAGCCGTCGTCTTGCAATCCAAAACGTGGATGGAACTTCCAACCATTCCGGGAGCATTTGCCAATATTGTTACCAAAGAAAAAGCCGAAGAAATTAACCAACGTCATTTTGATAAGGTTAATTCTAAATATGCCAAAATATACATAGTCCAAATTTTAATGATACTTGGCACTTGTATATGGTCTTACGCATGGCTTCTCGACAAAACACATTAACAAAGCCAGTCAGCAGGACGCTTAGCGCCAGTTTGAAAAGTATCAAGGAAATATAAAGTTTAATGGAAGAAACAAATAGAATTAAAAAATTCAAATCACAATTGATAAAGGAATTACCATTTTTTCCAAACGATAAAGCTACTCTTAGTGAGCTAGAGGGCCAGGGTCTTAATGGCGTACTGATTCACTACTTACATTGGAAAACTAGAATTGTTCCTCCTCGTCAACGAAAAGTGCAAATTGCTCCTGAGGTGACCTCAGACAAGCGTTGGAAATCATTAAAAGAAGGAATAAATGGATTGCTCGATAAAGTTAGAAATGGAGAAAATATTTATCCTTATCACTCGCAAAGAGCGCATAAAAATGGTTATACCCCAGCTCAGCGAATTAGGGACGGTGAAGTGGATTCATGGGAAGATAAAGATCAAATCCTAAACACCAAGGGTTTCCATCATTTTCACTTAAATATGAATGTGCTGAGCACGGGGCTATCCGAAAGAACAGATGATGTCCTTTTTGCATTAGTTTCACGAGACAATTTTCACGCAATTGGAATCTTTGATCACAGTGTGTTTGAGCCTGTAGATAGCAATAGAAACATGACTTCCGAAAGAAAAAGGATGTGGGACCTGCATAAAAAACATGCAACACTCGGCATTAAGCCAGGAGCAGCGTACTTTAGCCATCCTATTACTACTTCAGGTCATCCAATTTATCTAATCCGTATGGCTGATTATTACGCTCAAAAAATCCGAGAAAATGACCCCAAGCTAGATGATCGGTTCTTTGTAAATAGTCTTTATGCTCAAGATCAGTTGCCTCATCCGAATAAATATAACTTTGAATGGCGGATGGATGCTCTTGATTTAGAGTTATTCGATAAGAAGACGAATGTACTATTCTGCATACATAAAGGGCATATGTGATCTAGATTAAATATCGCATAATAAATCAATCAACTACACGCTTTCGGCTGCGGACGCATTACAGCTGTGCCAGTTATTGGGACGTTAACCCATAGAAATTTTAATCCGAAAGTTACAAATCAGAATATTCGCACTAAGAAGCTTTTCTCCAAAAAGTGTGTTGCGTATGTCTTTTAAATCTACAGGTTACGCTAAAGCCAAAACGGTGAGTCATGGTGATTAGCGAGACGACCGTCCGCCCCATGGACGGGGCGGTCGAGCATCCAAGGACTGACTGGCTGCGAGTCGACGAGTAAATGCCATGGCAAACCTGCATGAGTGGATACCCGTAAACGCTAAACTTCTAACAACTGAAATTACTGCTCCTCAAACACTACTTTCCAACACATTTTTGTCCAAAAGCTTGCTGGGTATCTCCTTCATACAGACTGGCTACACTAGTGCCCAAAAGGTGAGCAATGGTGATTGGCGAGACGACCGTCCGCCCCATTGACGGGGCGGTCGAGCATCCACGGATGGACTGGCTGCGAGTCGATGAGCGAATGCCATGGCTCGCCGTAAGCCAGCATTTAAAGAATTGAACGACCAAGTTTTATCCTTCAGCAGTACTATCCAGAAGTTCTTAAAGTACTTTATGTCCAAAAGTATGTTGCGTATGTCTTGTAAGTCTACAGATTACGCGAATGCTCGAAAGGTGCGCCATGGTGATTGGCGAGACGACCGTCCGCCTCAAGGACGAGGCGGTCGAGCATCCACGGATGGACTTGCTGCGTGTCGACGAGTCAATGCCATGGCTCCGCCTCCGCTATACGCTTACATTAATACAATGATTTTATCCATTAGTTCACTCGAAACGCTTTCAAATCTCCGAAAAAAAACGATAAACCACATTGGCTTATCGCTTTTTATTATCTTCCGTTCGCTAGCTAGTTATCACGTAAATCACATGACATAAGCGGCTTCACAATCATATTCGCCGCACCATGGCGATGCGGCAATGGATTACTTAACGATTTCCATCTCTGCTAATAGATTGTCGGCATGATCTAAATACTTCATTACCCACAACATATAGCGGCTATCCACTTGGATTGAACGGTTGATGTTATCGTCATATGCCCAGTCGCCGATAATACTTTCATACACACCATCGAACAGCAGACCGACTAATTCAGCGCGGCCGTTTAGGGTGGGTGAACCTGAGTTACCGCCCGTGGTGTCTAACGTCGACAGGAAGTTAACCGGTACAGAATCGATGGCTTTCACATAGAAATCACCGTATTGCTTCTGCTTAATCAGCTCTAACTCTTTTTTCGGTGCATCGAATGGGTCAACACCTGTGTCTTTTTGCACTATGCCTTCAAGGCGAGTGAATGGCACAGCCACTAAACCGTCTTTTGGCGAGTAGCCTTTCACATGACCCACAGTGACACGCAGGCTTGAGTTTGCATCGGCATACACAGGTTTACCTTGCTCAAGATTGTAGGCAATGATGGCATCCATGTACTGCGGGCGCACTTTCATCAGCTCGCCATCCAGTTCTTTTTCTTTCTTTTCTTCTGCCATATCTGTGTCATACATAGCCACGGCGAATTGAATGAAAGGATCTTTAGAGGCTTTAAAATCGGCAACGGATTTATCCATCCACGCCAGACGCACGTCTTTTTTGCCTAACTCAGTTTTGGCGTACATTTTGTCTAAGGTTTTCGAAAGCTTAGCTTCGCTGAACTTTTTATCGATACCAAAGGCTTTATCCAATGCAGGTAGACGTTTGTCTTCTGGCAGTGCTGCGTAGCGTTTCAGCATATCGAATAACACGGCTTTATCGACGCTTGGCGCATAACGACGGTCGATACGCTCCATGCTCGCTTTGAGGCGAGTCATATCACGTTCTTGGAAGCCCGGTTCACGCTGCATATCAGGCAGTTGTTTCTCGTTCGCTAAGCGATATAAGCTGCGCGCCGTTGGCAACATAGTCGTGCTACCAATGTAGCTTAAGATCATGTCACGCTCTTGATGCGCTTTACTCTTGGCAATTAACGCATCTAATTCCGCTAAGGTTTTGCCGTATTTCGCTTCACGGCTGCTGTCTTTAGCTATCCACGCTGCAAGCTCAGCTTCGCGGGCTTTACGGTCCGCAAGCATGGTGGATTTGCCATAAAACTCGATCATCGAGGTGAAGTTTTTCGCATAGTTTGCAAGGCTAGCAATTTGACTCTCGTACTTAATACGTTCGTCACTGCCCTCTGGCGCGGTATCTTTAATGATCTCAATAAAGCGCTCGCGCAATAACTTACCTTCTGGATAAGCCCACTCGAACTGATTTTGCACTTCATTGGCGGTGCGATATCGGTTGGTGCGACCTGGGTAGCCAGCCACCATGACAAAATCGCCATCGCTCACGCCTTTAGCCGATACTTTTAAGAAGCTTTTTGGCTCGTATGGCACGTTATCGCTACTAAAATCGGCAGGTTTGCCCGCTTTAGACACATAGGCACGGTAGAAAGAGAAATCGCCGGTGTGACGTGGCCACATCCAGTTATCGACGTCGCCGCCATATTTACCCACGCTCGCGGCTGGGTTATAGACTAAACGGACGTCGCGAATTTCCAGTTGTTTAACCAGATAATATTCAAGACCGCCGTGGAAGCTATACACTTGGCAACGGTAGCCGTCTTCTTTTTCACATTCAGCCACTAATGCTTTTTCTTGGCTTTCAACGCCTTGATAGAAATCGCTACCCACTTTACCTTCGAGCCCGCCTTTTACGCGCTCGGTCACATTGGTCACATCTTCGGTCACATACACACGTGAACCCGGTGTGGCAGGTAATTCATCGGCGAAGGTCTTAGCTAAAAAACCATCTTGCAGCAGGTTTTTTTCTGGGGTGGAGTTGTATTGAATCGCACCATAGGCACAGTGATGGTTAGTGACCACCAAGCCTTTTGGCGATACGAATGACGCAGTACAGCCACCAAGGCTTATCACGGCGTTCATTGGGAATTCGGTGAGTTTTGAAATCGATTTGGCATCAATTTCTAGCCCTTTTGCTTTTAGCTCATCGGCCATAGCAGGCAGTTGATGGGGCTGCCACATACCTTCGTCAGCCTGAGCGCCAAAACTGGCGGCCACGGCAACTGTGAGTAACCATTTTTTCATTGTGTTAAGTCCGTTTTATGTGAATGAAGCCACGCGCAAGCTGGGCCATGTTCTCGTTTTAATCGTGTTGTTTTTATCTTAAGTCACTGTGTTAAAACCCAGCATCACTCGCTTTAAAACCTAAAAAGCAAAAAGTCAGGCCGGGGCCTGACTTTATCACATCGGATACACTCTATAACAGACTCGGAAAAATTCGCTTACAAAGCAAATACATTCCATCAGCTACATTACATCAACGTTACCCCGCGGCGTTCGCTACAAAACTGACGCTAGCCACGGATTAAATACTAAGCCGCTAAATAGCAACAAATAGCTGGGCGCCCACAATCACAACGCCTAACAAACCTGCCAACACTAAGCCCGCAGAACCACCCGACACTTGATAACCGCCCGGTTGTGTTTGACGTTGACGTAATGCCATCACAATTGGCAAGAAGATGATCATCACCACCAATGGCACGGCCGCGAATCCCAGTACCGCCACAAAACCTTCTGGCAGATACAGAGCACATAACACTGGCGGAGTGAAAGTTAACAACCAGGTCTGTATACGGCCGGCAAACGTCTCTTTAGCACGGGTTAACTCGGCGACAAAGTCATACAGGCTTAAGGTCACCCCGAGGAATGAGGTCACTAAGGCTAAATCGGCGAATAACGAAATACATTTGCTGATCCAAGGCGTATGGGCAATATCCTGCAATGCCGTCACCAGTGACGGTAATGAACCTTCGAAACCACTGACTTCATAGCCGCCTACTGTGCCTAGGGTCACCAACAACCAAAGCACATAACAAGCCAGTGGAATCGTCGAGCCGATTAACAATACCTTACGCAGCGAAACCGCATCGCCATCCAGATAACGCACTAAAGTGGCGATACAAACGTGGAAACCGAACGAAGTAAACACTACGGGAATTGCCGCCATCCAACTGCTGGTCATCGACTCGGCAATCGCGCCCGTTGCCATGCTGGCAATACTGACTTCAGGCAGGAGAAATAACACCACAACCACCAGCAGTAAAATCATTAACGAAAACAGGAAGCGGGACACTTTATCGACCCAAGCTACACCGAGCGCCGCAAATCCACCCAACACTAAGGTAAACAACAATACGGCGACTTGATTATCGAGCACGATATCGAACATGTTCTTCGCTTTAAGCACTAATAACGAAGAACCACCAGTGAGATAAGCCGCGGTCAAGGCAAACAATAAACTCAGGAAAGAAGCTCCTTGAATAATTTGACCTTTTTTACCCAGTAATTTACCCGTAATAGCATGCACGTTATCGCCCACGCCAGTGCGTAAGTTAATTTCGAGCATCAATAATGAGGTATAGGCAGATACGCCCCAAATAACGACGAGTAACACTAACGCCGGAATAATACCTAAAGCCGCGGTAGCTAAAGGTAAGGCTAACATACCTGCGCCAATGGCCGTCCCGGCAACGATGGCGATCGAGCCTAACATTTTTGAATTCACACAATAGTCCTGTTCAATGATTAATTATTATTTTATTTGAGTAAGATTTGAACCGATAAAGCCTTGCGTCTTAAATCGAAATAAGCAACACATCACTTAAAGCAGCTTCAAAAAGCATCCAATCGGATCTCATTCCTGCAGATCAATTGGCCCCAATAGCTTTTGAATATTTCAACCCAGTAGCCATTGAGGCTAACTAAATCGGTTGCATAAAAGTGGCATGACTTTCAATTGTGATAATCCTAATAACAACATAGGTAAAATAGATAGTTTGGGACATTAACAGAGCCAAACCCAGTGGGCAAGCCAGTTGTGAACAAAGATAAGTCGCGCACTGTACGGTAACAACTTAATAGCGCTGTGATAAACGAAAACATACAAGCTAACAAAATCGCTACCTTTGTTGGAAATACGTGGGGTTCAGCATTGTGGGGGAATCGAGGTAAAACGTATATTTTGACAGTCGCAAGCGCGCTGAATATGGGCTTAAACATATTCGCTGTGTTTAAGCCCAATCACCTCATGTTGAGAATCAATTAACTCAACATGTTAATTTACAGTTCAGTCCACGCCATAGTCCAAGAAGCGCCAACACCTGGCTCAAATCCTGTGGCAGAAACCGACCACTGCATGCAATAGCCGCTATAGGGGAATGGCTTACATTGATACACTTTGCCATTTTTAGGCTGTAACACTGTAGTGCCTGCAACGTAACCTTTCACCCCTTCAGGGAAGACAAAATCCGCTTCCGGCGTTGGTGCTTGATCCTTTAAGAAGAGATCAAAGTTCTGCTGAATAACATCACCTTGTTTAGGCTCAGCTTTAACCTGCAAGTGATAATGCCCAGCTTTAGGCGCAACCACGTCTAACACTAAGCTCGCGCTGGTATTGTTAACGGTTTGACTGACAAAACCGGCTGCCGTGCCATCGTGACTAAACAAATACGCAGACACTAACATTTCAGCATTGCTAGTGACGTCAAAACGAACCTGCGCCGCGCCGTCGATAATTTGATAATCGTCGGCAAGTGAAGTGACTTCTAAGCTGTTGCCCGGTGCGGGCGCCAGATCAAATCCCACTTCGACACGCTCAATACCTGAAGTCGTCGCAGTAAAAATGTCGTTTTTGCCATACACAGGCTCAATCACACCTGATGCATTTTTTTGTCCCGCTTTTAACTGAGACTGCTGGGCATTAATCGCGCTCGCTAATAGGAAAGGCCAATTTTGTTTATCACCTTGAGTCGCATCGCTAATGGTAATGACTGTTTGCTTAGCCGGTTGCTCACCATTGGCATCGAACACTCGGGTCATCACTTTATCGCCCGCCTTGAGATCGAGTGACGGATTGATGTCGCCCACATCGAGCCATTCACCCGGTACGACGGGACCCGAATCTAAGTTCACATCGATAGCATTGTAGAAACTGTTGGTGGTATCGCCCACTTCCCACACGGCTAGAATCACTTGATAACCGCTGCGACCTTCTGGCACATAGCAGTCATGGGTCACTAACTTAGGCGGCTGCACCATGCCACCATCGACCACGCAGAATGGCGCTAAGTCAAAGCTCGCACGGCTTAAAGCTTGGTTTTGATTCCAATCTTGGCGAGTTAAATAATAACGCCAATTGCGGGTGACATGATTGGCAGTGAACTGCCAGCTGAACTTATTCCAGCCCGCTTTAATATCTGTCTTTGACCAACGGCTGGGACTCTGTTCATCTAAAGGCGAGAAAGCACCATTACCCGCACTCGCCAGTTTGCCATCCGCAGGACCTGACTCAGGAAAACCCGATGGCCCTTCAACGCTTTGCGGTTCCCATTGCACCGCGCCACAGTTGGCATTGTTGCCGGTTTTACAGGCATAGGAACGTGACTCTGGCGCCACAACATAACCGTGTGCCTGTGCAGAAATACTCACAAATGTATTTGCCGCCATCACTGCGGCGGCCAATAAACTTAATTTAGAAACAGGGGAAAAAACAGTAGGATTTGCCACTTTAATGCACTCCATTTGCACCCATCTTTGCCAGTATTGGCTTGGGCTTAGGTATAAAAGTGGTATTTGGGCAAACAACAGCATTAAACAGCAGTCGTTTATCTTTCACAGAAATCGAATTCTGCGGCAACTCCGCTATCTTAGTTCACTAAAAAATCCATTTACAACCTTAGACCGGAAGCTTTGCGTCCTAACTTTTCAATTAGTTTGCCAAATACGGTAGGTGTCATCGAATCACTACGAGTTAACAATATGTAATCAGGTAGAAATGACTTGGCTAAATTAGCAACAAAAGACAACGCTGTCAAAAAAATAATCCATTTATATTCATATAATTACAGAATGTCGCGCGGTATTATTCTGACACCCGTCAAACATTCATTCATGCCTACTGTAATAAACTCGTGCTTGAAACCGAAATTCACTTAGGTATAATGCCCACCTCGCTTCGGGGGAGTAGCTAACTGGATGTCGAACCATCGTCATCTAGGGTGAACATCAACATACTTGGCCACACGCCATGGTGTTCACAGCAAATCATCGATTTGCCCAGCAAGACCTGAGTACAATGACTGCACCTAGGGGTGGACGGTTTATTGTGCTTATGTCTTAACCACCCCTAAAGGATCACACTTGGAAGCCCTACTTGCCTCAACCTTTACGGTTGCTATTGCCGAAATTGGCGATAAAACTCAATTACTTGCACTTATTCTCGCCGCAAGATTTAAAAATAAAACCGCCATTATTTTAGGTATTTTTCTATCAACGTTATTCAACCATTTTGCCGCCGCTTGGATTGGCCAATGGGCGATTAACTGGGTCAGCCCAGATCTTGCCCGCTATTTAGTTGCCGCGTCCTTCTTCGCGATTGCCCTTTGGGTGTTAATCCCAGATAAAGTCGATGCTGAAGAGAGCCGTTTCTATAAAATGGGCCCCTTCCTCGCCACCTTTATCCTGTTTTTCATCGCCGAGATGGGGGATAAAACGCAAATCGCAACGGTAGTGTTAGCCGCAAAATACGATTCATTAACTATGGTGGTTGCAGGCACAACCTTAGGCATGCTGCTTGCCAATGTACCTGTGGTGATCGCAGGCCATTTCAGCGCCGAAAAATTACCTATGTTGTGGATACACCGCGGCTGCGCCGTATTGTTCGCACTGTTAGGCGTTGTCACTCTGCTGTTCTAAATACTTTAAAGCTTGAATTGCCGCAACAAAAAGGCCAGTGATAAACATCACTGGCCTTTCTACTTACGACGGTTTTATTGAGATAAACAGTGTCGACTCAGAAGCTTAACTTCTTAGAAACGCAGTTTATAGCCCTAATGCCGTTCTAATACGTTGACCGTAATCCGCATCGGCTTGTTCGAAATGCGCCACCATGCGTTGCTGCACATCTAAGCTTGTTTGACTTAGTGAACCCGAAATTGTTGCCACTAAGCGCGCTTTCTCCGCTTCAGAGAAGATGCGATACAGATTACCCGCTTGGGTATAATCGTCTTGGTTATAACGACTGTAACGCGCCGCTTCACCTTCTAAACGCAATGGTGGTTCGCTAAAGTTTACTGGCTCAACCAAGGCATCAGCAGTGCTGTTCGGGCCATAGTTTGCCGAAGCGTCGCCACCCGTTTGGCTACCATGGTAAGGGCATTGTGTGCCAGCCATAGCGCCCGCCCGTTGATGGTGATTTGCCTTAGCCGCATGTGGGCAGTTCACCGGTAACTGGTTGTAGTTGGCACCAATACGGTAACGCTGGGCATCTGCATAGGCAAATAAACGCGCTTGCAACATCTTGTCGGGTGAAGATCCAACACCGGGAACCAAATTACTAGGTGCCAATGCCACTTGCTCAACTTCAGCAAAGTAGTTTTGTGGCAGACGATTCAGTTCTAATACACCAATCTCAAGCAATGGATAGTCGCTATGCGGCCAAACCTTAGTTAAATCAAATGGATTAATATGGTAAGTATTAGCATCCGCCTCAGGCATGATCTGCACGTTAACCGTCCAACGCGGGAAATTGCCATCGGTAATCGCCACCACCATATCGCGCTGTGATGAATCGGGATCTATCCCCTTTAATTTATCAGCCTGTTCATTAGTTAAGTTGACTACGCCTTGCTGGGATTTAAAGTGAAACTTCACCCAGAAACGCTCGCCCTTGGCATTCCACAGCGAGAAAGTGTGTGAACCATAACCGTGCATTTGACGGTAGTTGGCTGGAATACCGCGATCCGACATCAAAATGGTCACTTGATGCATGGCTTCAGGGTTTAATGACCAAAAGTCCCACATGGCCTGCGGATCTTTTAAGTTTGTCTTAGGGTTACGCTTTTGCGTATGGATAAAGTCTGGGAACTTAATTCCGTCACGCAAGAAGAAAGTCGGCGTATTATTACCCACAATATCGTGATTTCCGCGAGCCGTGTAGAAACGTAAACCAAAGCCGCGTGGATCGCGCTCAGCATCAGCTGAGCCCATTTCGCCACCGACGGTTGAGAAACGAATAAAGGTTTCAGTTTGCTTACCAACGCCATTGAAATGGTCGGCAATGGTGTAATCGCTTAAATCTTTGGTCAGGGTAAATGTGCCGTAAACGCCAGTACCTTTGGCATGCACGATACGCTCAGGAATACGCTCACGGTTGAAATGGGCTAACTTTTCAATTAAATGCCAATCCTGTAATAGCAAAGGACCACGTTCACCCGCCGACAGTGAGTTTTGATCGTCGGCCACTGGGGCACCATTTTGGCTCGTTAAGTACTGACTTGTTTGATGTTGTTGACTCATGCCCTGCTCCTTAGTCTTGATTGCTGGTTAACCAGGTTTCAATTAAATCGTAAATGGTGGCCATGGTTTATCTCCTTGGCTGCGACGTGTTGTCGATGGAGCAAGAATAGATAATTACCAACAAAGAATAAAACGATTAAACTAGATTCATGCAATCTACAAAAAAGATTAGAAGCGAGATAGCAAAGTAGATAAACGATTGCGCGGACTCACAGCCAATGATTCGCTCACATCATTTAAGATGCGGTTGAAAACCAACATGGCTGCTCGCTGCGATGAAGCTGAGTGCTGTAAAGCAAAGTGCGGTACAAGCAAGCGGAGAAAGATGATGCGTTGCCATTAACTGGCGGGTGAGTCGGCTTCGCGGTAAAGCTTAACCAGATAATAAGTGTCAATCAGTACGATAAAAAAGTTCACTAAGGCAACAGGATAAGCCCCAATTGCTACGCCGTAGGCCACAAATAAAGCCGCGCCGATGAGATTCCACCAGCGCAGTTTTTTGATGTTCGACATCATCAGTGATATTGCGACGACCACAGACGCTAAATAACCAACCCATTCCCAAATTGTCGCGTTATCCATATCTAATCCTTATTTATATATTATTTAAATCAAACGATTGATACGCCATTCACACCACAGGAAATAGGCTGGGCTATTGCATTTAGCATTTAGCATTTAGCATTTAGCGTTTAACGACAGCCGCCGTCATCCGTGAAATACAGGTCAGTTCACCGGCGCTGTTATGGATTAACACTTCCCATACAGAGCTGCGTTTTCCTAAATGAATAGGCTTAGCCGTGGCGGTTAATAGTCCATTACGGGAAGCCCGTAAGTGGTTAGCGTTAATTTCTTGACCGACACAATAGTACTGCTCAAAATCCACCGCGAAATTTGCCGCATAGCTAGCAACGGTTTCAGCAAGCGCGACATTCGCGCCGCCATGGACTATCCCCAAAGGGTTATGCACCGCTGGACTGGCTGGCATAGTTGCCTTCATATAATCGTCGCCAATCTCACTGATCTCAATCCCTAAGGTCTGCATCAAGGTGCCTTTGCCGCCCATACCGGCATCTAAACGCGCGCAATCCTCTAACGTGACAGCTCTAAACCAAATACTCATTGCAACTTCCTAGTCAATAAAACCAATCAGCAGTTTACTGCGAAGTAGATGAAGTTCAACTAGTTTTGCGCTAAGCCAGTCCCGTCAATCTCGGCAAAAATAAGACTCAAACTAACCATTGTTTAGTGATACTCAACCGACTAAACCAGACGAGAAACAATCCCCAGAACACCACCACACTCGGCATGATTAATGCGTCAGCTCCTAGCACCACAGCCGCTTGTTGAATGCAAAACACATAGCTCATTTGCAACAAAACCGCGATAAGTGAGGCAACCAGCACTTTATAGGCAAGGGATTTTCGTAAAAACAACAATAGACATCCTAGAACGCCCGACACCACAGCAAAGCCAAATATCGCATCAACGAAAGCCGGCGTGGTTTCATAGAGTTTGATTTGATCTGGGCTCATTTGCGCCAAGGCATCCGGCGTCATGGTCATTTGGATCACAAAGGCCATCAGCCCCATGATATTCCACAATAAACTGAGCGTTGCGACAAAGTAAAACCACAATGGCGCTTTCTCTTTAATGGTTTTCAGCGGATTTGAGACTGTATCCATACTCACTCCTAATAAAAACTGAAAAAAACAACTAAAAAAGGGATGGCGAACCATCCCTTCGTTTCAGTCTAGCTCACAAATAACACTTGTGAGTTAACCCGTTACACAGGTTAACGGCGACGACGTTGTAAACCAAACAAGGACATCAGTGCTAAACCTAAATAACCCAAAGCACCGCCATCATCTTTAGGCGTTGGCTCAGGTTTTGGTGGCACTACTGGCGCTGGGTAGCTTAAGGCAACGATCACAGGATCGTGGTCCGATGCAGAGAACGCATTTTCAGATTTAGCCAGATCACCAGAGAACTTCTTACCGTATTCAAACAGGTTAGATTCCACTGAGTTGATGTGCCAATCTTCAATATCCACTAAACGTTTGGCTAAGCTAGCATTGGCTAAAGCGTGATCTAAGTTGCCTAGCTCGCCGTTATAGCTGTAAGAGTAAGTGCCTGCACCGTGGGCTTTCGTGTTCAAGTTGATCAGGCCATAACCTTTTTCAATCTTGCTACCTTGGCGTTCAAATACTTTGCCATCGAGCGTCGTCCACGAAGCGGTCATGATGTCACGATCTGACTTGCTCGCATCAAAGTCGGTCAGCACACGGATAGGATCTTCCATGCCGTAGGCATTCATATCACCGATGATCAGTAAGTCGCCCTTCACGTCTTTTAGCGTTTCACCCAAGACTTTGGCAGCAGATACGCGGAAAGCATTACACTTGCCCTGTTGATCGGCAGGATCGACTGACTCTTCAAAGTTAGCCCAATCTTCTAAACAGCCTGAGCCTTTAGATTTCAAATGGTTAACGACTACGGTCAGCGACTCATCATGGATTTTAAAGGTTTGCGCTAAGCTGTGACGTTGGTAAGCATCGTTACCTGGATTTGTCTCAGTTTTGCCATCTTTAGTACGAGTCACGCTGCCAGCACTGGCATGTTGCTCAGGAGTATCGATAGCTTGAGCAGCACCAGCTAAGGTCACTTTGCCGCCACGGTATAACATGCCCACAGTGATAGCATCAGTGCCAAAGTACTTGCCGTCATACTTGTCAACGTCGGTGATTTCAACAAAGCTATAAGCGTTTTCAGGCGTTTGCTTCTCGTTCAGTGCATCGACTAAGTTTTTAATCGCACTCTTCTCACCAAAACCGTTGTTGGCAATTTCCATCAGACCGACGATATCGGCGTTCATGGCAGTAATAGCGCTAACGATTTTAGTGCGTTGTAGCACCATTTCTTCCAGCGTTAGCGCGCCACGGTTACTACCTGATGGATTGGTATCACCACCATCAACATCGTTAAAGAAGTTCAACACGTTAAAGCTAGCCACGCGCAGATCGCCCTTAGTGGCGACGCTTGGGGCATCAGTTCTATCATCACCACGGATAAAATCACCCGCTGTAATAGTGTTCGTTGCCACTAAACGATAAGCACCGTAGCTGTAACCAATCACACCTTGCAGGTTAGTCAGTTGGTCGCCCACACGGATATAGCCCGTTTCCACATTGAAATCAGGGAAGTATGGAATTACACCGTCGGCAGGTTTGTAATCAGATTCGATAAAGAGTTGGTTTTCGAGGTTAGATTTAACTAACGCAGTCGCTTCTGCAGAAAGCGCAGGATAAAGCTGTGTCGACTTCATTAGCGGTTCTTTATAAGACACTAGCATGTTATTACGACGGCCTGCGTAGTCATAGCTGAAGGTACGGCTGATCTTAAGATCGCTGCCCGCATCTAAAGCCACATTCATGCCTTCATAACGCTCTAATGCTTGCGCTAAGGTTTCGCCATCGGCGACATAGAAAGGCGCGGCAACTGGAACTTCACCCTTAGCGCCGACTTCAAATTTCTTATCGGCTTTAATATCGATTTGAGTTAAGCCAAAGTATTCTTTCACTTTACCTTGTACACAAACTTCAACCCCAGGTTGAATCGCTTCAGGTACCGCTTCACCTAAGAATACAAACACACCATCAGAGGTATACGGTGAGTTATCACCTTTCACTTCTTGCAGATAAAAACCTTTAAACAAGCTTTCGCCACGGGCAGTCACAACACCGCGCACTGTCACTTCGCTTTCAGACTCAAATGCACCTTCTGGTACAAATGGGCTAGACTCGCCCGCACCTTGTACTTGATAAATCGGCACTATTTTAGCGCCGCTGCAGCTAAAGAGCGGCACTTCTGGCTCAGCTGGAGCTTCTAGATAACCTAAACCTGAGAAGGTATCTTTAGGTAATTGTTCCCACTGGGCGGCATTAAATACCGTATTCGCCACTAACGCATCTAATTTACGTTTTAAGGTAACGTCTAATCCCCAACCCGCAGGAGTAGGCACATCGCCAATAATATCGACAACCGCATCATCTTTAACGAGTGCGACCGCATCACCACCATTAAAACTTAAACTGCCAGAGTAACTGTCAACACCTTGGTCAAGCGTGATCACAGCGCTAGAATTTAAAATCACTTTAGTCGTTTTAGGCGCAATGGATTGGCCATCTAATGCCACCATATCTGACGCAACAGTTGCACCATCTTTATAACGAACCAGTTTATAACCCGCGAGATCAATTGCCGTATCGCCGCCGTTATAGAGTTCAATCGCTTTATTGTTTGAGCTACCTTCAACATATTCGGTAATCATCACATCAGCGCTTGCCATCATAGGTAAAGCCGCTGCTACAGCTAAAGAAATAGCCGTTAACTTATTAACATTATCCATATCATCAACCCCATTATTATAATATTGCCGCTAACTTCTATTAACGTGCGGGCGGATTATTTCAGAGTTGAATGCGTAAAAAAAGAGGGCAAGATCGCACATTACCAATGTAACACATTGATGAGTAAATGATTATGGACACAGCACTGTTCACACAGAAGAACAAGGTAATAATTCGAAAGTATTAGCCAAATAAAAACAAACAGTAAGAGTAATACACCCAAGCTCAGCCAAAGCACTGGCTAGTACAAATAATAACCAATATTTTAATGTGATATTTTAATGATTTTTATCGGTATGCAATACCCAATAAAATGTAAAGAATTCGGCGCTTTAAAAGATAGTAGATATCATTAAAACGTAATTTAGCCTTCATTATTTTGAAATAAAACCAACGCTAAAACGAGCTAACGTTAATGATTAATACCATCCATTGTAATAGCCGATAGAGATTGATGATTGCTATATAAAATTAAACATGAGTTAAGGCTGTAAACCTTGTATAGCAAGGCAATAAATTAAGCATTAAAACTATAATGTGATTTTTACAGACAAAAAAATACCGCTCATTTAGGAGCGGTATTTCACTTACTGCGTAATAAACGCGGCAGTTAATTCATTACTTTTTAGCTGCTGGTTCAGCGGCTGGCGCTGCAGATGCTTTCTCAACTGATTTCAATTCAACTTCAAAAATCAGTGTGGAATTGGGTGGAATAGTACCAGTGTCACGCTCGCCGTAGGCTAAGTTTGCAGGAATAACAAACTTGTACTTAGCGCCAACTGGCATTAATTGTACGCCTTCGGTCCAACCTGGGATCACGCGATTCAGTGGGAACTTAGCCGTTTGACCACGTTTGTATGAACTGTCGAACTCAGTACCGTCGATTAACGTACCTACATAATCCACTTCTACAGTGTCTTCAGCAGCAGGTTTTTCGCCAGTACCAGGTGTTAATACTTCGTATTGCAAGCCTGATTCAGTGGTCACTACGCCAGTCTTAGCTTTGTTTTCTTCAAGGAATTTTTTACCATCTTCGATATTCTTAGCAGAAATCGCAGCGGCTTGTTCCTGACGTTTATCGTTTAACTTTTTATCTAGACCTTGAAGAATGGTTTGCATTTCTTCTTCGGTTAATTTTAATTGGTCATTCAGACCATTAGTGAAACCAGTGACAATCAGAGTGCGATCAACTGGCAGGCCTAATTCTTCTTGCTCTTTGATATGGCCCGACATGTAACGACCGATTGAAGCGCCTACACTGTAAGCTTCTTTTTGAGCTTCTGTCGTTAATTCAACACTTGTACTCGCAGCAGCTGCTTTTTCTTCTTGATTACAAGCAGATAGGCCAATAACGGCCAATGCAACTAACGATAATTTATAAATCGATTTCATTAAAGCTTCCTCAGCATCCTCAAGCGGTTACAATAACCTAAGCGTGACAACTTTATACTAGTTATCTCGGTTATACCAACTAGATTCTTTATGGGTTAACAGTGATTAATGTCACTTGATCAAGTCTAAAGACAGCAACTTAGGGAGCAAGTTCATGAAGAAAAATCTACTGCTGGTAATTTGCACAATTTTTCTGATAGCTTGCCATCCTAAAGCGGAAGACATTAGCGTTCTAACCACTGAACCTAGCTATAGTGCAAGCCTATCAAGCAATGGACAATTCGCCTTAGTCGCCACCCAAAGCAGTGGAGTCCAATACTGGGATCTCAGCACTCATACACTTAAATACCAATGGATACATGGCGATATCAATACTGGCGTCACAGGTACAGCGATTTCGCCCAACGGGCTATTTGCAGCATCGTTAAGCCGAGATTCAGTTGCCATGTGGAGAATAGCCGACGGAAAATCCTTGGGTTGGTGGTCCTTGCCATCATCCGGTGAAAGCGTGGCGGTAGCCGATAATGGCGCGCTACTCATTGGCTTAAATGATGGCTCCGTCATGTCACTCAATGCAGCCCAAAGTGCCTTAATCAAATTTCTGGGACATAAGGACCGCGTCAATAGCGTTTCACTCTCCGCGGATGGCCGTTTAGCATTAACGGGGTCGAATGATATGCAGGCGATTCTTTGGCAGGCGCAAACCGGTCAGCCGCTTCATACTTGGACCTTAGGCAGCCGTATCACTAAAGTGGCGCTTAACGACAGTGGTACGCTAAGTTTTACCAATGGCAGCACCAATGAAGCAAAGATATGGGATAACACCAGCGGCAAGCTTTTAAATCAGTTAGATATTACCCGTAGGCAGATGAACTTTTCCGCGGTGCGGTTTATCAAACAAGACAGCCAGATATTAACGGGAACGCCGGCGCGGGAAGTCATACTGTGGCAACGCGACTCGGGTAAAGAAATCGAAAAATGGCAGGTTACACTCACTAAAAACAGCCAAAATCGAGGAGCCGTTGTATACTCTGTGGCAATTCGAGATACCAATAAAGTCGTTAGTATCAGTAGCCAAGGCTTAGTTGAGACTTGGCAGCAATAGAGGTTAGTCATGCAAGGCGTACAAGCACAGATTGAAGATCTAGAAACCAAATTGGCTTTTCAAGAGCTCACAGTCGAAGAGTTAAACCAAGAAGTGATCAAATTAAATCGACTTGTGGCTCACCAGCAGCACCAAATTCACATGTTAATTGGTAAGTTACAAGACATGGAACCGAGTAATATGGCGACTCAGGCTGAAGAAACGCCGCCGCCACATTACTAATACTGACGCTTTAAAATAAGACTTTGATTCAAAGACGGTTACCGCAAAATATCCAGGGAATGCGATGTTTAAACATTTGATGCCAAAACAAACCCCGCCTTTATTACCCATAGCGTTAGTGGGTGAAGCTATTCTAGGGCAGACTGCAATTGCAGTGCATCATTTCGATGCCGAGCTCGCGCACCTTGCAGAGCAAATGTCTGCCAGCATGGAAGCCGCCAAAGGCGTTGGCATCGCGGCACCACAGGTTCACAGTCCCTTAGCCTTATTTATTATGGCTTCTCGCCCAAATGAGCGTTATCCAGACGCACCCAATATGGCGCCTGTGGTCGTGGTTAATCCGCAAATCATTAATGTATCAAGCGAGTTGGTCGGCGGCGAAGAAGGCTGCCTATCTGTACCGGGGCAAAGATTTACGATACAAAGGCATCAAGCCATTGAAGTACGCTATCAAAATTTACAAGGCGAGTGGCAGCAAACCGAATTAACGGGCTTTATTGCGCGGATTTTTCAACACGAATTTGATCACCTGCAAGGGATCACCTTACTCGAGCGTTCACGTATGCCTGAACAGGCTCAGTCGATTTCAGCCAAGTCCATCGAACAAGGTGAAGCGCAATAATGAAACTGTCTTTGGTTACACCTTTATCTCGCGTTTTTATCGTACCCGCTTTGGCAATGGGGTTGGTGTTAAGTTTATCGGGCTGCGCCTACAACAGTATTTTTATTAATTACCCTTCACAGATTGAACCGCTCAAACAAGAGTTGAATAGTGCAACGCCCTTGGCTGGTATCGACAAACTTGCCAGTAATATCAATGGCAACGATGGCCTACTCTATGCTCAAGAAGCGGGCCGTATTGCTCAAGTCGCCGGCGATTTTGCGGCCAGTAAAAAGTACTATCAACAAGCGGTCGATGCTTACACCGCCTTTGATGATAAGGCCAAAGTCAGCGTCAGTGATATTAGTGCCACAGCCAGCAGCTTAGTGTTAAACGACAATGCGATTCCGTACCGAGGGCCTGGATATGAACGCATCATGCTGCACCAATACCAAGCGCTAAACTATTTGTTTAGTGGCGATTACCAAGGTGCTTTAGTCGAAGTTCGTCGCAGTAACGAGTTACAAAGCAGTGAGCAAGAGCGCTATCAAAAATCGCAAAAGTCGGTACAAGCCATGGCGAACGGGACTATCGATGCCGAGGTCAACAAACTAGGCCAAGCCGCAGGCACTGTGACGAGTTCGTTCTTAAACGCTTACAGCTATTACACCACTGGCGTATTACATGAAGTACTGGGTGAGCCGAACGATGCCTATATCGATTATCGTAAAGCGGCACAAATCACCCCAGACAACACCTATTTACAGCAAGATCTGGTGCGTCTCGCCAAGCAACTCGGCATGCCGCAATATGATGAGTTCAAACGTCGTTGGGGCGATGCTAAATTGCCTAATCCCAAAGATGGCCAAGTGATTTTAATGGTTGAACGCGGCTTTGTGCCCGCCAAGCAAGCCCTCACAGTGCCTTTTACTATCCATGGCAATTGGCAAACTGTATCGCTAGCCACTTACATGCCAAACAATACTTTTGTGCCAGAGACGCAAGTGCAAGGTTTAGGTACAGTGCTGAAAACTGAACCTATTGCCAATATCGATGCCTTAGCCATCACAGCACTCAAAGAAGATCTGCCCGCAACCTTGGTTCGACAAGTCGCACGTGTCTATGCCAAATCCGAGATGGCCTATCAGGTTGGAAAGAGTGGCAGCCCCGGAAACAATGCCGCCGATATTGGCAGCATAGCGATGCAGATTTTTAACGTAGTAACAGAGCAAGCGGATCGCCGTAGTTGGCTGACGCTGCCTAAACAAGCACAGATCGGGCGGCGTTATTTGAGTGCAGGTGAATACACTTTGCAGTTAGATAAAGCGCCACCGGCAAAAATTGACGTTGCAGCAGGCAAAACCACCTTAGTCTGGGCAATTGATACTGGTAATTACACCCGAATTTATTCAATAATCATTTAGCCTAGCGGTTGTGGTATTTGAATAAGACGTGTGTCATTAAGTTTATACAATCACAAAATGGAACTGACTATGAAACAATTTAAACTGATTTTTGTGCTGGCTGCCGTTATGGGTCTGGCTGCATGTCAATCTAAAGTCGAATATGGCGATGCCACCGAAGTTGAAACCGTCAATGAGAATTTTGGCTCAACGGATCTACAAGCTATTGCAGCCAAGATGGTGGATAGCATGATGACTTTCCCTCCTATCGTGGCCATGACAGCCAATAGCCGTCCGATTTTATTTGTCGACAGCATCAAGAACAAAACCTCAGAGCACATTGATACTGAGTCTGTTACTGACTCTATCAGCAACAAACTATTGCGCTCAGGCAAGTTCCGTTTTATCGACATGACTAAAGTAGATTCAGTCCGTAAGCAATTGGATTACCAAAACAACACTGGCATGGTTGATCCATCAACCGCCATCAAATTTGGTCGTCAAATCGGCGCGCAATACATGTTATACGGCAATTTATCTAGCATAGTTAAGCAAGACGGTAGCACTAAAGACGTGTACTACAAGATGACAATGCGTTTAATGGATTTAGAAACAGGCCTGATCGAATGGTCTGATGAAAAAGAAATCCGTAAGATGAAGTCTAAGTCTTTCTTAGGCATGTAATTGTCTATTGGCGTTTACTATCGCCAAACAGAGTTTCCAAGAAGCCAGCTTAAACGCTGGCTTTTTTTTACATTTCTAACATTGGTTATCCAAGGTAAATAAGGTAGTGTACTCGGCCAAAATACACTGCAATGATACTGGCTCAAATCGGCGCTGGCGCAGGGGATCATTTGCCACTCAGGCAACCCCAAACACCCGACATTGAAACAATATCCAAGCAGAAAACAAAACAAATTGTTGAAGGATTCAGTTGTGAACTTGTTTAAAGCCAGTTTTGTTGCCCTTGCCTGCGGCGCATTGATGTCGTGTGCCACCCAAAGCACTCTTAATACGGGTCCACGTGACGCCAGTGCTTACATTAGCCAGTATCAGGCCGCGCTGCGCTCGCAGATCATTTCCGATGTTCGCTATGAATTGGATTTTCAGCTCACAGGGGAAGCCGAGTTTTCCGCCACCTCCAAAGTGACCTTTCAATTAAGTGAAATACCAAAACAACTGAGCTTAGATTTAAAAAAGGCACAGATAAAACGCTTTATCATCAACGGTACCGCAGTATATCCAAACTATAATGGCGCTTACATTAGCTTAAATACGCGTCTGCTGACCTCGGGTGAAAACACGGTTGAAGTGCAGTTTACTCGCCCTCACAGCACTAATGGTGAAGGCCTGCACCGTTTTAAAGATCCGGTCGATGGTAAGGTCTACCTCTATTCGCATTTTGAACCCGCTGCCGCGCAACAGATGTTTGCGGTGTTTGACCAACCGGATATCAAAGCCAACTATCAGATTACGGTAACAGCGCCCAAAGATTGGCAAGTGATTAGCACTATGCGTGAAAGCCAAATCACTCCAGCAGGCGCATACAATCGTTGGACCTTCCCTGATACGCCAAAACTCAGTCCGTATAACTTTTCTATGCATGCGGGCCCTTACCACATGTGGCAAGACAACTCGGGCCGCTATCCGATGCGCCTGTTCGCCCGTGAATCTGTGGCGAATCAAGTCACACCGCAGGATTGGTTTAACTATACCAAACAAGGGTTAACCTTCTTCGATAACTACTTTGGCATTCCGTATCCCTTTAAGAAATATGATCAAATTCTGGTACCTGACTTCCTCTATGGCGCCATGGAAAACGCGGGGGCAGTGACCTTTGCCGAAGATCATTTCCTCTATAAAGCAGCCATGACGGCAGATCAAAAGCAAAGCCTAGCCGGCGTTATCATGCATGAAATGGCGCATCAATGGTTTGGCGATCTCGTGACCATGAAATGGTGGAATGGCCTGTGGCTCAATGAAAGCTTTGCCTCCTTTATGGGCACGCTTGCGACTCAGGAGGCGACCGAATTCACCAATGCTTGGCGCACTTTTTACGCCAAAGGCAAACAAAGAGCTTATGAGCAGGACAGCTTAGTCACTACGCATCCAATTGAAGTACCAGTGGCAACAACCCAAAACGCCTTCGACAATATCGATGCGATCACTTATCAAAAAGGCGCATCGACACTGAAACAACTGCGCCACTTGCTGGGCGACATGGTGTTTCGCCGTGGAGTCAGCAATTATTTAAAACAATATAGTTATCAAAATGCTGAGTTAGATGATTTTATCAATAGCCTAAGCAAAGCCGCGGGTCGTGATTTAAGCGCATGGACTCAAGAATGGCTCTACAGCGCGGGCGTTAACACCATCAAGGCGGAATATCGCTGTGAAGGTAACCGTATCAGCGACTTTAGCCTGCTACAGCTCCCAGCAAGCACTGAACTGCCAACATTACGCGAACAAAAAGTCCAAGTAGCGCTCTTTACCCAAGGCCGCTTCGATTTGCGTCATGACGTCACAGTGCCAGTGACTTACAAGGGTGAGCGTACCGAAGTCAAACAACTGATTGGTGAGCGCTGCCCAGACTTAGTCTATCCAAACTTTGATGATTGGGGCTTTGTGAAAGTCGAGCTCGATGACAAATCCTTTAACACCGCAAAACAGCAGTTGAGTAATGTGTCAGATCCACTGCTGCGCTCTATGCTGTGGCAAAGTCTGTGGGACAGCGTTCGTGAAGGTAAATTGAGCTTAGATCAATACCTAAGCACAGTGTTTGTTAACGCGCCTGCTGAGACGGACTACACGATTGTTGGTCAGATCATCGATAGCATGTTGCGCTCGAAGCAGTATCTCGCACAAATCGCCCCTATTCAGCAAAACTACGCTGAGAATGCAATCAAAGGCTTAAGCCAGATGAGCCTTAGAAAAGCGATGGAAAGCAAAGGCGATAATGACTTCCAACGTATTTGGTTCGATGCGTATGTCAATTTAGCCAGCGACAGGGATTCATTACGCCATTTAGCGCAACTCGTTGACGGTGAAACAAAAATTAAGGGGTTAACCTTAGATCAAGATTTACGCTGGGCGATCATCACCCAGCTCAATCGCTATGATTTCCCTAACGCGCAGCAACGTTTAACCAAAGAAGCGGCCAAGGATAATTCGGACTCAGGCGAAAAAGCTGCGCTTGCGGCGCAAGTGATCCGCCCTGAAGCCGCGGCCAAACGTCGCTGGTTAAGCAAGGTTCATCAAGACAGCCTGCCTTTCTCCAAGCAACGGATCATTATGGAAAATCTTTATCCTGCGGAGCAGAAACTATTGAGCGCGGCTACGGCGGAAGAACGTCTGGCGAGCTTGAGGGATATGGATAAAAAAGGCCCTGTGTTTATGCGTAACTACGCTCACAACTTGATTCCTACTGATTGTAACTACACTAGCATAGCGGCATTGGATAAAGTGCTTGATAGCCAAACTGGATTATCGAATCTCACCCGCCGCAATCTATTAGAAACCCGTCAAATGGAACAGCGCTGTGTACTGATCAAAAATAAAATGACCCAATGAGATTAAGGCCATTTTAGAATTAACAAGGAGCTTCTAGGAGCTCCTTTTTTATGTGACGTAATAAATGAAGCCTAAGCACGAAGCAGAACAACAAGACTCCCCACAGAAACTTAGCCTTCAAATAAACAGGTTGACATTCTGAATAATCAATTAATAAAACTCGTAAAACGGTAACATATTTAATTATATCGTTAGCGAGAACGAGTATATTTTAACGGTCTACTGACGATAAAGAATGATATTTATCATTTGTAGAATATTATTCATCCACCTCAATTCAATCTTCTCAGTTTTATCGAGTAACCATTAATAAAGAATGGCTCACTCAATCGTTATTAACATAGAAATCATATGATTATAAGAATTTTAAATTATGGGCGTCACGTCTAAATTTATTACTATAATTCACTCATGGTTTAATGTTTTTCCCCTTGCTGCCGCTATACTAAAACAACGTTAGAGAGCTAACGAAATATAAAGGAATAGATTATGCGATCGACACTCAAAACACGGCTGCTGTTCAGCAGTCTTTCCGCTGTACTGATCACTATTGCTGTACTCGTAAGTATCTCTAGTTATTTCATTAGAAATAATGCGTTAGAAAACACTCAACATGAAATTGACCAACTGGCGAATACCTTTTCATCCGGCATTGGTCAGTGGATGCAAGACAGAAAAATGGCCATTACCAGCCTAAAACAAGCCATTGAAGCCGATCCTAGTACAAACGTTACCCCTCATTTACTGCAAGCGCATACTGCGGTGGACTTTGCCCTCACCTATTATGGCGACGAGCAAGGCAACATGTATCGTCAAGATCCGTCTCTGAATACTGCGAATTATGATCCCCGCGTTCGCCCTTGGTATATGGACGCTAAAGCTGCCGGTAAAATGATCATGACGGCGCCCTACGTCAGCGCCACACTGAAAAAACAAGTTGTGACCATTGCAGAGCCTGTAATGAGTTCTGGCCGGCTGATAGGCGTGACCGCAGCGAACTTAACCATAGATCAATTGACCGATGCGGTGCAGCGCCTTGAAGTGCCGGGCGAAGGTTATACCTTGATGGTCGATACTGCGGGACTCATCATCAGTCATCCCAATAGTCAGCTCAATACCCAACAACTCACGAAAATTGATAGTGATTTTAGCAATAGCTGGTTATCACAACGCACCAATGCCAATACCATGGAAGAACGCACCCTAGATGGCGCCACTAAATTAGTCTATGTCGCGGCAATTCCCTCAACGGACTGGGCGCTGATTTTCGTGATGGATAAACAAGAAATCATGTCACAGGCAACCGATCTTGCCTGGTGGATGTCGGCCGTAGGTGTCGCCCTATTAGTGCTATTTGGCTTGATTTTAATCGCGATTTTCAAAATCCAATTCAAAGATCTCGAACGCGTTGCCCAAGCACTCAATGATATCGCCGAAGGTGATGGCGACCTAACGGTACGCATTCATACTGCCAACAGTCACGATGAAATTGGTATGTTGGCATCGGGCTTTAACCGCTTTGTGGAACGTCTCCACGGCATGATTTCCCGCATGCACAAGATTGCAGGTCAATTGGAGCATCAAGCCCAAGGCAGCAGTGCTTCGGCCACAGACAACAGCCAACGCATTGAAGTACAACAAGATGAAGTGACTATGGTCGCCACGGCTGTCACCGAAATGGCCAGTGCCACCGAAGAGATTGCCAGCAACGCCGAGCACACAGCACAAACGGCGCAAAATGCAGTCGGGCTTTCGAATCATGGCCACAAACAAGTCGCCCAGAGTCAGCAATCTATCCGTAATTTAGCCAGTGAAGTTGAAACTGCCGGCCGAATTATCGGTGAACTGAATGAGCACTCACAGAAGATCAACAGTATTCTGTTAACGATCAGTGGCATCGCCGAACAAACCAACTTACTCGCACTCAACGCGGCCATTGAAGCCGCGCGTGCGGGTGAACAGGGCCGCGGTTTTGCTGTGGTTGCCGATGAAGTTCGAGTACTGTCACAACGTACCCATTCATCGACCCAAGAAATTCAAGCGATGATCGAAACCCTCCAACAAACCGCCGGCAAAGCCGTTAAATCTATGACTCAGAGTCATGAAATGGCAGAAACCAGTGTGGCCGACGCCAATTCCGCCAGCGAAAGTCTGTTGCTGATCAGTAAAGCCATTAATGATATTTCAGATATGGCGAGCCAAATTGCCACGGCAGCTGAAGAGCAAACTTCAGTCACCAGCGAAATCAACCGCAATACGGAGTCGATTCGTGAAGTGTCGGAGAATCTCTCGATTGAGGCGCAAACCTCTATGGTGCAAGCGCAGGAACTCGCCCACTTAGCCGCGTCATTACAGCAGGAAGTGAATCGCTTCAAACTGTAGAGTCATCACGGACTCTATACCCTGATACCGTAAAACCGCTACATACAATAATGCCCGCGAATGTCACTGACATTCGCGGGCATTTCTTTATACATTCCAGTAGCTCCAACTCGCCTCAATCGAACTCACACTATCTTAGTCACCTTGTTTTCAAGGTTATTTAACTCAGTGTCTTTTAACTCAGCGCTCTTTAACTCAGGAGCCGCAGTCAGAGGATCTGCATGCAGATTTCTCAGCCCTTGATAACCCATTTCAATGCGATTGCCCCCATTTTTCTTAGCCTTATACATGGCTGCATCCGCACAGGAAAGTAACTGTTTTTCGTCCGTGCCGTGCTCTGGATACAGGGCAATACCGATACTCGGTAAAATATGGATTTGCTGATCGGTAAGCTCAAAGGGTTGATTGAGCACTTGTAATATTTTTTGCGCTGCCAACAGGGTATTTTGTGCCGAATCAACGCGCTCGAGTAAGATGACAAACTCGTCGCCCCCAAAACGCGCTACGGTATCTGAGCCCCTTACACAGCTGACAATACGTTGTGCTGTCACTTGCAGCAATAAATCGCCCACACTATGACCAAAGGTATCGTTTACCCACTTAAACTTATCTAAATCTAAATAAAGTAAAGAGAAATAACTTGATTCCCTATGGGCTCGGGATAGCGCCTTTTGAAACCTGTCGTAAAAAAGCTCGCGATTGGGCAACAGGGTTAGCTGATCATACAGCGCAATATGCTCTAATCGCGCAAGCATTTGTCGGCGTTCAATCGCAAAGGCAATTTGCGTAGAAACAAACTCCAATAGCTCACGGTCTTGGTGCGTATAAGAAGCCGAAGTGGGCAAGCTATGCATCATCAAGGCACCGATAACACCTTTTTGCAGCTTTAGCGGCACACCCAACCAACTTAAATTGCCATTACCCAGCTCTTCACGAATGGCTTGGGGATACTCAGATAAGGTCACGGGACACAGGAGTAAAGATTCTGCACTGTGGATCACTTGTTCGGTAAACAAGCTGAAACTTGCAATATCGACCAGTGAATTATCACCCGCAGCGGCTTTGTAAGGGAAACTGAGTTCATTTAAATCTTGATCGTACAATGCGATGGCAAAGTTTGCCGCGGGCAGCAATTTAGCAATGATTTCATGGATACGGCGATATAGGGCTAGCAAATCCTCAGCGACATGCACAGCTTCAGAAATCTCATACAGTGCAGCTTGTCTGCGTTCGGCGTTTTTACTCTTAGAGATATCTCTGGCGACCGCGACGCGTTGTTGGTAAGCATCGGACCAGCGTGCGGACCACAAAATATCGACAATGACGCCGTCTTTACGCACATAACGGTTTTCGAAATCGACCTTATAGCGGCCAGTCATAATCTCATTGGCGGTTGCGAGTGTGCGTTCTCTATCTTCAGGCAGCACAAGATCGAGCATCTGCATACCCATCATTTCCGCAGGCGTATAGCCAAAAATACGTTCAGCCCCCGCACTGACAAATTCAAACCGCCCAGTTTTATCAACGACGCAAATAGCATCCAAAAGAAGGTCAATAAAATTGCTTAGGGAAGTGTAGCCATCATTATTCACACCGTTCTCCAATCAACGTCTGTATTTGGCTAAGTAATAAGTCTGATCATAAGCATAAAAATAATAATAACGCACTATTAGAGTAGGTTAATTTTCAATGTCATTCCAGAGTTGCCCAAGTTGGGCTCGGCTTTTTATAGGATTAAATGCAAACAAAATCAAATACAATACCCTAAGCCATCAGCGGCGAGATTTGACTCTAGACTAAGGGTATCGGCACAATGCCCCAAACCCTAGCCTACATCAGGCTAGGATTGCATTGGCAAATGTGAATAAAATTTAAGGAAGGTCTTTTTGGATGAGTTGCGTTCTGGGTTAAATAAACCGAGTCATTTTCGCCTTGGGCTAGCCATGTGGTCACACTCAAATTGGCAAGAGAGTGTCTATGGCCATGGGATTAAACAAGCGGAGCGACTCGCCCGTTACGCCACAATATTCAATACGGTCGAAGGCAACACCAGTTTCTACGCAACACCAGCACAGCAAACCGTAATGAACTGGCATAGTGCCACACCCGATGATTTTCGCTTTACCTTCAAGCTGCCGCAAACCATTACCCACCAAAAACTATTGCAATACTGTGGCCAAGAGTTGAAAGATTTCTTCCAAGTGATGGCGCCATTAATTGATAAAACGGGGATCTGGAAAATCCAACTACCCGCCCATTTCGGCCCAGAAAACTTACCTGTGTTAGCGCAATTTCTCAATCAAGTCCCCCAAGGATTAACCTATGGCGTTGAAGTCAGGCATGCTGCATTTTTTGCGAAGGGAGAAGCTGAGCGTGCACTGAATCGATTGCTTATCGATAAAAAAGTGAATCGCATCATCATGGATAGCAGGCCCTTGTTTGCCCTACCACCCAGCGACGCCGCCATTATCGACGCCCATAAGAAAAAACCTCGAGTGCCAGTGCATGCGATTGCCACCGCAAATCATCCTGTGGTGCGCTTTATCGGCCAAGCAGACGATGCCGTAGCACGACTCGCGCAGCAAGGCGTAAGCGCTTTGCCTAAGGATAACGATGCCTTTTTTGATAATTGGCTAACCCAGCTCCCGCTGTGGCTCGCAGAAGGTCGGGAGCCCTATCTGTTTATTCATACTCCCGATAATGAAACCGCGCCTGAACTGGCCATCCGTCTCTATCAAACATTGCGCAGCCAAATTGCAGCGCACATTCAACTCGCCGAGTTAAGCCTACTTGAGAAGATACCTGAGGAGACAAGTACGCAGATGGGACTTGCTTGGTAAAAGGGCGCGAGGTAAAACGGACGTAAGAAGGAACCCACGGCAAGCTCGCCGTGGGTATATACCCAAACAGCCTGAAGATGCAGGATTCAGCGGGAATTTAACGCACTTTAGGCAAGGCCATTTATTGCTCCTGCATAAATGGCATTCACGCCATCCATGGCGATTGCGGTTATTTGCAGGCCTAGCGGGCTAAGTTAAAAATAACCAACGCAGCATAAAGTGCGTTAAAACCCGCCGGGACGGAGCGCCCAGGGCACTCCACTTCCGTGTTGCATCAATTCAAAAGGTGGCCGACATTCTGTCATTAATGCGCCTTGAATTGAAGCACCCTGGGCGCTCTGAAACTCGTATCTTCAGGTAGCTTGGGGATAGATTAAAAACAGCTTTAACTCGGGATAAATAAGTTATTCATTTGTTCAAAATCAAGGGCAATGACTTTATATATGAAGCCATTATCAGCGGCAATAACCGCATCTTTTGGCTGTTGCTGAAACGGCTTTGCCTTAATTGAATTTAACAAAATTGGATTAAGCAAAGTGTCATAGGCTTGTAAAAATGAAGCCGGACCGGTGGAAAAACGCTGCACACCCGCTGCAAATAACTCGTCGATATCCATCTGCTCATTCAATAGCATAAAATTCAGTGGCATATCCACAGCGGCAGACAAGCGCTTAGCGGTCTCGACCTTGGTCGCGCCAGGGATAAAGCCGCCATCCGCGCCAGCAGCCTGATATTGAGTTAACCTATCGATTGTCATAGCGACCGCGGCATCACCACTGGCTAAACCCAATAAATACACATCGGTTCGCGCATTAATAAATAATCCTTGGCAACGAGGATGGGCGCGAATAGCCTGAATTTTTGCCACCATCTCAGCAACACCTGCACTGCCATCCTCAATATTAATCCCTGCTACGCCAAGCTCAGCGAGCTGTGCAACAAAAGCAGCAACCTCATCGGGATCTTGGCTATAACCAGATTCAATATCTAGCGTCACGGGCACTCGGCTCAGCCGTAGGATATGGTTCACTGCGTCCAATAAAGCCGCTTTAGGTAGCGCTTGGCCATCGGGATAACCGAGCGACCAAGCCAATGCCGCGCTACTGGTCGCAATCGCACGGGCGCCCGATGCTTGGATGATGGCCGCACTGGCGGCATCCCAAACGTTAGTTAATATCAGCGGCTCTGATTGTTGGTGTAGTGCTTTGAAAAGTATTCTAAATTGCTCAGCCATCTTATGTCCTTGTTGGTGTTGAGGACTCAACTCTAACAAGATCGCTTAGGTCATTATCGCGGGAAACGGCACTGAACCTAAAGGCCAAGCGCTCAAGGCTTGGCTATGTGTGCATTCAACTTGAGTATTCTTAGCTAACCCCAAAGTGCATTGGCAAGGATAAACACGCACGCAGAGAGCAACATAGTAATAGGAAGCGTCAGCAGCCAAGCGAGCATGATTTGCTTAATTGTTTGGATCTGAAGCCCCGAACGATTAGCCACCATAGTGCCCGCAACGGCGGAAGATAAAATATGAGTCGTCGACACAGGCATGCCCGTCATACTGGCAATCCCAATCGATACGGCAGCGGTGACCTGTGCGGCAATGCCTTGGCTGTAGGTCATACTCGATGAACCAATTTTCTCCCCCACGGTATACACAATCCGTCGCCAGCCCACTAACGTGCCGCAACCCAGCGCAGTCGCAATGGCAATAATCACCCAAAGAGGCGCATATTCAGTGGTGCGGGTGAGATCCTTGCGCCATTTAGCCAATGAGGTTAGATCTTTCGCGGGGAGATCTAACTTAGCGACTTGGCGGGCAGTATCATCAATACACAAGAGTAATCGTCGCACCTCGCGCCGCTCTTGTACATCCATGTCTTTGTAAGTCGAGACTTTTGCCAAGCGGCGGTCAAGTAGCGACATCGCGGGTAATACATTTTCAGATGAGCAATGGGCCAGCATATATTCGGGGACGTTTGCTGAAGCGCTAAAGTCGATCACATCCGCTATAACGGCTTGATTGCGATCGTAAATTGCCATAATGCGCCGACTGGCATCTTGAGTTCGTTCCAAATCATAGGGTTGACTGCCCATGTCCAAGGCAAAATACGCCGGTGCCATACAAATCAGCACTAGCATCACTAGGCCTATGCCCTTCTGTCCATCGTTCGAACCATGGGCAAAACTCACCCCTATAGCAGAGACAATTAAACTCGCCCTTGCCCAAAATGGCGGGTGTTTTTTGCCATTAATCTGCATCTGCTCATCGGGAGTGCGGTGAATTTTATGTTTCTGCCAGACGTATTTCATGATGAGTAGAAAAATCCCCGCCATCACAAAACCTAAAGTCGGCGAAATGATTAAGGACAACATGATCTGCGAGGCCTTAGAGACATTAATGCCCTGCAAGACAGGCTGATGATTCATCCAAGCGAACGCGCCGCCCACGCCCATTATCGAACCTATCAAGGTATGGGAACTCGATGCCGGTATACCAAAATACCAAGTGCCTAAGTTCCAGATAATTGCCGAAAACAGCAGGGAAAAGACCATCAACAAACCTTGGGTCGAATCCATGCCGAGCAAGGAATCTACGGGCAACAAATGCACTATTGCATAGGCCACACCTAAGCCACCTAATAGCACACCTGCAAAGTTAAAGAGCGCAGAGGTAACGACCGCAAGATTGGCTGGCATAGCCTTGGTATAAATAACCGTAGCCACCGCATTGGCCGTGTCGTGGAAGCCATTAATGAATTCGTATGCCAATACAAACAGTATCGCAAGCACTAAACCCACAGACCAAGCAAAGCCTAACGTTGTGAACATTTCAAACATAAAATACTGACCCATGGCGAGAACGCCCACAGATTACGCCCAAGTTTGGCCTCTTTTACAGTGAAAAATTATTTAGATTGTCAAAAAGTGAATTAGTCCTCAATAACTCAGTAGCATGCTTGCAATTAACACTGGCTTGATTTTATTCGGCCAAATGAATATCTGTGCCGCGAAAAGGGGCAAAACATTGATTCAATGTTAAATAATTCAACTAAAAGCAGTATTAAACGCAATAAATCGTAACAGGATTATATCCCATGATCGCCTAACCGAAATCGCTGTGGCGTCATCCCAAAACGCTCCTTGAAAGCTTTGATATAGGATGAATCATTTTGATAACCGATTTGGTGAGCCACATTCTGTATTGATAGGTCAGTAGCCAATAACGACAGCGAATAGATCAGCCGCAAATGTTGACGCCATAATACGAATGAAGAACCAAACTCCCTCACAAATAGCCTCGACAATGTTCGTTCCGATGCCCCAACCATCTCCCCCCATTTCACTAAAGAGAAATCTAAAACTGGCGTTTGGGTTAAATGCTCAAAAATCAATTTTAGGCGTCTATCTTTGGGTATCAGCAACTTAAAAGTCTGTCCTCCCGCACTATTAATTTGATCGTATAGCACCTCAAGCAAACGCAGTATTGGCGCCTGAACCATTGGCTCAACATTTATTGGGGTATTAAAAGCACATTGTTTTCTGAGTGTTAACACTAACTCCCTTAGAAAAGCACTCATAGCGACGGGTTTAATCATGGCACCATAATCTCGACCATACATAGGATTCAAATAGACACCAATAAAGCAGGTATCAGTAATCGCAACAGACTCATGTATCACCCCTGCAGGCACAAAAAGCGCTGTGGTATGGGGAACTAAAAACAGTGCGCCATCTGCCTCTGTCTGTAACAGGCCTTGAAGTGGAAAAATAAGCTGATGCCAACAGTGCTGGTGTAAAACATCCACATAACCCTTCTGCATCTCAATCGTTTTTACAAAAGAAGGCATATTAGGCGCTTGCTCAATAATGGCGTTAATCGAATCGAGTTGGCGACTTAGCATTATTACTTGTCCATATAACGTTATTCAGCCAAATAAAAGGATTGTAGCATAGCGTTATCCCATAAAAGACACAGGAAAACTCAATGCAGATTCATTGCATTATCCATGAAAGCTATGAAGGTCCAGGCTATTTTAGCGATTGGGCCGCAAGTAAAAACTACCAAATGAGCTTTAGCAGAGTCTATCTAGGTGAAGCTCTACCCGAAAATAGTGATGGTTTTGATCTGTTAATTATCCTCGGTGGCCCCCAGTCTCCCGCAACATGCCAAAGTGATTGTCCATATTTTGATAGTCAAGCAGAACAAAGACTTATCAGGCAAGCTATCCAGACAAATAAAGCCGTTGTGGGGGTTTGTCTTGGCGCACAGTTAATCGGCGAGGCATTAGGTGCCCGTTATCAAAAGAGCCCACATGCCGAGATTGGTTACTTCCCCATTGAACTAACTGCGGCAGGAAAAAGTGATGTTAACCTTAAGTCATTTTCGACCACTGAAGTGGTCGGCCACTGGCATAATGATATGCCAGGCCTCACTCCCGATTGCGAAGTGCTCGCCACAAGTGAAGCTTGCCCACGGCAAATTATACGTTACACACATTTAGTTTTTGGATTTCAATGCCATCTTGAATTTATCAGTAGCCAATTAACACCATTAATTGCCCAAGAAAGTGCTTTTTCTAACACACAGAAAATGCCCTATATTCAAAGCCCAGAGTTCATCTTGGGACAATCAACGACTCGAATGAATCAGTTGCTGGGGCATTTTTTAGATAATCTAGTCTTAGCCTATCAAGCCGTATAATCCAAAAACCTGCAGAGACAGGATTCAGCGGGCTCAGTTAAAACAAAAACGCCAACTAAGTTAGCTGGCGTTTTAGATTAATGCTCACAAATCGCTTATTGCAGATGACCCGCATTGTGCAATTCACGATCATCCTTTGCAGGCGGATTCCACTGATACATCCAAGTTTCAGACAATGGCTGGCCATCGACTTCTAAATAGACTCTCAGGTTAATCGGCTCAGTACCGTCTCCAGGTGGCACTACGTCAAACATAGCGCGGTAACCATTAATCGAAGCTAACGGACGGGCTGACTCAATTTCGACTTTACCTTCAGATGCAGTGATCACAGCTTTAACTTGGGTATCTTTGCCAATCATAGGCAAAGTGCCGCCGGCGAAATCCACCACAAAACGCTTACTGTAGTATTTGCGTTTCTGGCCAACTACGCCGCCAATCCCAGTGAAAGTATCGACAACCCGAGCACGGGGTGATTGAACCGGTGGAATGCCGCCCCAATACATGTTGTAGCTATACAGCAGCTCTTGACCCGGCACAATCGGCTCAGCTGGATTCCAGAAAGCCACTATGTTATCGAAGGTTTCATCCAGTGTTGGGATTTCAACTAACTGCACCGAACCTTTGCCCCAACTGCTTGTTGGTTCAATCCACAGGCTTGGGCGTTTATCATAAAACACGCCGTCATCCTGATAGTGATCGAAGTTGCGGTCACGTTGCAGTAAACCAAAACCTTTTGGATTTTCATCGCTATAGGCGTTGAATCGTAGGTTTTCTGGATTACCTAGCGGACGCCAAATCCATTCACCATTACCCGTATGCATGGCTAAGCCATCGGTATCATGGATTTCTGGACGCCAGTCGTAACCGGTGCGGCGATCGTTCTCACCCACCATAAACATACTGGTCAGTGGCGCTACGCCTAAACGTTCAATCGCTTTACGTGGATAAACAGCCACATCCACTTTCATTTTTAAACGCTCACCCGGCTCGATATCGAAACGGTAAGCACCTGTCACACTCGGAGAGTCTAACAAGGCATACACAGTCGTGATGTTCGATCCTGGTTTAGGTTTTTCTAACCAGAAGTCGGTGAACATTGGAAACTCTTCAGGTTTTGGCAGCGCAGTATCCACCGCTAAACCACGAGCCGACAAGCCGTATTGCATCTCATGACCCACAGCGCGGAAATAGCTGGCGCCAAGGAAAGCGACAACGTCACGTTCCCAATCGGTATTGAACTGCATACGGAAACCCGCAAAGCCAAGATCCTTAGGCAACTGACTGCCTTTCACCTTTGACTTACCGTAATCGAACATAGAAGGCGAATAGTCGATTAACTTAGCCTTGCCTTCATTCAATTCATAAATGTGAATTGGCGTGTCGAAATACAGCCCTAGGTGGAACAGCTCGGCGCGGAACTCAGAGTCCTGATCGCGCCACAGTGCAGCTTTCTTCTTAAAGTGGAATTGCTGGTAATCATCCCAGCTCATGCCTTGAAGGCTTTTAGGCAATTCACCTTTATGGCTTTCGTAGGGTTGCGCAGCCATAGTTCGGGCATAGCCCTTAAGCCAAGCGTAACTAAACTCTTCACCTTCTTGTGGTGACGCCTGCTTACCCGCCGCACACGCCGAAAGACTCAGCAATACGCTACAGGTTAACAATACGCTGCCAACCATGCGCTGCAAACGGCCGCGACGAGAGGAAGATTGGGCTTCAATCGAAGGTACTGTCACCATCGATTGTTGGTAAACGTTTCTTTGTTCGGGAAATAAATTGGGTTGCATAAGCAGACTCTGAATTGGTGTAACTTCCTGACACTTCCCTGCAAATCTAACTAAATTTGCAGCGATGGCCCTGTGGAGAACTGTTGATGACAGAGGTAACAATACAGCGATCAGCAACAATTCGCCAGAATCTAACATACTTTCTGTCGAATGGAATATCGCATGCTAGCTATTTTCAATCTTGAAGCCTATTTATGAAAATATAATTAAAAAATTCCGTTATTTACTGAATTAATGCTCATAAAATCCTTACAGCTAACAGGGTAAAGTACTGTTCTAATAACATTGGGTACCGCATAGCATCAGCCTATGGTCTTAAAATCATGCAAGTCGCCGTAGCGGTGGCCAGTAATTTTCCATCCTGCGTTTTTAGCGTGCCTTCCGAAATTCCTAAGGACTTAGACAGATTAATCACTCTGCCCTCGGCCACTAACACTTGATGCTTAGGCACAGGTCGAATCATTTTAATATTCAAATCGATAGTACCGTAACCCACACCCGCTTCAAGCAAAGTGTGCACGGCGCAGCCAGTAACAGAATCCAGTACAGTGGCAGCGAAACCACCATGAACGCCGCCCAGCGGATTCAGATGCTTATCATCGGCTGTCGCATTAAACAGCACAGAGCCTTCTTCGGCTCGAATCAATGACATGGGCATAGTCTGGGTGATAGAAGGAGCAGGCAGTTCACCCTTTGCCATTGCCTGTAAAATAGCTAAACCCGACATTTGCTGAATGTTCATATTCCTACCCTAAATTGATAAACACCATTACAGATTAATAAAAATGACCGCTTAACCACAGAGGGTTAGGCGATCATTTGACTGAAAAATCCACTTAAGCACTAGACTAACCTTCAAGACGACAAGGCTTAAATCGGGCCCATTTGCCGCTTAGATGAGACTTACAAACTAAAGCTAAACTCAGCGCAGCTCAAACCTGTCTAAGTTCATTACCTTAGTCCAAGCCGCGATAAAGTCATCGATAAAGCGCAGCTGCGCATCGCTGCTCGCGTATACTTCTGCAAGTGCACGCAGCTGCGAGTTAGAGCCAAAAATCAAATCAACCCGCGACGCCGTCCATTTTTGCTGGCCGCTAACGCGATCAACACCTACAAACCTATCCTCCGCTTTGGAAGTGGGTTTCCATGTCGTCCCCATATCCAGCAAGTTAACGAAAAAGTCGTTGGTTAAAAACTCTGGGCGCGTGGTCAATACACCCGTTTTAGATTGATCGGCGTTCGTATCTAACACTCGCAACCCACCGATGAGCACTGTCATTTCCGGCGCGGTTAATGTCAGTAACTGTGCCCTATCGACCAATAACTCCTCCGCCGATAGCGAAAACTGGGTGGGATGATAATTTCTAAAGCCGTCAGCTACAGGCTCAAGTACCGCGAAAGATTCCACATCCGTTTGCGCTTGCGTGGCATCCATACGACCCGGCGTAAATGGAATCGTCACTTCAACCCCTGCATTTCTGGCCGCTTGATCGATACCAACACAACCTGCCAGCACAATTAAGTCAGCAAGGGAGATTTTTTTACCGCTTTTGTTGAACTCAGACTGAATAGTTTCAAGTACTTTCAGTACTTTAGCGAGTTGCTCAGGCTGATTCACTGGCCAATCTTTTTGCGGCGCGAGGCGAATTCGGGCCCCGTTCGCACCACCGCGCATATCAGAACCGCGATAGGTCGAAGCAGAGGCCCAAGCGGTTGCTACGACTTCTGAAATCGTTAATCCTGAACCAATAATCTTACTTTTAAGATCCATGACATCCTGCTCATCAACCAAGGGATGGTCAACCGCAGGGATGGGATCTTGCCAAAGAAACGCTTCGGCTGGCACTTCAGGACCCAAATAGCGTGTGCATGGCCCCATGTCTCTGTGTGTCAGCTTGTACCAAGCCTTTGCAAATACATCGGCAAACTCATCGGGATGCTCAAAGAGTCGACGGGAAATTTTCTCGTAATCAGGATCGAAGATCAGTGCAAGGTCGGTGGTCAACATGGTTGGCACATGACGTTTTGAAGCATCATGCGCATCGGGGATCACCCCTTTACCCGCGCCATTTTTAGGTTTCCACTGGTGGGCGCCCGCTGGGCTCTTAGTCAGTTCCCATTCATAACCGAATAGATTTTCAAAAAAATTGTTACTCCATTGGGTTGGCGTTGAGGTCCAAGTCACTTCAAGGCCACTGGAAATAGTATCGCCACCTTTACCGCTTTTATAGCGACTCAGCCAACCTAGCCCTTGCTGCTCAATACTGGCGGCTTCAGGCTCAGGCCCGACTAATGCAGCATCACCTGCACCATGGGTTTTGCCAAAAGTATGGCCACCGGCAATTAGGGCCACAGTTTCTTCATCATTCATTGCCATGCGAGCAAAGGTTTCGCGGATATCGACAGCGGCAGCGAAAGGATCGGGGTCGCCATTCGGTCCTTCAGGATTAACATAAATCAGCCCCATTTGTACTGCAGCAAGAGGATCTTCAAGATCCCGCTCACCAGAATAACGCTTATCGTCTAACCACTTATCTTCGGTACCCCAGTAGACATCGACTTCGGGCTCCCATATATCGACTCGCCCACCGGCGAAGCCTAAGGTTTTGAATCCCATAGATTCCAGCGCGACATTACCCGTGAGGATCATCAAATCGGCCCAGGAGATTTTATTGCCATATTTCTGTTTGATCGGCCAAAGGAGCCTGCGAGCTTTATCGAGGTTGACGTTATCTGGCCAACTATTTAACGGCGCAAAACGTTGATTACCGCTGCCCGCACCGCCGCGTCCATCACCGGTACGGTAGGTGCCGGCACTGTGCCACGCCATACGAATAAATAGTGGTCCATAGTGGCCAAAGTCCGCTGGCCACCAGTCCTGTGAATCAGTCATTAATGCGAGGAGGTCTTGCTTTACCGCGGCCAAATCGAGGGATTTAAAGGCTTCAGCATAATTGAAGTCATCACCCATAGGATTCGACAAGGAAGAGTGCTGGTGCAGAATATCGAGCCGCAGCTGTTTAGGCCACCAATCTCGATTCGTGGTGCCACCAGCAGAATGATGCATAGGACATTTGTTCTCAGACATAACGTGCTCTCCTTCTGTTCGCAAAAAATATTCAAGTAAATAAAAACTAAATGACTTTTGCTGCATGTTTGTACTGCATAACGTTCTCTATCACCGACTAATCGTTTCAATAGAGAAACAAAAACCAGTCTAACGACCTTACCTTACCTCTAGATGAAACGCGATGAATCATCCCATTAAATAATGTTCAGCAAACATTCCCCTTTATAAATTAAGATATTAAAGGATAGTCAAGTTACTGCGGATCATAAAAAAAACAAGGGCTGCAAAATGCAGCCCTTGTGTCTATCGGGTCCAACTAAGCGTAACGGACTATTTCACGTCTGCCACTGGTTTACGGCGATTGTGCGCAATGATCAGCGCAACTAAACAGATAACCCCGACTGCGATACCCACAGGTTGGCTCAAAGGTTGTGGTAAACCCAGACCAATACCCGCAGTCATAATGTAAGAAACCGTGACACTGGTGCCGCCAATGGCTGGCAGGCTAACAATCCAATGGAAGGTCCCGCGATCGAACAAATACTTAGTCGCTAACCACAATACACTGGTTGATAGCAGCATATTTGAGAAGGCAAAGTAGCGCCAAATCAAGGAGAAATCGATCTTCGTCATAAAGTACGCAATCGTGAGAATAGGTACCGCGACAAGTAAACGATTACGCATACTTTGCGGAATATGGAAGGCGTCGATAATCGTCAAACGCAGCGAACGGAACGCGGTATCACCAGAGGTGATCGGGAAGATGGCCACGGCCACAATCGCCATAATGCCGCCCACCACACCGAGATAAGTCGTCGCCACTTGATTAACCACTAAACCTGGGCCACCTTGGTCGAGCAGACTCTTAAGCTCAACATAACCACCAGGGAAAGCCGCAATACCGGCCGTTGCCCATACACAAGCAACAATACCTTCAGCAACCATAGCGCCATAGTACACGGGACGCACATACTTCTCGTTGGTCAAACAACGGGCCATGATAGGCGCTTGAGTCGAATGGAAACCACTGATCGCACCACAGGTAATAGTCACAAACAACAGTGGCCATACAGGTAATCCGTCTGGATTTGGCTCAAGTAACTCGTTGTTGTAGTGGCTGTGATCAAAATAAGCAAACACATCACCCATTTCAGGTAACTGCGGCGCATTGAGCATCAGGGCAACTGCGATAGAAACCGTCATCACTATCATCAACAAACCAAATGCGGGATACAGTTTAGTGATGATTTTATCGATCGGCAGCATAGTCGCCAAAAAGTAATAGGCTAAAATCACTAACACCCAGAAGGTGTTATTGCCAAAGATAGTATCTTTGAAATAATCGAGATTACTCAGCAAACCTGCAGGGCTCATGATGAAGACCACGCCCACAAAAAACAGCAGCATGGCGGTAAACAGCAACATCACGCCTTTAAAGTAGATATTAAAGTAATGACCAGCTATCTCAGGCAAACTCTTACCGTCTTCTTTAATGCTGAGCACGCCAGAAAAATAATCATGCACCGCACCGCCTATAATGTTTCCCAGCACAATCCACACCAAGGCAATAGGACCGTATAAAGCACCGAGGATCGGACCAAAAATAGGCCCCACACCCGCAACATTGAGGAATTGGATCAGAAACGCTTTAGCTGGATGAACAGGCACATAATCAACACCATCTTCGAATTTTGCCTGTGGCGTCTTAGCTTTAGGATCGATACCCGCTTGACGTTCAACAAAGGGGCTATAGAACTTGTACGCAAGCACTAAGAGTGCGATACAAATAAAGAAAATTAACATTATTTAATTATCCATACTTTAGTAGGAGGTGATTTAATGGAGAGTTTCATTGAGTTAGCGACTGAGGTCAAGCAACACCCTATTAGACTAATGTCGGGTTGATTATCTGAAACTACCACTGGGTGGGCATAGGTGAATATATGCGTTTAAAAATAGTTCATCGTACTGTTTATAACGTCAGTGATGTAGCCTGCTATTTTGGTATTCACTGATTGCCGCGTCTTAACCCCTTCACCCTAGGTCTTCCCGTAAATCTTCTCTACCAATAATGAAATGAACACAGCCAATATCGTGTGTAACTGGCGACTGGATGCCTGCAGCGTGGCGAGTTTTTCCTGACATCCCAATATGAAACCCCAAGTTAAAGCCACAATCGACACTCACAAACTAAACCCGCAATCTACACTACAATCGATAGCCACAACCTGAAACTCACATGCCACTTGATGATGTTCATCTAACCTATTTTTAGGTCACTAATAGCTCGACTCTAGCACGCATCATTTTTAGCTATTTTAGAAAACAAAAAACCAGCCAAATGGCTGGTTCTTTTAGGGGGCATTCATCACTGTGATGGTTTGGTTATACCTAAATCAATCACTGCAAACTTAACCTGTTACGACTTACTAAAAGTCGCGTGGCTAAGAGCTAATGCAACAAAATGTACAACGACGAAATGCCTTATTCGACAGCATTACGCCTGTGGGCGCATCGCTGGGAACAGGATCACGTCACGGATAGTATGAGTATTAGTGAACAACATCACTAATCGGTCGATACCAATACCTTGACCTGCCGTTGGTGGTAAACCGTGTTCCAGTGCAGTGATATAGTCTGCATCGTAGAACATAGCTTCATCGTCGCCAGCATCTTTCGCGTCAACCTGCGCTTTAAAGCGGTTGTCTTGATCTTCAGCATCGTTCAGCTCGCTAAAGCCGTTAGCCACTTCGCGGCCACCGATGAAGAATTCGAAACGGTCAGTGATGAAATGGTTGTCATCGTTACGACGTGCCAGTGGTGAAATGTCCGCAGGGTAGCCAGTGATGAACGTCGGTTGCATCAATTGCCATTCAGCAGTTTCACCGAAGATTTCTTCAAGCAGCTGACCACAAGTCCAGAATTTCTCAATCTTCATACCTAAGCTTTTCGCTAGATCGCGCATGAATTCAACATCTTTCACTTGCTCATAGGTCATAGCTTGGATAGTCGCGTTATCAGGATTGTACTTCTGAATCGCTTCTAACATGCTTAAACGTGCGTATGGGCCGCCGAAATCGACTGTGTGCTCGCCGTATGGCATTTGCGCACTGCCAAGCAGTTCGATAGCAATCGAGCTGAGCATTTCTTCGGTTAAGTCCATCAGATCTTTGTAGTCTGCATAAGCCATATAGAATTCCATCATAGTGAATTCTGGGTTATGACGTGGCGACAGACCTTCGTTACGGAAGTTACGGTTGATTTCGAACACACGCTCAAAACCACCTACCACTAAACGCTTCAGATATAATTCTGGCGCAATACGCAGGTACATTGGCATGTCTAAAGCGTTGTGATGAGTGATGAAAGGACGGGCCGAAGCACCACCAGGGATCACGTGCATCATAGGGGTTTCAACTTCCATGAACTCTTTTTTGATCATGAAGTTACGGATTGCAGAAACCACTTTAGAACGCATGATGAAGGCATTGCGCGAATCTTCGTTAACGATCAGATCCACGTAACGTTGACGGTAGCGCATTTCTTGATCGGCAAGACCATAATAGTCCGCAGGCAATGGGCGCAGTGCCTTGGTCAGTAGCTCGTACTGTTCCATGTTGACGTATAAGTCACCTTTGCCAGACAAATGCAACTGACCGGTTACACCGATAATGTCACCGATATCCAGACCTTGAAAACGCTCTTTCAAATCAGCTTGTACGCTTTTCTCAGCATAGGCTTGAATACGGCCAGACACGTCTTGGATCACTAAGAAAGGACCACGTTTTGCCATGATGCGGCCAGCAATGCTGGTCTTAAAACCTAAGGCTTCGAGTTCTTCTTTAGTGTTTTGACCATACTTTGCTTGCAGTTCAGCCGCTTTATGGGTGCGACGGAAGGTATTTGGATGCGCATTAGCACTACAGTTTGGGCGGATGCTTTCTAGCTTGGCACGGCGCTCGGCGATCAGTTTGTTCTCATCAATTACTTGTTCAGTCATCTTATTTCTCGTCTATACCTTGAATTAATTACAGCCCAGATTTCAAACTGGCTTCGATAAACTTATCCAGATCGCCATCGAGTACCGCTTGAGTGCTACGGTTTTCAACGCCTGTGCGTAAGTCTTTAATGCGGGCATCGTCTAATACATAAGAGCGAATTTGACTGCCCCAGCCGATATCAGACTTAGCGTCTTCAGCGGCCTGTTTGTCGGCATTTTGCTTGAGCATTTCTAACTCAAACAGTTTTGCTTTCAGCTGCTTCATCGCAGCATCTTTGTTCTTGTGCTGTGAACGGTCGTTCTGACACTGCACGACTGTGTTAGTCGGTAAGTGGGTAATACGAATCGCCGATTCTGTTTTGTTAACGTGCTGACCACCCGCGCCCGATGCGCGGTAAGTGTCGATACGCAGATCCGATGGGTTGATATCGATAGTGATATCGTCGTCGATTTCTGGGTAAACGAACACAGAGCAGAATGACGTATGACGACGACCCGATGAGTCGAATGGCGACTTACGCACTAAGCGGTGCACGCCAGTCTCGGTACGTAACCAACCGAACGCATATTCACCAGTGAACTTAATGGTCGCGCCTTTAATACCGGCCACGTCACCATCAGTCACTTCCATCAACTCTGGGCTAAAACCATGGGCTTCGCCCCAACGCAGGTACATACGCAGCACCATGTTGGCCCAATCTTGGGCTTCGGTTCCACCACTGCCAGACTGAATGTCTAAATAACAGTTTGACGCATCTTGCGGGCCGGAGAACATACGGCGGAATTCGAGATCGGCAAGTCGGCTTTCGAGATAATCCAGCTCTTTACTGGTTTCGTTGAACGTGTCTTCGTCTTCCTCTTCAATAGCCAACTCGAGTAAGCCTTCAACATCTTCAAGACCTGAGTCCATATCGTCTATGGTTTTGACCACAGCTTCTAGGCTGGCGCGCTCTTTGCCTAAGGCTTGGGCACGCTCTGGGTCATTCCACACTTCTGAACTTTCAAGCTCACGGGTAACTTCTTCTAGACGCTCATTTTTGGCATCGTAGTCAAAGATACCCCCTAAGAAGCTGCGTGCGCTCGGCAAGCTCCTTAATTTTGAATTTTACTGGATTAACTTCAAACATGAATTTTCAACTTTCTTTTATTTGGCCGCTTTAATTGATCTTCCACTAAAAGAGGCGATGATTAACAGTATTTGCAACCGCGCATTTTAACCTAACCAGGCTGGTAAACCTAGGGGGGCACTGTTCATTAAATGGGATAACAAGGATTAATTTCCGGCCTAAAAGACCACATTGCCACAGCCGAGACTAACAAAAAGCGCAGAGTTAAGACTGTGATCTTACTTAAATTTAGCCAAGCTAAGTGATTCAGTAGGCCAAACGCGACCCAAAGTACCACTTACCTGCCAAGAAAACATTCGTAATATCAATGAAATTACCACTAAAAAGCCCAAATACCGCCAACCTAATCACGGCTCAATTCGAACAAACATTCATCAGCGCACAGTCTGCACTAGGTTTGTGATTCAAGCTGCAATTCTGCTGCAAACTTCCCTCGCCCATAAGCGTCTTCTAAAGCTGTCTAGGTATACTCGAAGCAACCTAAGCCTGCAGCCCCGCGCTATAGCAGCTAAGCACCCTACATATAAAAAAGGCCATGGGATGATAGAACTTCGAATTGATGACCAAGTGTTGTCGGTTAACCCGACCGATAACCTACTGCAAGCGGCACATGCCGCGGGCATAGCCATACCCAGCTTATGTGATCCCAGCGCGGCCTCGCAGCAATTAGGCTCTCATGCAGACGCAGAGAAGCAAGCGTGCAATTTGTGTGTCGTCCAAATTGAAAATGCCGACGCCAGTTTGCGCTGCGTACGCGCCTGTGAAACGTCCGTCACCGTCGGCATGCGAGTCATAACTCAGTCTGAATTCTTAAGCCAAACACGCAAACAAGCGCTGACTGAAATCTTGAGTGATCACTTCGCCGATTGCGAAGCCCCGTGCCAACAGGCATGCCCTGCGGGCGTCGATGTGCAGAGTTACCTGTATCACATCGCCCAAGGAAACCATACTGAAGCCGTTAAAGTCATTAAACAAACCTTGCCACTGCCGCTATCTATTGGCCGAGTTTGCCCTGCTTTTTGTGAGGCACAATGTCGCCGCGGACTGGTCGATGAGCCCATCGCTATTCGCCAACTCAAACGCCACGCCGCCGATCTCGATCTCGCCGATGGCGAAAAAGGCGGCACGAGTTATGTGCCGCCGCGCCAAGCCGACACGGGCAAAAAAGTCGCGATTATCGGGGCGGGCCCAGCAGGGTTAAGTGCCGGATATTACTTATCAAACCAAGGCCATAGCGTTGAGATATTCGAGGCCATGCCACTGGCGGGTGGTTGGCTGCGCTATGGCATTCCTGAATATCGTTTACCTAAGGCGATACTCGATAAAGAAATCGCACTCTTGTGCCATAACGGCTTAACCATACACACAGAAATGCGCCTCGGCCATGAGGTGCATTTAAATCAATTAGTTGAAGATTTCGATGCCGTCTGCCTTGCGATCGGCGCCCAAAAAGCCGTGCCTATGGATTATCCCGGCAGCACGCTCAAAGGTTGTTACTTAGGTGTCGATTACTTGAAAGATCATTGCCTCGACCAGACACTCGTACTGGGCAAAAAAGTCGCCGTCATTGGCGGCGGCAATACCGCTATCGATTGCGCCCGCACTGCGGTGCGTGAAGGTTGCGATGTCACCTTAATTTACCGCCGCACCCGCGCAGAAATGCCCGCCGAAGCTTACGAAGTACACGAGGCCGAAGTCGAAGGGGTGAAGTTTCATTTTTTAACCAATCCGCTTGAAAACCATAGCGATGCTCACGGCAGAGTCCATTCAGTCACCTTCGCGAAGATGGCACTCGGCGAAGCCGATGCCTCTGGCAGACGCGCTCCCGTTGATACAGGTGAAACCTTTACTCAAGATTTCGACACTGTGATAGCCGCAGTATCACAAACTCCCGATATGAGTTTTATGCAAGATCCCGAGAGCCACTTAAGCCAAGGCACACTTGCTCTCAGCCGCTGGAATACCTTCATTGGCTGCGAGCACACTATGTCATCAGGGGCTGAAAAGCTCTTTGTGGTGGGTGATGCGCGCCGCGGTCCAGCCACCGCAGTTGCCGCCATAGGTGATGGTCATAAAGCCGCCATCGCCATAAATAAATTACTCAAACAAGGTCTAAGCTGTGAGTTGCATGCCACTGAATTTAATTCATCAAAAGTAATCAGCAAAGCGGTGACACAAGACTTGCCCGCAACCGATCTTTATCCCGCCGTACCGCGTAAAGCCCGTTTAACCATGCCCGAGCTGAGTGCGGTGCAGCGTCTACTCAACTATGGCGAAGTCGAGCTAGGTTTTGCTCCCGATGCCGCCATGCAAGAGGCCGCGCGATGCCTAGAATGCGCCTGCCAAGCCAATACTGATTGTAAATTAAGGGACTATGCGACCGACTACCATGTCGAACCTAAGTCACTCAGCACTCAAAGCGCGCGTAAGTTTTCGGTCGATAAATCGAGTCCATTCATTCAATTTGATGCGAATCGCTGTATTAGCTGCGGTAAGTGCGTTGATGTGTGCCAGTTGCAGAGTGGCCATTGTGCGATTCAATTTGCCCATGATTCCTATCAAGCACTGCCGCAAGACCTAAGCGAAACCATCGAACGCCGCGCACCGAGAGTCGGCTTTAGCGCCAGTATGGCAGACAGTAAATGCGTGCAATGCGGCAACTGTGTGCAGGTTTGCCCTACGGGCGCACTCGTCGATGCGCGGGATAAACGCCAAGGCGATGAAACACCACTCAAAACCGCCTCAACGATTTGTACCTATTGCGGTGTAGGCTGTCGGCTTGACCTTAAAATCGATACCAGCACTAATCAGATCCGTCATATCGAGGGCAACAAAGAGTCTGTGGTTAACCAAGGCATGCTCTGCGTCAAAGGGCGATTTGGTTTCGATTTTATTCACAGTGAAAAACGCCTCACCACGCCACTCATTCGTATAAATGGCCAACTCACGCCAAGTAGTTGGCCTGAAGCCATCGTCTATGTGGCCGAACATTTACAGCAAATAAAACAGCAATATGGCAGTAATGCACTGGCAAGCTTAGCCTCGGCAAAAGCCACCAATGAAGAAAACTTCCTCCTGCAAAAATTTGTCAGAAGCATACTCGGCACCAATAACATCGACCATTGCGCCCGCCTGTGTCATTCATCCACAGTCACTGGGCTACAGCAAAGTATCGGCAGTGGCGCCATGACCAATGACATTCCGAGCATTCAAGCATCGGATGTGATTTTTATCATAGGCTCAGACACCAGCAGTGCTCACCCGATCATCGCCTCGAAAATCAAACAAGCCGTGGCTTTGCATGGTGCAAAATTAATGGTGGCCGATCCTAAACGTGTCGCGATTGCCGACAGTGCACAGCTTTATGTCGCCCACAGACCCGGCACTGACGTCATGCTACTCAATGCGATTATGGCGGAAATCATCCGCAACGGCTGGCAGGATAAACGTTATATCGCTGAACGCACCGAAGGTGTGGATGCCCTATATGCTGAACTGGAAAAAGCAGATTACAGCCTAGAAAATGCCGCCTTGATAACCGGCGTTAAAGCCGAAGATATCGCCAGCATTGCCCGCACCATAGGCACGGCTGAGAAAACCGCAGTCTACTATGCCATGGGCATTACCCAGCACACGACGGGACACGACAATGTCACCGCCATATCCAATCTACAACTTCTATGCGGCAATATTGGGGTTGAAGGTGCAGGAATTAACCCACTTCGAGGGCAGAGTAATGTGCAAGGTGCCTGCGACATGGGCGCTCTGCCCAACTTCTTTAGTGGTTACCAAAAAGTCACTGACATTCATGCCAGAATGCGTTTCGAAGCACACTGGCAAACGCCGTTATCGGGGGAGATTGGCGTAACTGCAACCCACATGATGCATGATATTTCCAAAGGGAAAATCAAGGCTTTGTATGTGATGGGCGAAAACCCCGTATTGAGCGATCCTGACCAAGCCCACGTGCTTAGGGCGCTTAATGCAATCGACTTTTTAGTGGTGCAGGACATCTTCCTCACCGAAACCGCCGAGCTTGCCGATGTGGTTCTGCCCGCCGCAGCCTTTGTCGAAAAACGCGGTCATTTCACTAATACTGAACGACGAGTGCAGCGACTCGAACAGGCCCTGCTACCGCCAGGTGAAGCCCTTCCCGATTGGCAAATTGTCCAAGCCATTGCCAATGCGATGGGTGCCGCTTGGGATTACCCTAATGAAGAAGCGATTTGGCAGGAAATCAATGAGCTGACACCACAATATCGCGGCATTACTTGGCAGCGATTAAGCACTGGAGATGACGGTAAAATTCCCCAAGGTATTCAATGGCCTTGCCCAGATGAAGCTCATCCGGGAACGCCCATCATGCACCAAGGTCAATTCACCCGCGGCTTAGGCAAGTTCACGCCAGTGAGTTATCGCTTACCCGCAGAAATGCCCTGCAGTGAGTACCCGCTCACTCTGTCGACCGGACGTTTACTGGAACAGTTCCACACAGGCACCTTAACCCGTAAAACGGCTGGACTTGACTTACTCGGCTCGCCTAAAGTAATGATTTCAGTCTATGATGCCGAGCAACTCGGCATAGGCAATGGCGATAAAATCAAACTCACTACCCGTCGCGGTGAAATTGAAATCGACGCCTTTGTGACGAAAAGAGCCCAAGCTGGCGTGTTATTCCTGCCCTTCCACTTTGTGGAAGCTGCAGCGAATAAACTCACCATCAATGCGCTCGATCCTGTCGCCTTTATCCCAGAATATAAGGTCTGCTCTGTGAGGGTAGAACGGCTTGCCGAGAAGATTGAGTAAGACAAATAAGCTAAGGTGAATGAGCTTGGATGAATTCACTCAGCTGAATTAACGGTTAACGCTTTAAAAAAATATATGATCCAAATAAAACGGGAGACCTTAAGTCTCCCGTTTTTAATCAAGATTACTGCAATTAAATCCTAAACTGTCCCACTAAATCTTAAACTGGCCCACTAACTTGCCCAAGTTAATGCCTTCTTCCGAGACTGTCATACTGATCCTAGCCGCATCTTCGCTGGAATGCAGTAGCTCATTCACAATCTCTTGGATGGCATACACGTTACGGTTAATTTCTTCGGTTACTGAGCTTTGCTCTGTCGCCGCAGCTGCAATTTGGGTACTCATGTCGTTAATAGCCGTTACCGCTGAAGTGACTGAACCTAAACTATCGGAAATCGTGCGAGAAGAATCCACCGAACGCACGCAGCTTTGTTGACTCTCTTCCATGGCTTTCACGGCTTGGGTCACTAGCTTATGTAATGCCGATAACATCTCGTTGATTTCTAACGTACTGGCTTGAGTTCGACTGGCTAAATTACGTACCTCGTCGGCAACCACAGCAAAACCTCGGCCCTGTTCACCGGCACGGGCAGCTTCGATGGCGGCGTTTAATGCCAACAGGTTAGTCTGCTCAGCAATACCGCCAATCACAGACAGTACGCTGTTGATTTTTTGGGATTGCTCGCTGAGTGATTTGATACTGCCCGCCGCATTGTTGATTTGCGACATTAAAGAGGCAATCTCCTCAAGTGAAGCATCAACACAGCGTTGGGCATTAGCCACATCGCCAGTAGCAGCATGAGTCGCTTCGGCTACTTGAGTGGTATTCTTAGCCACTTCGCTGGCGGTGGATGACATCTCAGTAATCGCCGTCACCACCTGATCGGTTTCATTGTTATGACTGACTAACTGACTCGACATAACTTTAGTTTGCGCATGAATCGCATTGGCCGCGGTTTTCACTTTAGCGGTCGCCGTCGCCACATCGCCGATGATATTTTGCAGCTTATCGACAAAGAGGTTAAAGGAACGTCCAAGTTGAGCGATTTCGTCCTCCCCTTTTACGGCGAGTCGTTTGGTTAAATCCCCTTCGCCCTTAGCGATATCATTCAAGTTATCGGCCATATTCTTGATTGGCACGACCATACGGTGGGCGGCGATCATGATGATAAAGCCAGTAATACCCGTAAGGAACAGTGCTATCAGTAAAATGGCGAAGGATTTATCTGCCATTTGTTCTGTCACTGTGGCGCGATATTCCTCAACAACGGCATCGATATCATCGATATAGGCCCCAGTACCTAACATCCAGTCAGTGCCCGGGATCATCATGGCGTAGCTGATCTTCTCAATCTGCTCATTAGTATTGGGTTTTTGGTAGTAGTAGGAGAAACTACCATCGCCACGTTTAGCGGCGTCGAGCAGGCCGACGATAATTTTAGTGCCGCGGGGATCTGTCATATCAATCTTATTTTGCCCTTCTAAACTTGGGATTAGGGCATGAAAGATATTTTTACCTTGAGAGTCATACATGAAAAAGTAACCTGCGCTACCAAAACGTATGTCTCTGAGTGCTTGATTCACATTGCCTTGCTCTTTTAGCGATAATTGATAATTCACTATGCCTGCGGCAATTTCGGTGGCTTCTTTAATTTGTTGTTTACGCTCACCGACGAGCTTAGTTTTAAAAGTGACCACTTCAGCGGCAAGTGCATCTTGTTCGACATAATAGGAAACCGACATCAATATGAGTAATGCGAGGATCAAAGGGAACAGCGATAGCAATAGTAATTTATTGCGTAAACTCAACTTAGACATGCTTGAATGCTCCAAAGGAATACAACTTGTATCTTTGGAGTATAGCTAACATTGTTATTTCTCTATGCGCTTAAAGTAACAAAATCTTAATCTTGCTCAAGAAACCTGCAATTAATTGCCCTCAGTTCAAAGCAGATTTAGCAAGATCCCACACAAGCTAAAGCCTAAAACCAGCACCAGCATGGGTGGTTTAAATAACTTCAATGCACCAAAACCGAGCAATACCAAGGCCATATCTTTGCCCGAGAATACCGCCTGAGAAAAAACCGGTTGGTAAAGTGCGGCCGCGAGTAAGCCAACAACGCAGGCATTGACGCCAGCAATCGCACCAGCAATTTTCGGTCTTGCCGCAATCGCATGCCAACTCTTCAGGCCCACCAGCATAAGGAGAAATCCGGGTAAAAAAATGGCAGCAGTCGCGATGCAAGCCCCCATGAAAGGTTTATCTAGCATGACTTCGGCGCCTAAAAAGGTCGCGAATGTGAACATAGGCCCAGGCACAGCTTGGGCAAAGGCATAACCCGTCAGAAAACGATCGCCGCCCATGGTATCGCCCACTGCTGTTTCTAGCAGAGGTAGCACCACATGACCGCCACCAAACACTAAACTCCCTACGCGGTAAAACTCACTGAAGATCCAAGCCTCAGGTCCGAAATCCACCATAAAAAAACTGCCGATGAGCAGCACGAAAAAGAGCAGTAAATAGAGATAATTCAAGCGGATCGGTGCAAGCGGCGCAGTGTCATCTTGCGTCGCACTCAATTTATAAATACCGATAGCCGCAGCGCCGAGTAACAGCAGGATTTGCGTCCACATAAATGGCGCAATCAAAATCGCCGCAGCGCTGACTAGCATTAACAAACGGGCGGATTTGCGTTGGCAGAATTGTTTAAACATGGCAAGAACGGCATCGGCAACCACAACGACGGCCATCAATTTAAGCCCATAAATCATTCCTTGAACATAATGATTAGCGAGCCACGCCGACGTTGTTACCGCCAGTAAGTACATCAAAATAAAGGAAGGTAGCGTAAAACCAGCAAAGGCAGCAAGCGCCCCCACCAGTCCACCTCTTTGATAACCAATGGCAAAGCCCACTTGGCTCGACCCTGGCCCCGGCATAAATTGGCTTAAGGCGACGAGACTGGCGTAAAGCTTATCATCGAGCCAACCGAGTTCATTAACAAAGGTCTGGCGAAAATAACCAATGTGCGCCGCAGGTCCGCCAAAACTCATCAAGCCTAAGGTAAAAAAGCGTAGGAAAATCTGTAGCATAAATCGCCGCCCATCAATGCATAAAGTGCTGAAGATTATGCCACTAAAAAGACATTTTGATGAAGTTTCACGCGAGCAACGCAGATAAAATCATAACAAGGGCCCCACACAGCAGAGCCCTTAAGATAGTTTGAGCGGATTTGCAAGAATCATAAAGCGAGTGAGTACAGATGCTTAGAGATACATTGATGAGCTAAAAGATTAATCCTTCACCAACATAGCTAAGACTTCAAAATGATCCGTATGGGGAAACAAATCAAATAGCTGCACCTTGGTTAAGTGATAACCTTGAATATGCTCGAGATCTTTCGCTAAGGTTTTGGGATTACAGCTGGAATAAAGAATCGCCTTAGGTGCAAACTCGCTTAATGACTGGCATAAAGCCTCGCCAATACCACGCCTTGGTGGATTAACAATGATCAAATCCGGCTTATCGGCAGCGCTTTTGCCCTTGGCAAAGTCGGTGGAATCGAGCGCCATAAATTGCACGTTTTCGAGCCCCATCATTTGCGCTGACATCTGCGCGCAGGCAATCGCCTCGGCTTCAATTTCAATCCCTGTGAGTGCAATGTCTTTGGATGCGCAGTGCAGTCCGAAACCGCCGACGCCACAAAACAGATCCCATAACGAGCGAGGAGAAAACTCGGCAACCCACTCACGGGCGGTTTGATATAACTGAGCCGCAACCTGTGGATTGGTCTGGAAAAAACTCTTAGGCCGAATGAACAAAGGCACATGATTAAAACGTTCTTCAAGCCTAGTATTCTCAGTTAAGAAAATCTCCTCATCGCCCTCAAGGATTGCCATATGAACTGGTTGGATATTGACTGACACTACTTTTATCTGCGGATATTCCGCCAATAATGCTGGTAATTCGCGTTCGATACGTTCAATGCCATTGTGGGATCGCAGCACAAAACGCAGTAAATACTCGCCGCGCACTTGGCTGCGGGTCAGCAGAATAAACTTAAGCTCGCCCTTGGCTTTATCAACCCGATAGGGAGGAAGCCCCGCCTGCTGCACAAAGCGGGTTAAACGGTGCAACAAGGCTTGCATATCAGCGGTATATAACAGGCAGTCGCAAAGATCCACCGCCTCGCCACTTGGGCTCACAATCCCCAAAATGGGTTCATGGGCGGCACCAAGCACTACCATTTTGGCTTTATTACGAAAGCCGCTGTCATCGCCAGTGATGGGTGGCAGAAAAAGTTCTGCCGAATTTGCGGGAATAAAAGGCGCGAGTAATTGCTGTAACGTTTGGGTTTTAACCGCTACTTGCTGCACTAGAGGCTGCTGAATATGCCGGCAAGAAAGGCACTGACCTTGATTAAAATAACCACATTGCTTGACGGCATTCACAATAGCAGCACTCACGACAGATCCTAGATTCAGTAAAAAAGCGCCACACTGTAGCGGTTTTACGGGTAAAAATCATCTCGAAACACACTCAAACCAGTATCAAGGGCGCAATTTTAGGTTTATTCAAGACAAGCTGAGTTTATCAACATCGGCAATCGCCTCGCGCTTACCAAGGGCCTTTTCAATCCATTCAAGTACTTCTGCCGAGGTGCTGCGAAACGTCGTTAACTTACCGCCGTATAAACTGAGGATGCGCGGATGGGAAATTGATGTTTTCATCAAGGTATCCCGCGGCCGCTCAAAGGCTTGGCTATTTTGCTTAGGTAAAACCCGAATGCCGCAGAAGGTCTGGGTTATCTTCGTCTTAAGCTCATCAATCTCCGGCGTTAGCGGGAAGTAATGCTTATAAATACCAAGCAGATAATTAATTTCAGACTCAGTCGCTTGGGGTGGTTTATCTAAAGACGCCAGTTCCGTTTCTGTGGTGCCAACCAAAGTTTGCCCATACCAAGGCATCACAAATATGACCCGCTTATCAAAGCAAGACTCTAAATACAAGATGCCATCGGGCGCAGGAATATCCAGTAGCACATGGGCGCCTTGCACCCAATCGAGTTCAACACCCGCAAGTGGAGGCAAGACTTTGCTTAAAACCGCATTCACCCAAGGGCCGGCAGCATTGATCACTAGACTCGCTTCGGCTTTATGGATTTCGCCCCAGTGACTAAAACACAGCTCACAAGTTTCGCGCCTATATTCCAGCTCAAGAAATTCAGCCTCGGCATAGACTTCAGCGCCCAGTGCCTGCGCGCTGCGCGCCACCGCTTGAGTGAGTAATTTGTCATCGGTCTGCGCATCCCAATACTGAAAAACCGCCTTTAATCCTTTGAGTTTCAATCCTTTAAAACGATGCCAATGCACGGCAGGCACAGACACAAATTGACCCAAGGGATCAAACTCACTCAGCAGTGCATACATGCTTAAGCCCGCGCGAATAGTCCAGGGACTGCGCTGACTGTTGTCATACACTGGAATATAAAAAGGCACAGCTTTAACCAGAGTGGGCGCAAGATTGAGTAAATGGCGCCGTTCAAGCAAGGACTTACGGACTAAATTGATTTGCCCGGTTTCTAAATAGCGCAAGCCGCCATGGATAAGCTTGCTGGAATTAGCCGAGGTTTGGCCGCCAATTTCGCCCTTTTCAATCAGCAAGGTGGAATAGCCCGCCGCTGCCGCATATTGGGCAATACCGACACCGCAGATCCCACCGCCAATAATGGCTATATCGAAACTGGCCATAACTCACTCTCGCTAACATTCCATAGACGACCGACCTACTGAGCCTCATTCAATCAAGCTCAGTCGAACAGCTAATAAGCGTTAATATGTCAATAAGTTAGTCTTAGATCAAATCTCGACGATAAGAGTTTAATCAATACTGGCATGTAATTGTTTAAGTGCTTGATCGCACATGGCCTTTAAGGCTTTTAACTCGCTCGCCTCGCCGCCGACTTTGCAACGCATTAAATGGGGGATTTCACTTGCCTGCGTTTTGAGGGCAATTCCTGCGGCCGTTAAGGCGAGCACTCTCACGCGCTCATCCTGTTCGCTGCGACCGCGAGTCACTAATCCCTTAGATTCTAACCGCTTTAGCAATGGCGTTAACGTGCCTGAATCAAGGAAGAGTTTATCCCCTAAGGTTTTGACACTAATGCCCTGCTCTTCCCATAACACTAGCATGACCAAGTATTGCGGATAGGTGAGATCCAATTTATCTAACAAAGGGCGATAGGCTCGCACCATAGCATTCGCGGCGCTATAAAGTGAGAAGCACACTTGGTTTTCAAGGCATAAAGCATTATCTACGCTGGTATTTTCGGCCATATCGACAGGATTAACACGGGTGTTGGGTTGAGTTGTTGCCATAGGAAGATCCGACAAATTAAATATATTGCGCACAATATACTTGCATTCACACCAAAGATCGAATTATAGTTTATCACAATTTAATTGCGCGCAATTCAAATCAATTTACTTAATCCTTAATCTAAGAAGGTCAATATTATGAAAACACTTTATGAAACACGTGCCACAGCAAAAGCGGGTCGTCAGGGTCAAGTTAGCACTGATGATGGTTTACTGGATGTGGCGTTAGCCTATCCAAAAGCCATGGGCGGTAGCGGACTTGCCACTAACCCAGAACAACTGTTTGCCGCAGGTTATGCTGCCTGTTTCTCAAACGCCGTTCTGCATGTCGCTAAAATCGGCAAAGTCGATATTACCGAAGCGCCAGTCAGTGCGGTTGTCGGCATAGGTGCCAATGATGCCGGCGGTTTTGCATTAGCGGTTGCTTTAGAAGTTAGCTTAGATTTACCGCAAGAAGCTGCTGAAGCATTAGTGCGTCACGCGCATCAAGTTTGTCCATACTCGAACGCTACACGTAATAATATCGACGTGAAACTGAGCGTAAATGGTGTTGCGTTAGGCTAACCATAATCCATCATAGACACTTGTTGATAACGTCAGAAATAGAGCACCCTCGAGTGCTTTATTCTTTATTAGCCAATAACGACTCAAGCTGAGAGTGAATGTGCATCACACCATTTCACAGGGAGATAAACTGGTTTCAGTTCCCAAAAAATGGTTATTCGCGAGTTAACTAACACTTCTTAATATCTAATTTAATCAAAATGATTGATTTAAGTAGAGTAAGAGCTAATTGAACCGTTTGACGATACTTAAACCCACTCTCAGTGGGAGGCGCTATGACAAAATATCTATCTAAAATCTCGCTGTTTTGCTCTCTATTATTCCTCTTTGCCTTTTCCATCCCGAGCTGGGCCGAAACAGCGCCAGCAAGCTCAGCGGATCAAACTTGGCATTATGTGAATGCTCAAGGTGAACTCAAAATTAAACTGTATTTCTTCTGGTCCAAAACCTGCCCACATTGTGCAGAGGCCCATCCTTTTATTGATTCATTACCGCAAAAATACCCTTGGATAGAACTCGAATCCCATATGGTATCCGCTCCAGGCGTGCAGGATATTTGGCAAACTATCGCCGCAAAAACCACGACAGAGGCGCGTTCTGTGCCCTATATGGCCAGTTGCGAAAAAGCCGTGGTGGGCTATTCGAGCGAAGCGGTCACCGGCGAGTTTCTCGTCAATCGACTGAAGAATTGCTATTTATCCCTTGGCGGTAAACTCGGCGAAGCGGACTTGCCCAGCAAAGGAGTTGTCAGTACGAGCGCGAGTACAGAAACCGATGCGCCGCTATTTGGCACCTGCGGCACAGATACTGGCGAAGGCACCTGCGATGCCACCAGCTTGGGTGACGCTACAGAACCGTCGTCAGTGCAATCGGAAGTACAGCCCGTTGAGTTGCCTTTAGTGGGCGTAGTGACTCCTGAGACTATGTCTTTGCCGCTGCTCACCTTAGTGCTCGCAGGCGTGGATGCCTTTAACCCCTGCGCCTTCTTCGTTTTACTGTTTTTATTGTCGATCATGGTTAATGCCAAGAGTCGCAGCCGCATGTTGCTCGTCGGCGGGATTTTCGTGTTCTTCTCTGGCTTTATCTATTTCCTATTTATGACCGCATGGCTGAACATCTTCCAGCTGTTGGGCGCAGGCAGTGATGGCGGCATGATCATCTTAGCGGCGGGTTGTTTGGCCTTAATCGCTGGGGTCATCAACATTAAAGATTACTTCTTTACTAAGGGGGAAGTGACGCTATCTATGTCGGCAGAAAACCGGACGAGCTTGATAAAGCGCATGGGTAAACTGTCAAATTCGAGTAGCTTAGGCGCCTTACTTATTGGCTCTACCGTACTAGCCGTTCTCGCCAACGCCTATGAACTGCTCTGCACCGCGGGCTTCCCGATGATTTACACCAGCGTGCTTTCTATGCACAATCTGCCAGACATTGAACGCTATATGTATCTGGTTTTATATAACATTGTTTACGTGATTCCGCTGGCGATTATCGTTATCGTCTTCAGCGCGACCTTAGGTAAACGTAAACTGACTGAAAAAGAAGGCCAAGCCCTAAAACTCATGTCAGGTGTGATGATGTTGGGTATGGGTATCGCGCTGGTTATCGACCCTACTGCACTGCAAAATGTGGCGCTGGCACTGGGGTTGATCTTAGGCTCATTGGGGATTACAGCCATTATTGTCATCGGCCGCAAACTGTTCTCGGCTAAGGCCAAGTAATTGACGAAACAATCGGCGAAATAATTGGCAAAATAATGGAAGATTGGCAAATTTATGGCTAACGACTAAAGTTAACCTTGGGTTTGCCGATAAAGGGATCCAGCTTACAATCGAGGTTAGTTATGTCTATTTCACTGAACACCCAAGCTATCGCACCTAATCTAGAAAATGGTGCAGTTGGCGTTAAGGTTGCTCAATTAGCCAAAGAGCAGCAAAAAGCCGAAGGTAAAATCGCGGTAGATTTAATTGCAGCTGCGGCGCCAAAACCGGTAGGTAATGCAGGCCACAACATCAACACTACGGCCTAATTGTTAGCAATACAGCATTTAAAAAAGCGCCTCTGACTATAAGGGCGCTTTTTTTTGTTATTTTTCTCTAAATCGTCAGGCGAATTTAAGAAAAAGCGTTGCCATTCACATGCATAATTGTAAATGTCCACACCACGAACGCCAGTGGGATATGCACTAAGGCATAGAAAAACTGATCGAGTCGTCCCATTCCTTTTGCTAACCAAATCAAATACAAGTGTAATCCAATCACCAGCGGGAACAGGGCTAACAGCGGATACAGAGCGACAGGGCTGGCATCGGAAAACAGGCTATGACTAAATAAAGCCCAAGCCACCATGACAGCGGTCGTTAGCGGTGGTGTTGCAATGCGATATTGCTCTGGATAGGGAAACATCCTACGACCTCTTGAGTCTCAATCGGTAAACTTACGTTTTAGGTTTTCGCGCAATCAACTGTGCTTTATAACTGCTGTGACTGGACTGCGGATCACATAATCGACCTTCAAAGTAATGTAAAGGTTGCCAGTTAGCAAACACTGATTTGAGTTCATTTTCAGTGAGTAAGAAATCGGGGTTACGTGGCCGCCCACTCTGAGCTTGTTGTGTGGTAAAGGTTTCATAGACGATAAGGCCTGTAGCCTTAACCGCCTTGGCAATTTGCGGCAATAATGGCCGATGCAGATAATTGAACACTAAGACAATGTCGTACTCTTCAATCGGTAGCGATGGCGCAGCCTCGGCTTCTAAATCCCATTGATATTTGTGGGCGTTCACATGCTCAATGTGCGACATGGCAGACAAGTCCCTGTCGATAAACGTCACCTCAGCCCCTTGCGCTAGAAACCACAAGCCATTACGCCCAGAGCCGCAGGCAAGATCGAGTACTTTAAGTCCATCGAAGCGAGAAACAGGCCAAGCAAACTCAGTGATTAAGGCTGCGGGTGTCACGATTGGCGCATGGATTACAGACATTAGCATTAGCCCTTAATTTCTTTTTTCGAGTCGATTTGCCGACGATGCACAATAGAATAATGCCTCAGTCCAGCAGGACCATGGGACACAATCACGGACAAAAAGAGTATCACGATTAACAGCTCAGGCTTGAAATTAGCCAAGGGTACAAACAGACCAAGTAAGCCTACTTTTACTAAGGTTAACACACCCTTAAGCTGAATTAACCAACGCCAATCACGCACAATTTCCCACAACATTAATATGCTGCCCGTCGTCATGGCGAGATACCAATAATTCAGCCATTGCGTTTTATCTACACTTAATAAAATGCCACCGCCAACACCGACTATTCCTAAAATATGCAATGCCCTTAAACTGGTTTTACTCAAACGTTGAATCCAAAAACGTTTTTCTGATATGCCTTGTTTCTGCATTACATCCCCTTAAGAATCAACTACGTAACATTTAGTTAAACTAACAACATAATTCCATACAATAAAGGCTGGATAAATAACATTATTTATAGAATACTCAAAAATAAATAATTGAAATTATTAATATGCAAAGTCACATTATAATATCTATAAAATACAAATAGATAAAATACCTCGCAAAACCCACAATCAATACCACTTTTATTTCATAAAGTTAAATCCAATCCATTCAACATGTTAACTCGCGCAAGTTATACCGCATTCAATCAGTGATTAGCTTCAACTTGATTCATATTTTCCGCACTATTGCACATTTTAAATATGTTATTTCCGTTGTAACAAAGGTTATGTGACCTGAACACATATATACCTCTTTAGATAGTGATAAATTTGCAAATGGAGAATGCTCTAACAGTGCGTGAATGACGTAAAAAATAAATATCACGCCACGATGAATAACCCTTATTAAGTAGATGAATGTACGGCGGAGGAACTACCATGTTCACAAGAAAGATTCAAAAAACAGCACTAGCCATGCTGATCTCTGGCGCAATGGCAGGAACTGCCTATGCTGCACCAGAAGTGCTAGCCGATTTTCACGGTGAAATGGGCAGTTGCGACAGCTGCCACGTCTCAGACAAAGGTGGCGTCAGCGATGACAACCTTAGCCATGAAAATGCCCAATGCGTTAGCTGCCACGGCGATTTAAAAGAACTGGCCGCCGCCGCACCTAAAGACAAAGTCTCACCCCATAAATCTCACTTGATTGGCGAAATTGCTTGTACAAGCTGCCATAAAGGCCATGAGAAATCAGTCACTTATTGCGATGCTTGCCACAGCTTCGGCTTCGATATGCCTTACGGCGGTAAATGGGAACGTAAGTTTGTTCCTGTTGATGCAGACAAAGCGGCACAGGATAAAGCCATTGCTGCTGGCGTAAAAGAAACCACTGATGTGGTTGTTATCGGTTCAGGTGGTGCAGGCCTTGCTGCTGCAGTATCAGCCCGTGATGCTGGCGCAAAAGTAATCCTGCTCGAAAAAGAACCTGTCCCAGGTGGTAACACTAAGTTGGCCGCTGGCGGTATGAACGCTGCCGAAACGAAGGCGCAAACTAAGTTAGGTATTGAAGATAAGAAACAAATCATGATCGACGACACCATGAAAGGTGGCCGTAACATTAACGATCCTGAATTAGTGAAAGTGCTTGCAAATAACTCATCTGACTCTATCGATTGGTTAACCTCTATGGGTGCCGACATGACTGACGTGGGCCGTATGGGTGGTGCAAGTGTTAACCGTAGTCACCGCCCAACCGGTGGTGCTGGCGTAGGTGCACACGTAGCGCAAGTACTGTGGGACAACGCAGTAAAACGTGGTACTGACATCCGCTTAAACAGCCGTGTTGTCCGTATTCTTGAAGATGCGAAAGGCAATGTGACTGGCGTACTCGTTAAAGGCGAATACACTGGTTATTACATTATTAAAGCCGATGCTGTGGTTATTGCTGCCGGTGGTTTTGCGAAAAACAACGACCGCGTTGCTAAGTACGATCCTAAGTTAAAAGGCTTTAAAGCCACTAACCACCCAGGTGCAACCGGTGACGGCTTAGACGTGGCACTGCAAGCAGGCGCAGCTACTCGCGATTTAGAGTTCATTCAAGCTCACCCAACATACTCACCAGCGGGTGGTGTAATGATCACCGAAGCGGTACGTGGCAACGGTGCTATCGTGGTTAACCGTGAAGGTAACCGCTTTATGAACGAAATCACTACCCGTGATAAAGCGTCTGCCGCGATTCTGCAACAAAAAGGCGAAAGCGCTTATTTGGTATTCGATGACTCAATCCGTAAGAGCTTAAAAGCGATTGAAGGATATGTGCATCTGAACATTGTTAAAGAAGGCAAAACCGTCGAAGAGTTAGCAAAACAAATCGATGTGCCTGCCGCTGAACTGGCGAAAACCATCACGGCATACAACGGCTTCGTGAAATCAGGTAAAGATGCGCAATTTGAACGTCCAAACCTACCACGCGAATTAGCAGTAGCGCCTTTCTACGCATTAGAAATCGCACCTGCTGTTCACCACACTATGGGTGGTGTTGTGATTGATACTAAAGCCGAAGTGAAGAGCGAAAAAACCGGTAAACCAATCCAAGGCTTATATGCTGCCGGTGAAGTGACTGGCGGGGTTCACGGTGCTAACCGCCTTGGCGGTAACGCAGTATCTGACATTGTGACCTACGGCCGTATCGCCGGTGCTGAAGCGGCTAAATTCGCTAAAGATCACTAGTCACAAACCGTATAAGGGTTAACGGACTAACCCTTGGCTCTCAAAGCACGGTTTTAAATATGAGAGCCCTAGCTTGAATAACTCAAGCACTGCTAGTCAATCCATAAGCGAGCCATCAGGGCTCGCTTTTTTTATCAAGCGTTTTAGCTAATTGATGACAAAGCTCACTCTTTTAATAGTCAATTTTCTAAGGCTAAGGACAAAAAGCCCTAACTCACTTACACTCTTTGGCTGATAACTACATCACAATCCGTTAGGTGACTGAAATGAGAATTGGATTCTTTAGCGCAAAACATTACGACATGCAGCATTTTAACCGCACAAATGCCGCGTTTGGTGCACAAATTGAGTATTTCGATTATCGCCTCTGCATGCAAACGGTGAAACTTGCTGAAGGGTTTGAAATCGTCTGCGCCTTCGTTAACGATTCACTCTGCGAAGAAGTCCTCGTTGAACTCGCCAATGGCGGCACAAAAATTATCGCCATGCGCTGCGCAGGTTTTAACAATGTCGACTTAGTCGCCGCTAAACGCTTAGGCATGCAAGTCGTCAATGTGCCCGCTTATTCTCCTGAATCCGTGGCCGAACACACAGTCGCACTGATGTTGACACTGAATCGAAAAATCCACAAAGCTTACCAACGCACCCGCGATGCCAATTTCTCCCTCGAAGGTTTAGTCGGTTTTAACATGTTCGGCAAAACCGTCGGCGTGATTGGTACAGGTAAAATCGGCGTAGCCACCATTAAAGTCTTGCTCGGTTTTGGCTGTAAAGTCATCGCCTACGATCCCTTTATCAATCCAGCGGTTGTCGCGCTGAATGTGGAATATCAAGATCTCGATGCGATTTATGCCAACAGCGATATCATCAGCTTGCATTGCCCGCTCACGACCGATAACCGCCATTTACTCAACCAAGCCAGCTTCGCCAAGATGAAACCCGGCGTCATGGTGATCAACACCAGTCGCGGTGGTTTACTCAATGCCTTTGATGCGATGGAGGCCTTAAAACTCGGCCAAATAGGTTCACTTGGACTCGATGTGTACGAAAACGAAAAAGGCTTATTCTTCGAAGACAAATCGAATGAGATCATTCAAGACGATGTATTCCGTCGATTATCTGCCTGCCATAACGTGATTTTTACCGGTCACCAAGCCTTCCTCACCGAAGAAGCCTTAGGTGCCATCGCCCAAACAACCTTGAGCAATGTAAAAGCGCTATGTGCGGGGGAACGCTCAGGTAACGAATTGTTTTAACTGACAGATAAAATCCTGCCTGCTAAAGTGAGGCTTCAACGTTTGAAGCCTCACAGAGAGAACTAAATATGTTAGTCACTCAGGAAACTCAGGATATCTCCACGCCTTCAGGGCTAATGCGCACCTATATCTACCGCCCAGAAGCACAGGGGCAATTTCCAAGCATCATCTTTTATTCCGAAATATTTCAGCAAACTGCGCCTATTGCGCGCACTGCGACAATTCTTGCTGGCCACGGTTTTGTCGTGTTTGTGCCGGAAGTGTTCCATGAACTCAATCCTTTAGGCACAGTGCTCGCCTACGATGAACCGGGTAAAGACAAAGGCAACGCCGATAAATTTGCGAAACCTTTAGAACACCACGACAGCGACACCCAAGCATTAGTCGACTTTGCCCATCAACAAGCCTACTGCAATGGCAAAGTGGGCAGCATGGGCGTGTGTATCGGCGGCCATTTAGCCTACCGCGCCGCACTCAACCCCGCTATTTTAGGTGCATTTTGCCTCTATCCAACCGACATTCACTCCAACACCCTGCCCTGCGCCTACGGCAATGACTCTCTGAGCCGCAGCGGTGATATTCAAGGGGAATTAGTGTTAGTGTTCGGCAAGCAAGATCCCCATGTATCGGCGGAAGGTCGAGTGTTAATCCACCAGCAATTAATGGCGCTGAACCGTAATTTCACTTGGCTTGAAGTCAACGCTCAACACGCCTTTATGCGTGATGAAGGCGATAGATACGATCCGGCTTTAGCGCTGCAAATGTACTTACAAGCGACGGCATTTTTTCAGCGAGTGTTGCGATAGAAGAGTTAAATAAACAACAAGGAAGTGATTATGAGAGAGCGTATTTTTAGATGACTAGCTGGAATACTCAGTGTAAGCCTGTTGCTTGCGACTGGCCAACAAATCAATTCTGCGATGCTTTCAGCCATTGATATTGGGATATATTTCGCGATTTGTGCTGTGTTGTTATATTTTTCAATCAAAGGTAACACTGGATTTAACTATCCAAGACTGCAATTTTTTGTCAAATCAATCGACAAAAATAAGTCTGCTTCGTTACCGCAAACAGGTAGCACCTTAACTAAGATTTAGGTGCTACAGCTTCTGTCAAGTTGGTTCCCAGTCGGTTTACGCACCTAACAAAGGTAGATGTTTGATACTTTTGTATTTCAACGATAATTCAATACATTGAGAAATTGCGGTTATTGGCAGAGGATCATGGATACTTAACACTATGGCTCGATTCCCTTCAAAATGCAGCACATCGGAATGCAGCTCTCGAAATGTATCAACCAGCTTAGTTTTACAATTAAAGAATAGGCAATATTGTTCGGGATATTTTGGCTTCCAGTCAAATCTTACTGTGCTGCCCTTTTTAACTGAATAACTCGGCTCGCCCCATTTTAAGCTCTCTTCCACCGCACCTAAATCCTGCGCTTCAGCAATCGCAAAAACCAAGGTTCGGATCCGTAATAGCAGGGGCGTTATATGCTCAGGATAGCGTTCAAACTTGTTCTGCACTAGCGCTTGCATGCTCTTACCCTCCCATTTACACCATGCCGAATCATCATATCTGTAAAACAACAAACCACGCTGGGGGCCCACATGGTTGAACTTCCAAACCTTTAGTGAGCGGTGATTATATCAGCACTTTATTATAAACCGCGCATTAGGGGGGTGTGACACAGTGTCGCAGGTCGTTGAGTTTTTATTGAGATACCCACTTAATCCTATATAAAACATACCATTATTTAAACAGACCTTTCATAGGCTTATTATGACCCGCTCAGCAGTAATGACTTCAATGGCAATATCCCTAGCAAGCATGGCCACTTTTTCAGGGATAGCAGCCGAAGCCGAAACTGAAGCAATGTTTCCAGCATCTGCAATTAAACCTCAAGTATCAACTCCCACTGCTATCGAAAGAATAGCCATTACAGGGAGCCGAATTCAAAGGGAAGAGATGGCATCCACTGCGCCTATGACCGTTTTTACCGCGCAAGATATCGAGAAAACCGGTGCCACCTCAGTTGAGGTATTGCTGCAAAGAATGACAGCCTCTGCGGGGTTTGCGGGTAATCAAACGAATGCCTATTGGACTGAAGGTGGCTATGGTTCAACCCAAGTTAATCTGCGTGGATTAGGGGTGAATCGCACACTCGTACTGCTCAATGGTCGACGTATGCTGAACAGTGGCACTGGGGCAAACTCCTCCGTTGATCTTAATACTATTCCCATTAGCGTGGTTGAACGAATCGAGGTATTAAAAGATGGCGCATCCGCCATTTATGGTGCCGACGCGGTTGCTGGCGTGGTCAATATCATCACTCGGCAACAAATCGAAGGGGTTGAGTTTCAAGCACGAACGGGCATAACCGAGCAAAATGATGGTGAACAGTACAAGCTCGACCTTGCCCTCGGTCATGTCGGTGAGCGTGGCAATGCATATGTGGCAATGAGTTACGATAAAACCCAAGCCGTCGATATGCTGAGTCGCGCGTCTTGTCCGCTTGAGGAAGTGAATGGTGAGCTAGTGTGTGGCGGTAGCTCGGCGCTGCCGGGAGGCAGAGGCCATTTCATTGATACCAATGGTAATCCAATCGGCGATCCGTTAATGCTATTGCCAACGGGAAGCGCACCATACACAAGTAGCCATAAAGATAATACTTATCAGTATTTTAATGCGGTTCAACCTAACGAGCGAGTCAATCTGTTTGCCTACGGTGAATATGACTTAACGGCGAGCAGCCAAGTGTTTGCTGAGGCCATGTACACTCACCGTAGCTCACAATTACCCGCTACCCCGCAATCGGTGTCAGGAATAGTCATTCCTGCTTGGCATGAGTCAAATCCGACAGATGCAGACTTTCTACTCCAGAGCCGCAGACTGGCTGAAGCGCCCCGACAATTTAATATTCAAGCGGATACTTGGCGCTTAGTGACAGGATTAAGAGGTGATTTAGATAACGGTTGGCAATGGGATGCTGCGGTTAATTTCGGCAGTAACCGTGGCTCCTATGAAGTGACCAATGTCATTAATAAGGTTCGTCTTGCCGAGGCGACTGACTATAGCAGTTGTAATATTGATCCTAATGTCCCCTGCGCAAACTTTTGGGGAGCTGGCTCACTCACACCTGAAATGCTGGACTATTTCTTGTTCAACATGCGTGATCGCGGCGGTAATGAGCAGTTTAGTCTCACGACGAATATCACAGGCGATCTATGGCAGTTACCCGCGGGCATGATGAGTTTTGCTGCAGGACTAGAGTACAGAAACGAGAAAGGATGGAATGATCCTGACCCACTTAAAATCAGTGGTGAAGCAAACACTGCCCAGCAAGATCCGATTGATGGTCGTTATACTGCCGACGAAATCTATCTTGAAACCTTGTTACCTATTTTAAGCGGCCTGCCCTTTGCTAAGTCGGTCGAATTAACTGCGGCGTTGCGATATTCCTATTTTGATACCTTCGGTGGCGATACCAATTATAAAATGGGGCTGCTGTGGGTCGTCAATGACGCAGTGACGCTGCGGGCCACGCAATCAACGGCATTCAGAGTACCGAATATTCCTGAGTTGTTTGGCGGCATAGATCAAGGCTCCATGAATACCACAGATCCTTGTAGCGAGTGGGTTAAGCTCGACCCTAGCTCGAATCGATACGCTAATTGTATGGCATCAAACGTGCCAACGAATTATAAGCAAGAAGGCACAATATTAACCGACCGTGGTGGCAATGCTGAACTTGAACCAGAAGAAGCCAATACCTTTACAGCCGGTATTGTTTGGGACCTGGGGTTTATTGAAGGGCTCAATATCACGCTCGATTACTACAAGATAGAGATTAATAACGCCATTAATTCAGTCAATGGTTCGAGCAAATTAGCCGCCTGTTACGACAGCAAAGGGATGACGCATCCTTTCTGTAGCGACGAGCACTTTGTGCGAGACGCAATGACAGGCAACATCACCTATTTACAAACACAACTGGGCAACGCCGCCAACGAAGTGGTTTCAGGTATTGATATGGCAATGTTTTACCAGAAAGAGATGGGCAGCGTTGTGACTAATACGACTTGGGAGCTGAGCTATTTAGATCAATACGATCTGCAAACCTACGCCGGCGCCCCCGTTGAATCTCGAGCAGGCACCATTGGTTATGATGGTAGCTATACCAAATGGCGCTCAAACCTCTATTTTGATGTCACTAATGACAATTGGCGCTTTAGCTACAACATTCAATATATCGGCGCGGCGGATGATCAATATGCTAATGCCGGAGAGATAGGCGACTCAGTTGATGCGATCACTTACCATAACGCACAGGTTCATTATCAAATGGACAACAATATTGCGTTCACAGCAGGTATCGATAATCTGTTCGACAAGCAAGCGCCATATCATCAAAGCTATACCGACGGTAATACCAACACTATGACGTACGACCTAATGGGACGTCGTTACTATGTCGGGATGAAATGGGCTCTGTAGTGCTTTGAGCTTAAGGGGCAGCCCCTCTTAAGCAAGCTGGCTAAATTAGTTATCAAAATAAAAGGTGAGTCATCAACTTGAAGCGGGTTAACACACTTAAACGAGTCTCATCGGCGCACTTTCTGCACAGATGGTTGATGCTATTGCTGGTACTGCCGATTGGGATCTGGTCAGTCACCGGCAGCTATTTCGTCTTAATGGATCTTGGGTTTATCCGTGGCGATCATATTAAAGTGCAAGACTCACGGCATATCGATCCCAGCCAGATCCATTACCCAATCGCAGCGGTTTATGAACGTTTCCCCAAGGCTCAAGCAATCACGTTAACCTCAGTTACCGATAGCCTCTACTACCGGATTAAACTGAGCGATAAGTCCATTCTCGTGAACGCAGATTCGGGTGAGTTATTGCCTTCAATAACGGAGAAACAAGCCCGAATGATAGCTTCAAACTATCAGCATCACGGGTCTTTAGCCGTCGAGGCTAAGCTTATTAGTGCAACCCTGCTCACCGATATCGCCCCTGCGGAATTAGCGCCGCGATACTTGCCCGTTTGGAGAATGGATTTTAACGATAGCGCTGCTACAAGCCTTTACCTATCAGCGACAACGGGAGAGTTAGTCACGCGTAGACATGACTATTGGCGTTTATTCGATCTCTTTTGGAAATGGCACATTATGGATTACGACGAAGGTGAAGCCATCGACAATCTTCTGCTACTGAGTACGGCTCTAATCTCTATTGTGGCTGTGTTAGCTGGCTTCATTTTACTTTGGCAGCGCAGAAGGAGGTATCTGAGATGATGCCGAATCTTAAACTTAAGCCTAAGCCTCAAAGTAAACGCTTCAAACGCTGGGTCAAAATCGCTCACTATTGGCTCGGTGCCATAGTTAGCATTCAACTGCTACTTTGGCTTGTTACTGGGGTCTATTTCAATTTGACGCCCCATGATGAACTCAAGGGAATGGAGTACCAACAGAGTCATTATCCTGAGCTGCAAAGGCAAGCGTTTGATCCACAAAAGCTTGTGGATATAACTCCCTTGCTAGCTAAGCATACTCAAGTAGAAAGCCTGACATTAGTGGCGATCGCAGGTAAGCCCGTTTATGTACTCGATGCAAAGGTGCAGCGCTATGCACACCAGTGCCAACAGCAAACCTTGATTGATGCTTATACAGGCAATGTCTTACTTATTAATAAACAAAGCGCGCAACAACTGGCATTTGAAAGTTACACCGGGCCGGGCAAGATTAGCCAAGTTAAGCAAATCTCAGCCCCCATTAGCGAATGGCCAACCCAGTGCAATTCACTGTGGCTAATACGTATGGATGATGACCTGTCGACGCGGATTTACATCAATGCAATTAATGGTGAATTAGTTGGCCATAAAAATGACCACACAGACATCGCCGACTTGATGTTTAAATTGCACTTTATGGATTACCTCAATCAAGGCAGCTTCAACAACCCCCTTAGCTGGCTGTTTGGCATACTGACCTTATTGTTATCCCTATCAGGCCTGTATTGGGTTGTTGAGAATCTGGTACTCAAGCGCTATCGAATTAGTATTGGTTAAATGGCTAAATACGGTCTTACATCGGCCTATGGAGAATAAAGCCCCTATTGAGGGGCTGGAATAAATTCGCTAATTTTGATACCCAATAACAAATTGGGCTTCAGCTAATCGCCTTATGCTGCAGGGTTTACCTCAGCATCCAGCAAACGACTTTCGCTATAGGCAACTAATTCTTGATTGCTAACACGGGTAATAAAAATATTATCAAGAAAAAAATCTACATCATCACCGGATTTACGGCCCGCTAATAACTGAGTGCTGCCGTCTTCATAGGCTAAGGTCATAGCGACGGTTTGTTCATCAGGATAGGTAATTTGTGCCTGTGTGAGTTTTACAGGGGCTGACTTTAGCTCATCACTTACATGGGGGTTAAGCTTGAAAATAGCATCGACGGGCATATCTACCACAGCAGGAGATTTATCGGTAATGGGATTTTTACCCGTCCAAAACTCGATAGTATTCACGATAAACAAATCGCCTGTAGCCGCAATGCCATAAATCGGGCTCAATAGAATAAACAGCCCAGCACGACCATAACGGTTATCCACTGCACTTAAATTTCCCTTAGTCACCATTTGGCTTAAACCCATTTGCCCCATACAGGCCGTTAATTGAGTCGTTAACACCGCCGCGATAGTCACAGCTAGAAGTTTAGATTTCATTGAATTCTCCCTTAAAAACAAAAGGGCGAAGTCTAAGCAGAGTGAATAACTAAACCGTGCGTTCAAGCACAGTATGAGGTAAAAAAACAGCGTGGCATGTAATAAAACCCCCTGTATTTGTTAGTAAACACTCAGTAAGCAAGCAAACATAATGAGAAGATAATAGGATTAAGAGCCCCGGCAATCACTCACAACAGTTTGATAATCAATGTAGCACTGGGCAGCTAGCCAAACTACTCAGGATCAAACTTCTTCTTGCCTTCGAGTAACGCCTGACGTTCGGCTAAGGGCGTTTGATCGGCCAGCTTTAACACTGCCTTTTGCAGCATTAAGTTATTGGGATAAGTAATGGTATCGCCGTTATCGCGGTGGATTAGCACATGGAATAACGCGATTTCGATAATCACACCGCTAATATCTTCATCCTTATCCACGACTCGAATGCGCTCGCCGATACGGTAAGGAAACACGAAAAAGATCAGCACGCCAGCGGTTAAATTACTCAATATCGACCACTGGGCGACTAATGCCACGCCCATCACAGCGAAGGCGGATGACACAAATAGCGACACATCTTGATATCCCAGCCCGAGCGAGACCGCCATCAATGACAGAGTAATAAAAAACATCACATAGGAAATAAAACGGGTGACTAAACTGGTCCGCGCCACACTCACTTGCTTCATTTGCGCCAGTTTTCTCACCCAATGGGTTAAGGCGCGCTGTAAAAAGAGAAACACTGCAAGATAAATACAGGCAAGCAGGATTTGATTTGTCATAATAGCGGCTCAATTAACTAAAACTGTCTGAATTCTAACTTTTTTGCGCGAGCAGTTATAGCCTGTGCAAGCGAGCCAAACAGCTAAACCGAGTAATAAACCCAATATGGCCGACTCTACCCTCTTACATGAAACCCAAGACGCACTAGGCCCTATCCGCGTAATCGATTACGACGACTCACGGATCCTGTCCTTTGGGGATAACGACGAGCAGAGTAAAATCCTCAAGGCGGCGCCCCATATTCCCCAGCACACTTATGTGCAAGCCATGTTGTTGGTTTTGCTGTTTTGTAAGCCAAAGAGCGCCATCGTATTAGGTTTAGGCGGCGGCTCGATTATTCACTCTCTGCGCAATTTCGACGCGGCAATAAAGTTAACGGCGGTGGAATTACGCCCCGCGGTGATTGAGTTAGCTAAGCGCTATTTTCAACTGCCGATAGGTAAAAAACTGAATCTTATCAATGATGATGCCATCGCCTTTTTGGCCGCAGGCGATCATAAAAAAGTCGATGTGATTTTTGCCGATATCTACACAGCCAAAGGCGTTGAAACAGGACAGCTTTCGCCAGTATTCCTTAAGCAATGCACTAACCTCATTAAACCCAACGGTTATTTAGTGCTGAACTGCTGGAAAGAACATAGCCAAAATCGCGAGTTATTAGCCGACTTACAACAGCACTTTTCCCATGTGAATGCTTGTCTCACTGGCGGCGGTAATTGGGTGATATTTGCGAGCCAATCGCCACAGCTTTTAGGCACGTCGGCCCTGAAAAGTCAGGCTCAATCTTTGTCGCAACAATTGGGTTTTGCCCTTGAGCGATCACTGACACGCTTTGGGCCTTGGATTTAATATTAATATCAGCAAAATAGCTTAAATTAGTTAACCCTAAGGCTGAGCTTTGATATTCTTCTCACACTCCTATGATATGAGCTGTCACCATGAAAAATAAGCACAAATTTATGTTAAGCGTTATGGCTCTGGCGTGCCTTAACTCTCTCAATGCTAACGCCGAGATTTTTAGTTTTGACACTCGTAGCTCACTGAATTCAGATACATTAGTGCTATTCCAAAGCGCTGATGCTACTACCTATGGGATCGACTATTTACCTCAGTCGACCCAAGACCAATTAAACCTAGCGACAGCAGATAACAGCTTTTCTGGTAAGCAAGGTGAAATCCTTGAGATTTTAGTACCGAGCGAAATCGATGCTAAGCGAGTTTTATTGGTCGGTATTGGCGATGCTAAAACTTTAACACCCGGCGACATTAATACAATCGGCGGTAATGTTGCAGCCAAACTCGATACGGTTCCCCAAGCCACAGTGCGTGTGCTTACCCAAGGTTTAACGGCCGCGCCGTTATTTGCCTCAGAGCTGGCCCACGGTATTGAACTGCGCAGCTATCGTTACACTCAGTTCAAGGCGAATACTCGCGCCGAGAAGAACTACCAAATCGCCGTTGATGATTTAAGTGGCAACCAGAAACACCATAAAAATCTGCAAGCGGTTGAAGCAGGTGTGTTTTTAGCACGCGATCTCACCAACGCGCCCGCGGGCATTATGTATCCCGACAGCTTTGCCAATGAGGCGAGAAAGCTCAAATCCCTCGGCGTTAAAGTCACTGTATTAGAAGCCAAAGATATTGAACGCCTACAACTGGGCGCCTTAGCAGCAGTCGGTAAAGGCAGCGAACGCCCACCTAAATTAGTGGTGGCCCATTGGCCGGGCAGCAAAGACGCGCCAATCGCACTGGTCGGTAAAGGTATCACCTTCGACTCAGGCGGTTACAACATTAAGGCGACGGGCACTTCAATCGCGCGAATGAAGTCAGATATGGCGGGCGCAGCCACTGTGCTTGGCACAGTTAAAGCCATGGCACTGCAAAAGGCGCCAATCAACCTAGTGGCGATTATGCCGATGGCGGAGAACATGGTCTCTGGCCACGCGATGATCCCAGGGGACGTGATTAGAACAGCCCAAGGGCTCACCGTTGAAGTGCTTAATACCGATGCCGAAGGTCGCTTAGTGCTGGCCGATGGGCTCTGGTACGCCAGAGAAAACTATAAACCTTCTATTATTGTCGATGTCGCGACCTTAACGGGCTCCAAAGTTAGCGCACTCGGCAGCGTGTATGCGGGATTATTTACCGACTCTGAGACCTTGGTTCAACAGTTAACCTATGCGGGACAACAGGTTGGCGAGAAAGTGTGGCGTCTACCCTTAGATCAAGCCTACGATGATGAGCTTAAATCCACTATCGCGGATCTGAAAAACACAGGTAAAGAAGGTAGCGCGGGCGCTTCCTCTGCGGCCATGTTCTTAAAACGCTTTGCGGGCGAACAGCCTTGGGCGCATCTCGATATCGCGGGCAACGCCTTAACCGCCACCGATACCGCCGTTGTGCCTGCGGGCGCCACAGGTTACGGCGTGCGCTTGCTCAGCACTTGGTTAACTCAGCCTAAAGCTAAGTAATCACGGCTCACTTGCCGAACACCTCGGCATTCGCAACGCGGCCTTGTTTTAATTGAATTTATATTTAAGGGATATCATTGATATCCCTTTTTTATGCCTGAGATTTAGCTCAACCTATCCACTGAAAAGTCATCGCATACAATCCAGATCCAACCCCAATCACACCAAGTCCGCAGCAGCTGTGGAAAAACCGATTGAGTCCGACCGAATCGCATTTGCATTCGATTAAATCGATTAGGATAATAGCTTTTATCCGTTATCTTAATTTTAAGCGAGTCGGTAATATGCTTCACATCGACAGGACGCAAGCAAATGTCCTCGTTATGAACTTAAGCAATCATCAACTAAATGGAAGCATAAAATGACTCAATCAATTATCAACAGCACAATCAAACCATTCAAAGCCACTGCGTATCACAATGGTGAGTTCGTTCCAGTAACGGAACAAGACCTGTTAGGTAAATGGTCAGTTGTATTCTTCTACCCTGCTGACTTCACCTTTGTTTGCCCAACTGAATTAGGCGACATGGCTGATTACTACGAGCAGCTGAAAGGCATGGGCGTTGAAGTTTACTCAGTATCAACCGACACTCACTTCACTCACAAAGCGTGGCATGACACGTCAGACACCATCAAGAAGATCAACTTCCCAATGCTGGCTGACCCAACAGGCACCATCAGCCGTAACTTCGGCGTGATGATTGAAGAAGACGGTTTAGCACTGCGTGGTACTTTCGTGATTAACCCAGAAGGCCAAATCAAGGTCAGCGAAGTTCACGATTTAGGCATCGGCCGTAGCGCTCAAGAGCTAGTTCGTAAAATTCAAGCTGCTCAATATGTTGCGACTCACGATGGTGAAGTTTGCCCAGCTAAATGGCAACCAGGTGACGACACATTAGCACCGTCTTTAGACCTAGTTGGCAAAATCTAATTTAGCCTGCAAAGCGTCAACCCCGCCAGTCTAGCGTCCCAAGCTGATTGGCGTTACAACCAACACAGTTGTAGCGCCACGCAGCAAAGGATTAAGCCCGCCCCTGCAAGGGCCTAGACTGGCCCCCTTACCTCTCCCTTTTACGCGATTTTGGAGTCATCACATGTTAGATGCGAATTTAAAAAATCAACTGCAAACCTATCTGCAAAACCTCAAGAGACCAGTTGAACTTGTCGTGTCTGCAGATGAGAGCAAAAAGTCTCAAGAATTAAAAAGCTTAGCGCAAGACATTGTCAGCCTATCTTCTCTGGTGAGCCTGAAAGAAACTCAGGGCGAACGCACCCCGTCGATGACAGTGATTAACCCAGAGCTTAATACGCAAATCAGCTTTGCTGGTCTGCCTATGGGTCACGAATTTACCTCACTTGTGTTGGCCTTACTGCACACGGGTGGACACCCAATCAAACTCAGCGATGACATTATCGAGCAGATCCGCAATCTGCCGGGCAAATATGCCTTTGAAACTTACGTCTCACTGACCTGCCAAAACTGCCCAGACGTAGTACAGGCACTGAACATGATGGCGGCGATTAACCCGAATATCACCAACGTGATGATCGACGGCGCCCTGTTCCAAGACGAAGTGGCGAGCCGTAACATTATGGCCGTGCCTTCTGTCTACTTAAATGGCGAAGTATTTGCAGCCGGTCGTATCAGCATTGGCGAGATCCTCAATAAATTGGACACCAATGCCGCAAGCCGCAAGGCCGATGAAATTAATGAAAAAGCGCCATTCGAAGTCTTAGTGGTGGGTGGCGGCCCAGCGGGCGCAGCCGCCGCCATTTATGCAGCACGTAAAGGCCTTCGCACAGGTATTGTTGCCGATAAGTTTGGCGGACAAGTGGCTGAAACTGTTGGTATCGAGAACTTTATTTCGGTCAAAGCGACCGAAGGTCCAAAGCTAGTTGCAAACCTTGAAGCCCATGTACGAGACTACGAAGTCGACATCATGGACAACCAAAAAGCCGTGTCGTTAGGCACAGATGGCTTGTTCGAGCTTGAACTGGCAAGCGGCGCTAAATTACGAAGCCGCACTGTATTGTTAGCCACAGGGGCACGCTGGCGTGAAATGAACGTCCCAGGCGAGAAAGAATACCGCGGCAAAGGTGTCGCTTACTGCCCACATTGCGATGGCCCGTTATTTAAAGGCAAACGTGTGGCGGTGATTGGCGGCGGTAACTCAGGTATCGAAGCAGCTATCGACCTTGCCAACATAGTAGAACATGTCACTGTGCTAGAGTTTGATAAAACCCTACGCGCCGACGATGTGCTGCAACGTAAAGCAGCGTCTATGGGTAACATCAAAATTATTACCCAAGCCATGACCACAGAAGTGACTGGCGATGGCACTCGGGTTAATGGCCTAAACTACACAGACAGAGCAACAGGCGAGAGTCACCATGTCGCACTAGCAGGTATCTTCGTACAGATTGGGCTAGTGCCGAATACCGAGTGGCTAAAAGGTGTGGTTGAACTGACGCCACGTGGGGAAATCGTTGTTGATACCCGTGGTCAAACATCCATCCCTGGAGTATTTGCGGCAGGCGATGTCACTGACACGCCGTTTAAGCAAATTATCATTGCCATGGGCAGCGGCGCGAGTGCATCACTGGGCGCATTTGATTACTTAATTCGTCACAGCGATGAAGAAATCGCCGAGACGAAAACCACAGATACGAAAGCGGCCTAATCGTTAAAAATTAACCGCATAAGCTAAGAAGCCAGTGCAAGCTGGCTTCTTGTTTTTAATAGGATTTATTCGAGTCTTGTGAGTTTATCGAACGCTTTAAACTATGGTACAAACAGGCAAATCCCATGGTTGAAAGCAACAAGATTAAGCAAAGCAGCCTCACCCAAGGCACTTGCCCATCAAGTAACCAATTAAGAAAGGCAGACGAAACAGAAAAACTGGCAAGATAGGCATATTGTAGTTGTGTCATGCTAGGTACCGCTATCGACTTTTTTCGTTAATAAAATACGCCACCAGCGCATTGGCATGCCCATGACCGAGTTGATGATCACTCTTAAGCCAAGCCACCATTTCCATATGTTTTTTACCTTCGAGACCTTGCAATAACGTTAGCCAGTGGGCAATCGGCTGACCATAGGTTTTCTCGATAGAAGGGAAATAAGATGCGGGACCTTTCACTTTTACGCTATCGGCTACTGTCGTTGGGTGAGTTTTTCCTGTCATAACAGATGTCCTTATCTTGATATTTATAGAATTTACGTCAATAAAATCTAGCCTAAAGGTAGGGATTCTCAAGCCGAATTTGCATTAAGGTTTCAGGCGTATCGACTGCGTTAAAACCAAACTGGGCGTAGAGTCCATGGGCATCGCGGGTGGCGAGCATTATCCGCCTTAATCCCTGTAAATCAGGATGTTCCATAATTGATGTCATCATCAACTTACTTAAGCCTAAGCCACGGTGCGACTCAAGAACAAACACATCGGCAAGATAGGCAAAGGTGGCTTTATCTGTGATTAAGCGGCCAAAAGCCACTTGTTTAGCTTCACTATCAAGCACAGCAAAACACAGGCTATTGGCTAACGCTTTACGCAACAATGCCTTTGGCATGCCCTGCGCCCAATAGCTATTACTGATAAAACCATGAATAACCTCAAAATCCATTTCCGCTTGATCACAACTCACACTATATGTCGGCATGACTCAATTCCCTTTTTATCCCCAATTAAGTGCAGTATTTAGCATTCAATACCTAGGCTATAACCACGTTATCTATTACTGCAACTACATAGCTTCAATCTGCTCAACCATGAGTTGCAGCGAGAAATTACCGCGATACTCATTCACATCAAGCTTATAAACGATACGAGCATGGTGAATGGTCGCATCGGGCCAAGTGTGTAAATCCACATTAAAGGCAATCGCATCGAGCATCACTGTACCGCATTGAGTTTCAAGCACGAGTTTAAGGTGGCGCTCACCGACTATCCGCTGCTGGATAACCTTAAAATAGCCATCGAACAACGGCTCCTCGAAGGCTTGCCCCCAAGGCCCAGCATTGCGCAGTAACTGGGCCATCTCAAGATTCAGTTCCGTGGGAGTGAGTTCACCATCTGACCACAGCTCGCCGGTTAATAATTCAGGTTTAAGCAGTTCACGCACCGCATCATCATAGGCTTTGGCAAAGGTCGCAAAACTGCCGGCTTTGAGTGATAAGCCCGCCGCCATCGCATGGCCACCAAACTTGATAATCAATCCTGGGTGGCGCGTGTTGACCAGCTCCAGCAAGTCGCGCATATGCAAGCCTTTGATTGAACGCGCCGAGCCTTTGATTTGACCATTGCCGGCATCGGCAAAGGCGATCACGGGTCTGTGGTATTTGTCTTTAATGCGCGAGGCCAGAATACCAATGACGCCCTGATGCCAATCTTCTTGAAATAGCGCGATACCCCAAGGTAACTCTTCTTCGTTGAGCTTTAAGTGCTCAAGGCTTTTTAAGGCTTCCTGCTGCATGCCGACTTCCAGCTCACGGCGCTCTTGGTTTAACCCATCGAGCTCGGCCGCCATACGTCGCGCGTACATCATGTCTTCACAGAGTAAGGTTTCGACCCCAAGCGCCATTTCATCGAGCCGGCCTGCGGCATTAAGCCTTGGGCCCACGGCAAAACCAAAGTCGGATGCAACAATACGCGCAGGATTTCGCTTCGCCACTTCAAGCAGTGCGGTAATCCCCACACGGCAGCGGCCCGCTCGCACTCGCTGCAAACCCGCTTCGACTAAAATGCGATTATTGGCATCTAGCGATACCACATCGGCGACTGTGCCGAGGGCAACGATATCGAGCAGCGTCCCTAAATTAGGCTCAGCAATACCGCGCGTTTGATACCAGTTTCGCGTCCGCAGTTCTGCCCTTAATGCTGTCATCAAATAAAAGGCGACACCGACACCGGCAATCGATTTACTCGCAAAGGGGCAATCGGGTTGATTCGGATTCACTATCGCATCAGCTGCGGGCAACTCGTGTCCGGGTAAATGATGGTCAGTAATCACCACTTGCATACCAAAGGCTTTGGCCGCAGCAACGCCATCAATCGATGAAATACCGTTATCGACAGTGATCAGCATTTCAGCCTGTTTAGACGCCGCAACCGCAACAATTTCAGGGCTTAAACCGTAGCCGTAATCGAAGCGATTGGGGATCAAATAATCCACTTTCACCGCGCCCATCATCCGTAGCGCCAGCATACATACGCTGGTTGAGGTCGCGCCATCGGCATCAAAATCACCAACGATCAGAATCGACTTATTCGCCTGCATGGCATCGGCAATAAGCGCCGCAGCTTCGGGCAGGCCTTTCATGGTTTCAGGCCTTAATAGACCCTTAAGGACAAGTTCGCATTCGTGGGTGAGCGCACCGCGGCGAGCGTAAAGCTGCTTCAATAGCGGCGAAAGATGAGCAGGTAAATGGCTATCATCAACGGTTGGGCGACGGACTATCTTATGGATCAAGGGACTCAAACTCTCATGAAATCGTGGCGATAAGATAACAAAAAGGTGAGCCTTAAGCTCACCTTTCGTGGGATAAATTTGATTATTTTGACTGTTACTGACGCGCTTCTAAGGTGCGTAATAAGTCCGCAGGGGGTTGATAACCTGGGATCATATTGCCATCTTCTAACACGATTGCCGGCGTACCATTCACACCAAAGGTGGTGCCTAAAGCATACTGCTCGGCAATTTTAGCATCGCATGTTGCTGCGGCAACTTTGCTGCCCGCTTTAGCGTCTGTCATGGCTTTTAATGGATCTTTAGCACACCAGATGGCTTGCATTTCGTCGGCGTTGGCTGACGGCACGCCCGCACGCGGAAAGGCTAAGTAACGCACGGTAATGCCAAGCTTGTTGTAATCGGCCATTTGGCTATGCAATTTACGGCAATAACCACAACTGACGTCGGTAAATACAGTGACCACGTGTTTTTCATTTTTAGCTTTGTAAACCAACATATGGTCTTCAAGCGGCTTCATCATTTCTAAACGTGGGCCAGCTAATGCCGCTTCCGTTAAGTTTTTCATGCCTTTATCTAGGTCATACAAACTGCCGTGGAACAGTTTTGAACCATCACGACTAATATAGAGCACGCCGCGGTTGGTCATGGCTTGATACAACCCCTCAATCGGCGAATCCTGCATAGAAATGACTTCAACATCCAACATCTCAGTCAGTTTTTGCTTAATAGCAGCGGTATCTGGCGAGGTCGCTGTTGCGGCGTGAGCAAGAGGAGCTACAACAAGGGCAAAAATTAAAGATAATGCTCGGGTTAACTTCATGGGACATCCTATAAATTGGGTCTCGACGAGGAGATTTTGGGGTCGTTCAAACGCGATATACTTAATAGACCCCGTATGGGGGCAAAAAGTTACAGACAAGCCGCGCGGAAAGCAAATTTATGCTGTAACTAAATCCTTTTTCAGCCTCTTGGATGATGCTGTTGATGCAATTCCTGCAACCTTGCCCGCGCCACATGGGTATAAATCTGCGTGGTCGACAGGTCGCTATGGCCTAACAGCAATTGCACCACCCGCAGATCGGCACCGTGATTGAGCAAATGGGTAGCAAAAGCATGGCGCAATGTGTGCGGTGATAATGCGGTTTCAATCCCAGCACGCAGGGCATACAACTTAATCCGATGCCAAAAGGTTTGCCGCGTCATCATCTGCCCGCGTTTTGACGGAAACACCACATCGGACTGTTTATTGCCAAGCAACTCTTGGCGCGCAAACTTCATGTAGCTCTCGACTTCGGTAATCGCTAATTCACCCAGTGGCACGAGACGCTCTTTGCCGCCCTTACCCACAATGCGCACTAAGCCTTGGCGCAGGCTCATCTGCTCCATCGTTAGGCCAACGAGCTCGCTCACCCTCAAGCCTGTCGCATACAACAGCTCTAGCATGGCTTTGTCACGACATTCGACCGCATCTTCCACATTGGGCTCAGACAACAAGCGATCGACCTGTGATTCACTCAATGAATCGGGTAAATGGCGGGTTAATTTAGGCGACTCGACTAGGGCCATAGGATCGGCTGAAATCTGCTTGGTCTGCACTAAATAGGTATAGAAACGCCGTAAACTACTGAGCAGCCGAGCGCTACTGGTGCGCGCAAAATCCTGCTCAACTCTAAAGGCTAAATACGCCCTGACATCCGCCTGAGAAACCGCGAGCAGCGTTACCCCTTGCTGAGCTTGATAACGATCAAAATGGCGCAAATCGGTGCGATAGGCCGATAAGGTGTTGTCACTCAGTCCCTTGCTCGACCAAAGATCATCAAGAAAAACATCAATGAGCGGATCGGGCTGATATGTCTTAGGCACAAAAACTCCATAAAAAAACGGCGTCATCAAATGATACGCCGTTGATATTAACTTAACTACATTTAAGCCTACATCAGCTTAACTGAGTCCCGCGTAAAAACGCGAGTACAAGGCTTAAGCAGCAGCCGTTTGATCACGACCACGACCAAACACTAAACACAGTACTATGGTTGCAATCGTTGGCAGTAACCAAGCCATGCCTTCTTCATAGAGTGGCAGCTTAGATAACACGGGAGACATCACATCCACGACATGGATAAAGCCCTGCGCTAAGCCATTCACCGCTTGACCATCAGCGCCAGTCAAACTGCTCGCCGCCACTTTAAGGCCATCGAAGATGCCGAAAAACAGTGCCACGCTCAATACTGCACGGTGTGCAAACTGCGGATTAGCAAAATAAGCGGTCAAGAAAGTGATGACCACTAAGGCGATTGCCACAGGATAAATCGTCATTAACACAGGAATACTGATGGCGATAAGCTGCGTAAGACCCACGTTAGCAATCACAGCACAAATCACGCTTAAGAAGATCACCAGGAAACGGTAAGACAGTTTAGGCATCAGCTCATTAAAGAACTCAGAACATGCACTTACAAGGCCAACCGCTGTGGTTAAACAAGCTAAGGTCACGACCGATGACAGTAAGACTGAGCCTAAATCACCAAATTCACGGGTCACATAGTTCGTTAAAATCTCGCCGCCATTTTTAGCACCGATGGCGATATCGCCTGCGGTCGCACCTAAAAAGAACAGCGACACATACACAAAGGCTAAACCAGCGGCAGCGATAAAGGCGGCGCGGATCAGATATTTAGTTTGAGCACTCGGTTGATCAATCCCCTTTTTGCGCAGGATATCGATAATCAGCATACCAAACATTAAGGACGCTAACGTATCCATAGTGTTGTAGCCTTCCAAAATACCTTTGGTCAGCGGATGGTTTTGATAATCGCCTACGGCTTGGCCCACTTCGGATGCGGGTAAAAACATCACAGATGCCGCTAATCCAACCAACAAGATCAATAAAATAGGCGTTAATACTTTACCTACGCTATCGAGCAGCTTGCCAGGGAAAAGCGCCAATAACATAGTGACGGTGAAGAAACACATGGTGAATAACAGTTGCGACAGATTCAGTTCTAAACTGCCCAGTAAAAATGTGGCCGTGGTGTCATCGATAAAGGGCTTAGCGCCAATCTCGTAAGCCACTAAACCGGTACGCGGCGCAGCAAACGCAGGGCCGATAATGATATAAATCGCGATAGCCAATGTCGTTGCTGCAAATACTGGCAGCATAGCCATAACCTTACCTTGAGCCTTAGCGACAGCAATCAGTCCAACTAAAGGTAAACCTACGGCGGTAATCAAAAAACCCAACATGGCGAGGGGCATATTACCGCCCGCTAACATTCCCGCGAACGGTGGAAAAATTAGGTTACCTGCCCCTAAAAAGAATGCGAAGGTCATAAAACCTAAGCCCAATGTATCTGCGATACTCATCTGATTGTCTTGCACTGGAAGCCCCATCTTGTCTTATTGTTTTTTTACAAACTTAAGTGATTATGTGTCGATTAGCCATAGCTAAAACAAAGCCCATCCGGAGTGCAAATCTTTGTTTACACAATTCCGTGGTAAATATGTTCGATATCTGTCGAGTTTATAATCTATGACAAACTTTTGCGCAGCTGTACTGACTACTAATTCACCACTAAACTCGTTTACCTATCCGTTAATCATAAAAGTGATTAAAAATGGGGGCGAAACTAATACCAGACTTAAAGCACCAATACAAGACAACAAGACCGTTAGGATAAAAAAAGCGAAATAATGCTAATTAACTGCTAAGAAAAGGTTTCTAAGGCAATAAAATAAAGCGTTAATTAAGTAAAATCTGTATTGCGCCGTAAAAAATAAAATCTTATGCCGACACAAATTCATACATCTAGCGCAACATCTTCTGTTTAAAAGCATTGGCTAAAAACAAGGGCTAGAATTAGAATACTGCCCGCCCAATATTGGGCCTAACCACCTTAGAACGGCAAAAATTAACTCTCCATGGCATTCACTTTTAAACAATTTCATATCGATGATATGAATTGCGGCATGGCCGTAGGCACAGACAGTGTCGTCCTAGGCGCGTGGGCTCAACTGACCACAGCGAAAACAGTTTTAGATATTGGTGCTGGCAGTGGCTTACTCAGTTTAATGGCAGCGCAGCGCAGCCAAGCACACATTACCAGTGTCGAGTTAGACACAAGTGCAGCCGAGGCTTGCCAGCATAACTTCCACAATAGTCCGTGGGCGAATCGACTCACTTTAGTCAACAGCAGCATCCAAGACTTTTGCCAACAGATTGAGTATCAAGAGTATTTTGATCACATCATTTGTAATCCGCCCTATTTTGAGCAAGGCACACAAGCGATACAATCCCAGCGCGCTATGGCCCGTCACACAGATAGCTTAAGTTTTACCGCGCTACTCGATGCCATTCATGTGTGCCTAGCACCGCAAGGAAACGCAAGCCTCATATTACCAATGCAAAGCATGGCGCGTTTCAATGAGATTTTGGCGCACTCACAGCTCAGTCTGATTGAAATAACGAACCTTATTAGCATCGTAGGGAAAAGCGCTAATAGAGTACTCTGCGTACTCGCACACAAGACTCACCCTCAAATTGCCCCTAAGATCAGTGATATCACTATTCGAGAACTTTCAGGCCAATACACCCAAACCATGGTGCAATTGATCCGAGATTTTTACCTTAAATACTGATATCGAGCCCAGCCCTGACACGTTAAGTAAAGGCCGCTAAGTTTGGCAAAGGTAACGAAGGGGCCAATTCCCCTAAAATTAAATGCTAATACATTGACCTTAAAGTAATTAACTTATGCCTATTACCATAAAACTTTACCGGCTAAGAAGATAAACACCGGAGATCTAGATAAGTTATTTAAGTTAACCGCCATAACCTTTATAATGCTTCGCTATTATCCGTCGAGACGCTGCGCATGCAATTTGAAGATTTCCAGCTTGACCCTAGCTTATTAGAGTCGCTTAATGCCATGGGGCATCATTCACCCACCACTATTCAGCAAGAAACTATCCCTTATGCCCTAGAGCAAAGAGATATTCTCGCGCGCGCCCCGACAGGAACAGGTAAAACAGCGAGCTTTTTACTGCCATCGCTGCAACATTTAATCGACTTCCCCCGCCGTTTTGCAGGGCAAGCACGTATCCTGATCCTCACGCCAACCCGTGAGTTAGCCAGCCAAATCCACCGTTATGCGTGTCACTTAGCCACAGGCCAAGGTTTAGACATAGCGATCGTGACCGGTGGTGTGCCTTACGGACCACAAGAAGAAGCCTTAGCGGGCAACGTCGATATTCTGGTCGCGACCCCTGGCCGCCTAATGGAATATTTAGACAAAGGCAATTTCAACGCCCAAGAAGTCGATATCTTAATTATCGACGAAGCCGACCGCATGCTAGACATGGGCTTCTCTTCTGTGGTGCAAGCGATTGCTATCGAAGCCCAAGGCCGCAAACAGAACATGTTGTTCTCTGCCACCTTAGAAGGCGGCGGTGTACAACGTTTTGCCCGTGAAGTATTGAACGATCCGATTGAAATCGATGTTGAAGCACCTCGCAGCGAAAAAGCCAAGATCCACCAATGGATCCACTTAGCCGATGATAAAGAGCATAAATTTGCCCTGTTATGTCATCTGCTGCGCCAAGAAGATGTTAAACGGACTATCGTGTTCGTAAAAACCCGCGACATCGTTTCTAGCTTAGAAGGCCAGTTACTTAAAGTCGGTATTGCCTGCGCTTTCATGCGTGGCGATATGGAACAGAAAAAACGTTTCCAAGCTTTGAGCCGCTTTACCAAAGGTGAAGTGAACGTCTTGCTGGCAACCGATGTGGCTGCACGCGGTATCGATATCGACGATATCACCCATGTGATCAACTTCGACATGCCACGCTCTGCCGATACCTATATTCACCGTATCGGTCGTACTGGCCGCGCTGGCGCAAAAGGTACTGCGATTTCGTTGGCCGAAGCACACGACATGCGTATCGTCGGTAAAATCGAGCGTTATATCGAGCAACCGTTGAAACGCCGCGTGATCGAAGAGCTGCGTCCAAAGAACAAAGAAGCGCGTACACCGGGTAAGAAAAAAGCCAAAGTGAAAGCGAAAGAAGCAGCGAAAAAAACCAGCAAGAAAGAAGCGGCAAAGAAAGCGAGTAAAATCGCCCGCAAGAAGAAGTAACCTCAGCTTGAAATAATCCAACTAAAGCCGCTATATGCGGCTTTTTTATTACCTAAATTTAACTCAATGCAATAAATCAACTGGCGAGTAAAAGCTAATCACAAAATATAGAGCATGAAATACGGCCCATTTAGATCTACAAGCTCACAAACGTATTCATTCTTATTTCAATATATTCCAATCACCTAAGTGAACCTTTCATCATTTACCTGCTCTAATTTTCGCCAAAACATCGGTACCTAGTGAGCACATGTGTCAAACCATCACTTTTAGACACATTTAATTTACAAAAATAAATTTATTGGCGCGGCCGACTCTGCTACTTTAACCCCATTACGCGATTAGCATGGATGTAACAATAATATGATGAAGACTCTACTGAGGAGAACATCTCCTTTATTAATTTTGCTGCTATTTGGCTTAGGCGCAAAAATATTAATGCAAACCAAGGAAGCGCCAGAACAAAAACCTGAAGAGATGCCCATTCCTATCGTTGATGTGACGCAAGTGACTCAGCAAACGGTATCGCTAAACTTACCTTCCTACGGTGTGGTTAATCCAAAATATAAAACCCAACTGGTGACCGAAGTTCAAGGCAGAATGCTGACCATTTCCCCTAATTTTGTGGCGGGCGGCATAGTTAAGAAAGGCGAACAACTCGCGCAGATCGAGCCCTCAGATTACGAGGCGGATTTAATGCAAGCCGAAGCGACACTGGCCCAAGCCACCGCAGCGCTGAACGAGGAAATTGCCCGCGGTGAAGTCGCTAAAATCGAATTCAAAGGCTACGACAAAGGTTTACCCCCAGAGTTAGGTCTGCGTATTCCACAGCTTAAAAAAGAGCAAGCCAACGTTAAATATGCGCAAGCAGCACTGGCGCGTGCCCAACGTAACCTTGAGCGCACGGTTATCCGCGCGCCGTTCGATGGCATAATCAAAGCGCGCAATGTCGATTTAGGTCAGTATGTTAGCTTAGGTACAAATCTAGGAGAACTCTACGACACTAGCGTTGCTGAAATCCGCTTACCGATTTCGAATGACGATCTAGCCTATCTAGAGTCGGTTGATAATCCCGATACTCAAGTGACGCTGAGCGCCTCTTTGGCGGGTAAAGAAAATACTTGGGATGGCAATATTATCCGTAGCGAAGGCGTGATCGATGCTGAAAATCGCATGGTGTATTTAGTCGCTGAAATCAAAGACCCTTACCTGCGCGCCAATAAAGTTGCCGGCAGCTTACCGCTTAAATATGGCAGCTTCGTCAATGCAGTCATCAAAGGTCGCACCGTCGATGGCATAGTTAAACTGCCCCGCCATGTGGTTCGTAACGATCACGTCGCCTTAGTGAACGACAAAAATATTGTTGAAATGCGCCATGTGAATATCGTTCGTAGCGATCTCGACAATGTGTATATCAAGGACAGTCTAAAAACGGGCGAGCGCGTCGCCACCACTCACTTCAACAGCATGGCAAACGGTCAACTGGTCAAGGTCTTAGGTGAAGCGGCATTGCCGACTGAGACGCCAAAAGAAGACACGCCTGAGTCGAGTCTTGCGGCCACTGGAGTGAAATAATGGACACTCAAAAAGGGATCTTAGCCTGGTTCGCCCGCAACAGTGTGGCCGCGAACCTGTTAATGTGGGCATTGCTGGTCGGCGGTTTGTTCAGCACTGTCTTGATCAATAAAGAAGTGTTTCCTTCTTTCGAACTCAATTTGCTGAATATTTCCGTCGCCTATCCGGGCGCGGCGCCACAGGAAATCGAAGAAGGCATCAACATCAAGATTGAAGAAGCCATCCAAGATATCAACGGTATCAAGAAGGTCACGTCAGTGGCTAGCGAAGGGGTAGGCTCGATTACGGTTGAAGTTGAAGACGGTTACGAAGTGCAAACCGTGCTCGATGAAGCCAAACTGAGATTAGATGCGATTTCGACCTTCCCAGTGAACATCGAAAAACCCAATATCTATCAGATTAAACCTGAAAATAACGTCATTTGGGTGTCCGTCTATGGTGATATGACACTGCACGATATGAAGGAGTTGGCTAAGTCGGTGCGTGACGATTTAACCCAACTGCCAGCCGTGACCCGTGCCAAAGTCACCGGTGTGCGCGATTATGAAATCGCCATCGAAGTATCAGAAGATAAACTACGCGAATACGGCCTAACATTTACACAGGTCGCGTTAGCGGTGCAAAACTCTTCCTTTGACTTACCCGGCGGTTCGATTCGCGCCCAAGATGGCGACATCCTGCTGCGCACCAAAGGCCAAGCCTACACAGGTGATGACTTTGCCAATATCGTCGTCACCACTCGCCCCGACGGTAGCCGCGTGATGTTGCCGCAAGTGGCAACCATCAAAGATGACTTTGAAGAACGGTTAGAATATACCCGCTTTAACGGTAAACCGGCCGCGATTATCGAAGTCACCAGTGTTGATGATCAAAATGCCTTAGACATTGCCGCTCAAGTGAAACAATACGTCGAGGATCGCCGCGCGACGCTTCCTGCCAACGCGCAACTCGATACTTGGGGTGATATGACTCACTACCTCAAGGGCCGCTTAAACATGATGATGTCGAACATGTTTTACGGTGCCTTGCTGGTGTTTATCATCCTAGCTATGTTCCTCGATCTTAAGTTGGCGTTTTGGGTCATGATGGGTCTGCCGGTGTGCTTCCTCGGCACTATGCTGATCATGCCGCTCGAACCTTTCTCGATGACGATCAACATGTTGACCTTGTTCGCCTTTATTTTAGTGCTCGGGATAGTGGTGGACGATGCGATTGTCATCGGCGAGAGCGCCTACACAGAGGTCGAACGCCACGGTCACTCGGTTGAAAACGTGATCCGCGGCGCGCAAAAGGTGGCAATGCCCGCGACCTTCGGAGTATTAACCACAATTGCGGCCTTTATTCCAATGTTGATGGTTTCTGGCCCTATGGGAATTATCTGGAAATCCATCGGCATGGTGGTCATCCTCTGTTTGGCCTTCTCGCTGGTCGAATCTAAGTTCATCCTGCCAGCGCATTTAGCGCACATGAAGTTTAAAAAGCCCGGTGCGCCAAGGGGATTCTTTGGTCGCCTCAAAGCCAACTTTAACGACAGAGTGCAGCACTTTATTCACCACAGTTATCGCAACTTCCTCGAGCGCTGTATCAAGCAAAGATACAACGTGGTCGCGGCCTTTATCGGTGTGTTGATCCTCTCCATTGCCTTAGTCGCCAGTGGCAAAGTGCGTTGGGTATTCTTCCCAGATATTCCATCGGACTTTATTCAAGTTCAGCTGGAAATGGACGAAGGCAGCTCGGAAGAGAACACTTTGAAAGTGGTGCAGAGCATAGAAGAAGCCCTGTACAAGATGAACGACAAAATGGAGAAAGATAACGGCTATCAAGTGGTGAAACACAGCTTTATCAATATGAGCTCCCGCACCTCTGCCTTTATTTTTGCCGAACTGACGAAAGGCGAAGACCGCGTAGTCGATGGTGTGACGATTGCTGCCGCATGGCGTGAACAATTGCCCGAGCTTCTATCGGTCAAAAAACTCAGCTTTAACGCGAGCACCAATGATGCCGGTGGCGATATTTCCTTCAGGTTGACCTCAAGCGATCTCGATGAACTATCCGCTGCCTCTAAAGAGTTGAAGCAAAAACTCGCCAGCTACGAAGGCGTGTACGATATTGCCGACAACTTCTCCTCGGGTAGCCATGAAATTCGCCTGAAGATACGTCCAGAGGCTGAAGCCCTTGGCCTGACCCTTTCCGATTTAGCCCGCCAAGTGCGTTACGGTTTCTATGGTTATGAAGCCCAACGTATTTTACGTAATAAAGAAGAAATCAAGGTAATGGTGCGCTATCCATTAGAGCAGCGCCGCACTGTGGGTTATCTGGAAAACATGCTGATCCGCACGCCAACGGGCACCTCTGTTCCCTTCTCGACCGTGGCACAAATTGAGAAAGGCGAATCCTATGCATCAATTACCCGTGTTGACGGTAAGCGGGCGATCACCATCACGGCAAATGCCAACAAAAACATAGTCGAACCTTCAAAAGTGGTACAGGAAATCCAAAAAGATTACCTGCCACAATTACAGGCCAAGTATCCTAAAATCCAAACCGCGTTAGATGGCGGCAGTTTGGATGAACAGAATGCTATGGTCGGTTTGATGCAAGGTTTCTTCTTTGCGCTGTTTACCATTTATGCACTGATGGCAATCCCGCTAAAATCCTACAGTCAGCCGTTGATCATCATGTCGGTGATCCCCTTCGGGATTATCGGCGCCCTGTTCGGTCACTTGATTCAGGGACTCGCGATGAGCGTATTAAGTCTCTGCGGCATAGTGGCACTCGCGGGTGTGGTGGTGAACGACTCTTTGATTTTGGTGGACTTTGTTAACCGTGCGCGGGAGCAAGGTCAATCGGTTAGACAGGCGGCAGTGGATTCGGGCTGTTATCGCTTTAGGGCGATCATCTTAACGTCACTCACTACCTTTGTCGGCTTAGTGCCTATTATTCTCGAGCGCAGTTTGCAGGCGCAAATTGTGATCCCTATGGCGACGTCCCTCGCCTTCGGTATCCTGTTCTCGACTGTAGTGACGCTGATCTTAGTGCCGCTGCTGTACATCATACTCGACGATGTTAGCCGCTCTAGCAGCCGCTTCTTCAACTGGTGGTGGCAGCCTAAAAAAACCAATGATGAAGACGTTAAGCATCCGGATTTTGAGCAAGCTGTCACGACTGACTATAAGAAAGACTATTTATAGGCTGTTAACGACAGACAGTTAGCGATAGGCAGTTAGCGATAGACAGTTAATCAATATCTTGGACCTTAAAAAGAGAGCTTAGGCTCTCTTTTTTATTGCCTGTGTTCATTCAATTCCACATCAGCATCAAAGTCACTTTGCCGTGAGTTAGTTTGAGCTTTCAAGTTGCGATCTAGCTGACAGTTATGCCATCGGGCTTTCGCTACACTGTGCTCAAGTCGTCAGTTATCGTTAGAATGAAGCCATCATTATGTCTGAGCATCTGCATAAGCAACACCTTGATAACCCGCACGTTGTCACTACTGAAACCCTAGCGAACGGTCACATTACAGATGAAGTTTGCACAAATGAAACCTGTGCGACCGAAACGCTAGTCTATGATATTCGCCGCAGTCGTTACCTCAATATCACTGGTCGCTGCACCCTGCGCTGCGCTTTCTGCCCAAAACATAATGGCAGTAAACAAATCCACGAATACCAACTTGCACTGTGCCATCAACCTAAGCCAGAGGAAATTATCCCTCTGCTTGGCGATGTAAAAGACTTCGAAGAATACGTGTTTTGCGGTTATGGCGAGCCCACTTTAAATCTTCCAACGCTACTCACTGTGGCAAAAGAGATCAAACGCAGGGGCGGACGAGTACGGATTAATACCGATGGTTTAGGCAATCTGGTCCATAGACGCAATATTCTGCCAGAACTTGCCGACTGCGTTGATAGCTTATCGATTTCACTCAATGCGGATAATGAAGCTGCCTATATTGAACATTGCCGCCCAAAACTCGCCGGTTCCTACGCCGCCGTGCATGCCTTTATCGCCTTGGCACCACACTATATTGAAACGGTACAAGTCTCCGCCATCGAAGGATTAGCGGGCGTCGATATTGATATTTGCCGTGAACAAGTGGAGTCCTACGGCTGTGAATTTAAGCATAGAGTGCTAGGCGCATTAGGCTAAACACCATTCCAATACGGCCAAAATCGACTGAAGCACTGAGCCGCAATAACTCGCCATTGAGCGAATGAGTAGAGATGTAAATCTGTCTTAACTTTTACTAAGGAAATCTTGCTTAGTAACTTGGCACTGTCGTAACAATTCTTTCGTGTTAACATAGCGAAATTAACAGATCACCCACTCATAATCGGTTCATGCTGAAGAATAACCCAAGCACGTATCCCCTAGCGCCGCTGCTCTCTTTAACTCAAGGGATCCATTGGTCGCATCAACGCTTATTAGCCGTTGCAAGCCAGCTCTCTATGCTGGTGATTGGCATGATCATTTTAACCAATTTAATCATTACCTTGGGTGAGCGACGTCTACAGGAAGAATGGGCGACGCAGAGATACAGTGAACTGCAGACCATAGGCACACTGATCACAGATAAAGTGTCTTTCCAGCAATTTCGCACCCAAATTTTTGCCAATGGTGAGCTGCTAAAGCAGTACTTGAGCAATCCTACCGCCAAGCAACAACTCAAATTACAGGAAGCCTGGCTAGATCTGGTGAAGCATATTCCTGAACTGCTCGGCATTGCGCTGTACGATCCCCAAGGCAATTATAAGTTCTCTACCCCTTCTAATTTCAGTAAAGATGCCTTACCGCCGACCTTGCTTGGCGCGAGTCGTAATATGGGCGGTAAAGAGGTTTACACCTCGCCACTGGAGTTTGTTCCAATTGAAGGCATGCTAGAACCCTATATGTATCAAATGGCCTGGCTCGAAAAGCCCGATCAAAGTTCTATGGGTTATCTGGTGACATACAACTCTATGGTGCAAATGCTCGAAGCCATCAAGCCGGCTTTTTCGAGTAACAAATCGCCTATGTTAGTACTCGACACGCAGGGATTACTCTATGCTGGCGCGAGCGATCTCGCCCCGTTAAGCAATATGCCAGAAACCTTAGGGGCAAGTTTAAGACAAAGTTATCCTGCTCTGTGGCGTGATATGTCCATGAGTAATTTTGGTCAATTCCACGGTGAAGAAGCCACCTTTGTTTACCTTAAGATCGAGCTTACCGCCCAGCCAGAAACCCGCAGAGAATACTTTTTACTCTCCTATGTGCGTAACTCCGACATAGCCGCACGTTTTTCCCAGTGGCAAAACATTGTCATAGTGGCATCGCTAATCTTAACCGTACTCGCCGCTTGGGTTGTGTTACTCAGCCACATGTATCGCTTACAACAGCGTTCACGCCAATACAGTATCGATGTCGCCAATGGCTTATTTAACAGTGATATCGGCTTTATGATGGTCAACGAAAACGCCAGAGTGATCAGCGCCAACACCAAGGCGGCAGAAGCGACCTTAGTGCCACTCGATGAACTCACGGACCGCAGCCTACAACGCACCTTATGCCTCGATGACAGAACCTATGCCGAGCTGATGGAGCAAGTGCATAAAACCGGTCAATGGTCTGGTGAAATCAGCCTAGAAAGTATCAATGGCCCCACGCTGCGAGTGCATATCCGCCAAGCACCAAGGGCAAGCCGAGGTTCACCACATCTACTAATCACCCTTGAAGACATCAGTGAATTAGTCAGCAGTAAAGAACAAGCATTTCTCAGTGAGCTTTTATGCGATAGCACAGTGGCGACAGCGCTGACAGATGCCAATGGTAAATTGATTAAAATCAACCCCGTATTTGATGCGCTAATGCAACTCAATGGCGATTTAAATCAAGATTTAGCCTCGCTGCTCGCCAACGATTTAGGTAATCAATGGCAAAGAATTAGCGCTCAAATCGCCATGCAAGGTCAGTGGCAGGGGCAAATTCTGTGCTCACCTAAACAGGCGCATTCCAATTGTTTGCAGGCGACCTTAAAGGGCCATGTGGCCGCCGATGGTGAGATTGATTATATCGTCTGTACCTTAGAACAAGCCGCCGAACGCGGCCGAGGCACAGAGAAACGCAGCCTTGTGCCCCATCGCAGCACGATTCTGCTGAGCTTAGTTGATTTAGAGCGTTACTTTAACTCGCTACCACCGCCAAGCCGCCTGAGTTCAAGCTTACTGTTAATGGATATCAATCCCGAAGGTTTGCTGAGCCACATGAGTGACATCGACCAGCTGGCAAACCGCCAGCAGGAAGTCGAAGTTCAATTACTGCTTGAAATTCCTGCTAATTATCAGATTTTGCATTGGCAACTCGGGAAACTGATTGTGATGTTACCTGACACAGATGCGACCCATGCGCACAACTTTGCCCTCAATATGATGGAAAAGCTCAATGGCAATGGCTTAGGCGAAGGGATCAGTATCGGGATTGCGGGTTATCAAGAAGGCCAAACACTTGAGCAGTATCTAAATAATGCCGAAGTCGCCCTAAAACGGGCGAAACAGAATAACGATCAAAATATCGGTCAAGCCTTTACTCGTCATCAATCGTAGATTCGGGCATGTTGACCGAATCGGGCAATTGGCTCTGGGTAATCTCAATAATCGTCGAGCGGTTCATGGTGATTTTGTAGCGAATATACTGCGGGGCTTCGCGGCCATCGCGTAGCACTAAAATCAAGTTAACTTGATAGCGTCGCTCAACCGATTCATGGCTGATTTTACCTTCAACTTCCTTATAAATCTTCGCCTTACCCCGCTCTAAGTAGCGGGCAAAGGGCACTAAGCTAAAGTTCACTTGCTCTTGAATGGTGGAGTATCCCGCTTGGAACTCACTCTGATTCACCTTAGTGGCAATTTTATAGTGCAGGATTTCCGCATCGACCTTATTTTGGCTATGCCTGTGCTTTAAAATTTCGCTGACTTTATCGGGCAGATCTTGCTGGCGCATAAACTCAAGCCATACTAACTGCTTCGCGATAACTGCCTGACTAGTGGTATCGCGCAAAATCCGGCTCCAGCGTGGCCTGCCCCGCTGAATAAAACGCCACATGGCATTACGCACGTCATCCTTAAAGATTTCCCTGAAGCCGTAAATCACCGCCAAGGTCAGCACTAAGGCAATGGTAAAGCCGCTGAAGGCGCCCTGCGCTTGAATAATCAACGCCGACACCACCAGCATAACTAACGCCGTCGCCAGTCCCGTCGTGAACTTTTTAAGGCCAATCCCTAAGGGCTTTAACTCTTCTTTGAGTACCACACCTTGTTGGATTAAACGTCGTAACAACAACATCTTGTTTGAGATGCGGTTAGGATCTTGCTTAGTCTGCGCCGAGTTGTAGTTATGCTCATCCCGATAGGCGCACTCATTGCGACACAGTGTTAGCACCCGTTCTTGGATATCGTTGAAATCACTGGTACGTGTAGCATGGGCGAGCACTTTTAGTAACTGCTGCTCGCAGAACCAAGACAGGTAGTTGTCGGCATTTTCGAAGTAGGATTTCCATTTAGGATCGCCCGGTTCGTTACGGCGAAACTTTTTCAGCAGTTGGCCAACTTGTTCGCGTAATTCGTCGAGGGCAAAATAAAAATGGGTTACATCTGTGATTTGATTGAGTTCTTTAACGTCGTTTTCGACTGCAACGGCAAACTGATAGGCGAACAGATTCAAGTACAATCTGAATTCTTCAACGGTGCGGCGATTTAAACTGGCAAAGCGGCCCTGTACCAAAGGTAAGTGCAAGCCTTCTGAATAGTAAGAACGACGGCCGACAATCGCGCTGTAGTAGTACTCTTCTTCATTGAGCGTGTGCGAGCCTATGCCCATTTCCTTTGGTAAAAAGAAATAGAGATCGAGCTGACGATTATCGCCCTTTTCCATCTGGTGGCTGAACTTAATCGACAGGGATTCTTCTTGCTTTACACGTATCTTAGACACAACACCCTTTTCATGAGCCCTCACAGAGACTCATCGCAGTAGACATAAATCAATGAGCACTAATCTTAACTGAAATAAACTCAAATTCACTGATTAAATTCGGCTATTTACGATTCGGCATCCACAAATCGTATTGCTGGGTTGGAATAACACCACGGCATAATCCTTAGTGTCATCCATATCTAACACTTCAATACTGAAATTATTCACCCCAGAATCGCGAAACGGTAAACTGCTGATGTTAGATAGATATTTCATGTGTTCTGGCCAGTTCTGTTGCTTTTCCATTTCCGATTCAGTTTTCGTCTCCACTGCCACCCTATAGGTCATGCTATTGGCCTCAATGCTGTCGACCTTGCCACGCATCGAAATATGGCCCGCACTGGTGCCATCAAAATTAAAGTAACGGTAGTTGATTTGCGCTTTGTCGGCGGCAATCAATACGTCCACGAGCAGGTAAAATTTGTTGTCACTGCTGGCGCTGATACTGGGATTCGCACTCGAATGGCGATCAAACAGTTCTGAACTGCAACTCAACATCATGGTCCGGCTCGTTGCCGACTGTTTATAAATCACCCCGCAAGCCGCAATCAAGGCCGACAAAATAACAATATTGATGGTCCACTTGAGCCATTTAGCCACAGATATCCACCTCGCGTAGCCAGGCTGAGTCGATGAATGCTTTGGGGCGAGAAAAATCGCTGATACTAATATTGCGGAGCACTGACTGGTCGAGTTTTTCACCGCGAAACGTCATATTAAGCACCTGTTTATCATGGGATAAAGACGCATAAACATCCGCCCAATCGCTCTTGCCACAGGCAATGAGGCCCGCACTTAAGCGCTCGCCCATTTCGAACAGTAAGGTGTTACTCGCACTGGAGTCGGCATATAAGTTCAAGCGCACTTGCTGACCCGAGGCTAACGACAGTATCGACGTCATCAAGGCTTGGGTAGGCTTGCTGTGATCTGTGTGTTTCAGATAAAACACCGAAAACGCCAACATCACCCCGAATAACACTAAGGCACTCCACAAAGGCACAGTGTGTAGTCTGAGGTAATTGACGCCTCGATATTCGCTGCCGTTTGATGGCCGCAACAAATAACCTTGGCCTTTAACGGTTTCGATCAAGCCCTCGTGCTGAGGGCCTAGAAAGGAGCGGAGCGTGGATATGGCGCGGGACACAGAGGCATCGGTTAATGGCGGACCTTGTCCATCTCCCGTTTTTAGCATGTGCTTTGAAACTAACTGACCTTGGTGTTCAAGCAATAACGTGAGCACTTGTAACTCGGCCCGAGAAAGATGCCAAGATTCATCGCGAGACAACTCAATCAGCATGCCTCGTTCTCGATCAAACCTGCAGTCTCCCAATTGCATACACATTAACTCAACTCCATAAAAACACGGAGTTAAGTCTATGCAAGCCAACCAATGATTAATGTGATCTTGCTAACCCAAGCCAGCAAATAGTTAATTTTCGTGAGACAAGCCGCAAGCCTGTCTCGATAAACGATAATCAAGCTAACGCAGTGTTAGAACATTGCGGCGTTTAACCACATGTGCACTAAAATGCTCGCCACATAACCTAAGGCAATCACAGGTGTCCACCGTAGATGTGCCCCAAAGGTGTAAATGCCGCGCGCTTGCCCCATCAAGGCAACTCCTGCCGCACTGCCAATCGAGAGCAAACTGCCGCCCACACCCGCTGTCAGGGTAACCAATAACCACTGTCCCAAAGCCATATCGGGATTCATGGTCAATACCGCAAACATCACAGGAATATTATCAATCACAGACGAGAGCAAACCCACGGCAACGTTGGCATAGGTGACATCCCAATGTGAGTACATGGCCTCAGACACTAAGCTCAAATATCCCATAAAACCTAGGCCGCCGACGCATAACACCACGCCATAAAAGAACAACAGAGTATCCCACTCGGCGCGGGAAATGCGGCTGAACACATCAAATGGCACCACACTGCCAAGTTGCTGCAGGCGTAATTTGTCTTGTCTTAATTCCGCCTTTTCACGTTCGCGGGCAACGGAACGATTGAAGGTTTTACGCAGGTAAAATCCAAAGAATTGCAGGAAGCCTAATCCCGTCATCATGCCCAGTACAGGCGGCATACCTAAGAAGGAATGGGCACACACTGCCGTAGCAATGGTAAGTAAAAACAGCCCTACAATACGCTTAGCACCGGGCTTAGTGTACACATGCTCTTTTTCAGGCTCAGGCACAAAATGCGGGATGAACACACTCATAATGGCGGCGGGTAAGGCAAAGTTAACGAGGGCGGGAATGAACAGATTAAAGAAATCGCCAAAGTGCACTAGGCCCTTTTGCCATACCATTAAGGTCGTGATGTCACCAAAGGGGCTGAACGCGCCACCCGCGTTGGCGGCAACGACAATGTTGATACAGGCAAGGGTAATAAACTTGCGTTGCCCTGCCCCAACCTTCATCACCACAGCGCACATCAGTAAAGCAGTGGTTAAGTTATCGGCTACTGGCGAGATGAAAAACGCCATAAAGCCCGTTAACCAAAACACGGTTCGTAGGCTAAAACCACGGCCCACAAGCCAGCCGCGGATCGCATCGAACAGATTACGTTCTTCCATGGCATTGATATAGGTCATAGCCACCAGCAAGAAGAGCAATAGCTCGGCGTATTCGAGCAAGTTTTGCTTGAATGCCGCTTCCGACACTTCGGACATGCCGTTTTGCATATAGACAAAACCTATCATGCCCCAGATGATCCCTGCCGCAACGAGCACAGGTTTCGACTTGCGTAAATGTAATGTCTCCTCAGCCATCACCAATACGTAAGCCAGCACAAACACACAGACAGCGACATAACCCACGCTCGCGGCGGTTAAATTAAGCCGATCTGCCCCTTCTGTCATAGCCCATGCTGCAGGTGAGAATCCGCTCAATATTGCAACGCAGAATAGACTCCACAACGCCATTCCACTGCCTTTAAACAACCGCTGTAATTTCATTAAAGTTCATCTCTACGTAGGAAATTAGTCGAAAATTACCATAGCTTCGGCATAGCAAATGTTGATAAAACGCAACTTTCTATGCATTACCCTATAACCAAAGGCATTTAAAACATTAATTTTTGTATAACTACAGATGTTACTAATAAAGAAAAGCTTAACGTATATTCAACTTAGTCCAAAAACAGCCAATAAAAAAGCACCTCGAAGGTGCTTTTTTGTTTTAAATCAGTGTCACAGCATTAGAAAGCATATAACAAGGTCATATTGGTTTCGGTATCTGTGCTTTTCTTATCATCCAGCGGCTCGCTGTTGTAACGCACAATAATGGCAAACTTCATCGCCAATGCGCCGATAATATTTGCCGTTAATGAGGTTTCAGAACGGGCATCTAACTTGTCACCGTAATCGGCAACGAAACGCTGTTGGAATTTAGAGGTCTCAGTGATTTCAGTTTCGAAGTTGATCACGCCGTGGGCAACAACGCTGTCGTTGGTGTCATAACCTTCGATAAGCGCTTGCTCAGTATCGAGACGTTGATAGATATAACCCGGACCCACTTCAACATCTAAAAAGGTCTTGCTGGTGTCATACAGTCTATGACCATAACCCGCTGCGCCAGATAGGGTGTAGTCATAACCGGTAAACGGGTCGACTTCATAATTGGCATTCGCAAACAGGTAACTACGGTCTGTCATCTTGTAGTTACCCTGTGCTCCTGCTAAATAGCGTTTCGCGGTGACAGAACCGGTATCTTCTTTATATAAACCTTCTAGTAAGTACTGATTTTCCCAATCGCCAAGCTCATGCTTAAGATTTAAACGTCCCTTAAATGATGAGGTTTCAGTGTTACCTGTGGTTAAGGTAGCACCTAACTCAGCTTCACCAGCGAATGTCTTGTCGCCTTTTACAAAATCGGCCCCTGCAGTCGCCATAAAAGGTGCAGTCATTAATATCGCTGCGGTCAGTACTTTTTTCATGTTTATCCGTTCCTGTTCCGTTAAATCCAATCCCTATAAATATCTGTTCGTCCCAGCGAAGCTGGATAAGCACATATTAATATGGGTTAGTTTTTTCCCCTGAAAATCTGCGCAATATTAGCATTGACGATTAAAAAATGAAAATTGCATCTATTTTAAGCATAAAAAAACCCGCATTAGCGGGTTTTTGTCCTAGCGATAACGCTTACATGTTGATCTTAGGATCTAAGGCGCCAGACTGATACGCTTTATACATTGCTTGTAAAGACAATGGCTTAATCTTAGATGCTTGACCAGCACAACCGAAAGCTTCGTAGCGAACAGTACAGATGTCTGCCATGGCTTCCATTGACGCTTTCAAGAATTTACGTGGGTCAAATTCACTTGGGTGTTCCGCTAAGAACTTACGTACCGCACCTGTTGATGCTAAACGTAAGTCAGTATCGATATTCACCTTACGCACACCGTGCTTGATACCTTCAACGATTTCTTCTAATGGCACGCCGTAGGTTTCTGGGATCTGACCACCGTATTGGTTGATGATCTGTAACCATTCTTGTGGCACTGAAGATGAACCGTGCATCACTAAGTGAGTATTAGGAATACGCGCATGGATTTCTTTGATGCGGTCGATACGCAGTACATCGCCCGTAGGTTTACGGCTGAACTTGTAAGCACCGTGGCTAGTACCGATAGCGATGGCTAATGCATCTACATGGGTATCGGCAACGAAACGCGCCGCTTCATCAGGAGTAGTCAACATTTGATCCATGCTTAATGTACCCACTGCACCAATACCGTCTTCTTCGCCTGCTTGGCCAGTTTCTAAACTGCCTAAACAGCCGATTTCGCCTTCAACTGACACACCACACGCATGGGCAAATGCCACTGTGCGACGGGTGACATCGACGTTGTAGTCATACGATGCAGGGGTTTTGCCGTCAGCCATCAAAGAGCCATCCATCATCACTGATGACATGCCTAATTGGATAGAACGCTGACAGATATCAGGATCGGTACCGTGGTCTTGGTGAATACACACAGGAATATCTGGGTACTGCTCAAGAGCCGCTGCCATCAGATATTTTAAGAACTGTGGGCGAGCATATTTACGCGCACCAGCAGAAGCTTGCACAATAACAGGGCTGTCTGTTGCTTCAGCGGCCTGCATGATGGCACGCATCTGCTCTAAGTTGTTAACGTTGAACGCAGGCACACCGTATCCATGTTCTGCCGCGTGGTCGAGTAGTTGTCGTAGGGAAATTAACGCCATTTTGTAACTCCAATAATAGGGTGACTATCGCATTCTGCAACGCTTGGTCACCGAGGTCGCTATCGTTTGGATGGATTTTTATACCCGTATTTAACTCGATATATTTAATCAATATCTAAGATAAACACGGGCGGTTTTTTTATAATTCTTTATTATCAAAGCGTTGATCTTATCAGCGCTTTCGCGGCGTCTTATGCGCCGCGTATTTTAAAACTTAATAATTAAGCGCCGCGCTTTTCTAACATAGCCACAGCCGGTAATTCTTTACCTTCGAGGAACTCGAGGAAAGCGCCGCCGCCAGTCGAAATGTAAGACACTTTATCGGCAATACCGTACTTATCAACCGCAGCCAAAGTGTCACCACCGCCTGCGATAGAGAAGGCTTTTGAATCGGCAATCGCTTGGGCAATACGCTTAGTACCTTCACCAAATTGGTCGAATTCGAACACGCCCACAGGGCCGTTCCATACTATAGTGCCAGCAGATTCGATGATTTTAGCCAGTGCTTCAGCGCTATCAGGGCCAATATCAAAAATCATTTCGCCATCAGCGACTTCGCTAACCGATTTTAAGGTTGCCGCAGCCGTTGGGCTAAACTCGCCTGCTACGACTACATCAGTCGGCACAGGAATATCGGCGCCGCGGCTTTTCGCATTAGCGACTAAACGTTTAGCTTCGTCGATCAAATCCGCTTCATACAGCGATTTACCGACATTGTAGCCCGCCGCCGCGATGAAAGTATTGGCAATACCGCCGCCAACCACTAACTGATCAACGATACCTGAAAGGCTTTCTAGCACGGTCAGCTTAGTCGACACTTTAGAGCCACCGACAATCGCCACCATAGGACGCGCAGGATTATCTAATGCCTTGCCTAAAGCATCTAATTCTTGCGCCAGTAATGGGCCAGCACAGGCGATGGGGGCAAACATGCCCACGCCATGGGTCGATGCTTGGGCGCGATGTGCAGTACCAAAAGCGTCCATCACATAGACATCACACAACGCAGCCATTTTTTGCGACAGCGCTTCGTTGTTCTTACCTTCGCCCACGTTAAAACGCACGTTTTCGAATACCACGACTTCACCGACGGCAACGTCGACGCCGTCTAAATAATCCGTCGCTAAACGCACAGGGCACGACAAGGCTTTAGCCAAGTAGTCGACCACAGGTTGCATAGAATATTCGGGATTGTATTCACCTTCGGTCGGACGACCTAAGTGCGACATCACCATCACAGCGGCGCCTTTAGCAAGGGCCAACTCGATAGTTGGGAGAGAGGCGCGCAGACGTGCATCACTGGTGACGACGCCGTTGCTGACAGGCACATTGAGATCTTCACGAATAAGCACGCGCTTACCTTGTAGATCCAAATCTGACATATTGATAATTGCCATAGTAACGCTTCCTTTTATAATCAAAAAACAAACTGGTTTCACTCATGGCCGGTATCAGTTTACTGCCGCTAGGCGCTCGACATCCCGTCGAATTGGCATACAACTGAGTGACCCACCGGTGAATAATCTACTTTTTATCAGCCTCGCTTGGCTGCGATCATCGCCAAACTCGTATCTAACATACGGTTGGCAAAACCCCACTCGTTATCGCACCACAACAACAGCTTCACCAACTGACCGGCGCTGACACGGGTCTGGGTACCGTCAACAATACTGGAGCGCGGATCATGGTTGAAATCACATGAAACCAAGGGCTCATCAGTATAACCCAAAATGCCGTTAAATCGCCCATTGGCGGCCGATTCCAGCACCTGGTTTACAGTGGCAATATCGACGGTTTTCTCAAGCGTCACAGACAAATCGATCGCCGTCACGTTGATGGTGGGCACGCGCACTGAAATCGCTTCAAACTTATCTTTCATGTGCGGCAAAATCCGCTCAATACCGCGGGCAAGCTTAGTGTCTACAGGGATAATCGATTGACCAGCGGCGCGGGTACGACGCAAATCATCATGATAAGCATCAATCACTTGCTGATCGTTCATCGCCGAATGAATAGTGGTAATGGCACCGCTTTTAACGCCGAAATGGCGGTCGAGCACGTCGATCACAGGTACGATACAGTTAGTCGTACAAGAAGCGTTGGAAACCACTGTGTGTTCGGCGCGGAGTAAATCGTGGTTCACACCATAGACAATCGTGCCATCGACATCGGCTGAGGATGGATGGCTTATCAGCACTTGTTTAGCGCCAGCATGAATATGGGCTTCGCAGCTTTGACGATCGAGTAATACACCTGTGGCCTCATAGACAATGTCTATGTCCATTTCATGCCAAGGGAGTTTTGTGGGATCGGGCTCGTGGAGAATTTTTATCGCATCGTCGCCAATCAGCATGTGATCATCGACGAGTTTCACTTTGTGCGCAAACCGACCGTGGGTGGTGTCGTACTGGGTCAGATGAATAATGGCTTCAGGTTTAGCTAATTCATTAATCGCGACAATCTGCATTTGCTGCCGTTTTCCAGACTCGTACAAAGCACGAAGAATAGAGCGGCCAATACGGCCATAACCATTGATAGCGACTCGGATCATTGAGGTCTCAATTTCCTCTAAATACAAAAACGGCCTGCAAAAGATTGCAGGCCGCATTATACAGATTAACACTTAAAAAGTTTAACCTTTTGTATTGAATCTAATCCCTTGAGCGATTAGCCCAATGATTTTGCAGCATTCAGCACATTTTCAACGGTGAAACCGAAGTGATTCAATAACACGTTACCCGGCGCTGACTCACCAAAAGTGGTCATGCCAACAACAGTGCCTTCAAAACCGACGTACTTGTACCAGAAATCGGTATGCGCCGCTTCGATAGCCACACGTTTAGTCACAGCACGTGGTAATACCGATTCTTTATACGCTGCATCTTGCTTATCGAACTCAGTTGTCGATGGCATAGAAACTACGCGAACCTGTTTACCTTGCTCAGTCAGTGCAGCGGCGGCATCCATTGCCAATTGTACTTCGCTACCGGTTGCGATCAGGATCAGTTCTGGTGTACCCGCACAGTCTTGCAGTACATAAGCACCTTTAGCCACGTTGGCTAATTGCTCAGCACTGCGTGCTTGGGCTTTCAGGTTTTGACGGCTGAAAATCAGTGACGTTGGCGCATTGCGACGTTGAATCGCAGCTTTCCAAGAAACTGCCGTTTCTGCCGCATCACATGGGCGCCATACAGCCATATTTGGCGTCATACGTAGGTTAGCTAATTGCTCAACTGGCTGATGCGTTGGACCATCTTCACCTTGACCGATAGAGTCATGGGTATAAACGAAGATGTTTTGAATGCCCATCAGCGCCGACATACGGACTGCGTTACGGGCGTATTCCATGAACATCATGAAAGTTGCGCCGTAGTTGATGAAACCACCATGCAGCGAAGCACCGTTCATAATGCCGCTCATGCCGAATTCACGCACGCCGTAGTAAATGTAGTTACCGGCTGGATCGTCTTGAATGCCTTTAGAACCTGACCACAGTGTCAGGTTAGAACCTGCTAAGTCAGCAGAGCCGCCTAACAGTTCAGGTAACATAGCACCGAAAGCACCGATGGCATTTTGTGAGGCTTTACGGCTCGCAATACCTTCGGCTTTATCCTGTGATGCTTGCACGAATGCCTGCGCTTTTTCTTCGAAATCAGCAGGTAATTCACCTTTCAGTACACGACGCTCATATTCAGCAGCCAGTTCTGGGTGAGCTGCGCTGTAAGCCGCAAACTTCTCGTTCCATGCCGCTTCACGGGCAGCACCGGCTTCTTTGGCATCCCAACCAGCATAAACGTCAGCAGGGATTTCAAATGGTGCATGTGGCCAGCCAAGGAATTCACGGGCTGCTGCGATTTCCGCATCGCCTAATGGCGCGCCGTGGCAATCGTGGCTGCCAGATTTGTTGGGTGAACCAAAACCGATAATGGTTTTGCAGCAAATCATGGTTGGTTTATCGGTAACCGCTTTCGCCGCTTCGATAGCAGCACGGATTGCCGCGCTATCGTGACCGTCAACACCGGCAATCACATGCCAGCCGTAAGCTTCAAAACGCTTTGGCGTATCATCGGTAAACCAGCCTTCAACATGGCCATCGATAGAAATACCGTTGTCATCCCAAAATGCGACCAGTTTGCCTAGACCTAAAGTACCGGCTAATGAACAGGCTTCGTGGGAAATACCTTCCATCAAACAGCCGTCGCCGACGAAGCAGTAAGTGTAGTGATCAACGATATCGTGACCATCACGGTTAAACTGTGCCGCTAAGGTTTTTTCAGCAATCGCCATACCGACAGCATTGCTGATGCCCGCGCCGAGTGGACCCGTTGTGGTTTCAACACCTGGGGTGTAACCGTATTCTGGGTGACCCGGGGTTTTTGAATGCAATTGACGGAACTGTTTCAGTTCTTCGATTGGTAATTCATAACCTGTCAGGTGAAGTAAAGAGTAGATCAGCATTGAACCGTGACCGTTAGAAAGGACGAAACGGTCTCTATCTACCCATTTAGGATTGGTCGGGTTGTGCTTAAGGAAATCATTCCACAGCACTTCAGCAATATCTGCCATACCCATTGGGGCGCCGGGATGGCCTGAATTTGCTTTTTGAACTGCATCCATACTTAACGCACGGATTGCGTTTGCGAGTACTTTACGGGAAGACATGCTCTCTCCTGCTTGTTTGTGGGGTCTAGCGGGCAATTTGGATGCATATTTTCCCCTACATGCCAGTGTGACGCAAACTAAAATTATCATTCACTCAGCAAAAGATGGCCGAATCGTAAACTCGCAGAAACAAACTAGTCACTTTACTGGCGTTTACTTGAGTGGGCCTCGCAAGGATCACTTGTAATGGAGAAATAAATTTCTCAAAAAAAGAGTAAACTTAATGCTATGAAATATAAGTAAAATAACCATTTCAAGACTGAACATAGTCGTTTTCAGGTCACAATCTGAGAGGATTTTTTCTCACTGGGGGTGATCGGCAATCGGATTTAAACTAAAATAGCCGTCTAGATGTAGATGCTTCTACACGTTTGAATGCTAACGACGAGATTTTCCTACTATGGCAAAGCACTTGTTTACTTCTGAGTCGGTCTCAGAAGGTCATCCCGATAAGATTGCAGATCAGATTTCTGATGCTGTGCTAGATGCAATTCTGGCTCAAGATCCAAAAGCACGCGTGGCGTGTGAAACTTATGTCAAAACTGGCATGGTATTAGTCGGTGGCGAAGTCACGACTTCTGCTTGGGTTGATATCGAAGAAATCACCCGTAAAACGGTGCGTGAAATTGGTTATACCCACTCAGATATGGGTTTTGATGCAGACTCGTGTGCGGTATTAAACGCCATTGGTAAGCAATCACCTGATATCAATCAAGGTGTAGACCGTGCTGACCCAGCTGAGCAAGGTGCAGGCGACCAAGGGTTAATGTTTGGCTATGCCAACAACGAAACCGACGTCCTAATGCCAGCGCCTATCACTTATGCCCACGCATTAGTGAAGCGTCAGTCTGAAGTGCGTAAAAACGGCACCCTGCCTTGGTTACGCCCAGATGCGAAAAGCCAAGTCACGTTTGCCTATGATGATGGCAAAATTGTTGGTATTGATGCTGTAGTATTGTCAACTCAGCACAGAGATGACGTTTCACAAGCCGACTTAATTGAAGGTGTGATGGAAACCATCATCAAGCCAGTATTACCGGCTCAATGGCTAAACAAAGACACTAAGTTCTTTATCAACCCAACTGGCCGTTTTGTTATCGGTGGTCCAGTAGGCGATTGCGGCTTAACCGGTCGTAAGATCATCGTTGATACCTACGGCGGCATGGCCCGTCATGGTGGTGGCGCATTCTCTGGTAAAGATCCATCAAAAGTGGACCGTAGCGCGGCATACGCTGCCCGTTATGTGGCAAAAAACATCGTTGCAGCAGGTCTTGCTGATCGCTGTGAAATCCAAGTGTCTTACGCTATTGGTGTGGCAGAGCCGACTTCTATCAGCATCGAGACCTTCGGTACGGGTAAAGTGTCTGAAGATTTGCTGATCAAGTTAGTACGTCAACACTTCGAACTGCGTCCATACGGTTTAACGGCCATGCTAAATTTAGCACGTCCAATTTATCAAGCGACTGCCGCTTATGGCCACTTTGGTCGTAACGAATTCCCTTGGGAAGCAACGGACAAAGCTGAAGCACTGCGCGCTGACGCGGGTCTATAATCGGTTTCGATTAAAACCCGTTAAGATTGCAAAATATAAAAACCGCTACCCAGCGGTTTTTTTATGCCTGCAATTTGGGTTCCCCAAAGCAAGATAATGGTATCGTCAGTTGTGCATCATTCATTATCATTGTTTTCCCTGTGACTTCAGCCCGTTCGTTTAACAAAATATCCCTATAGGCTCGACGGCGACATCTGCTGTATAGGACATACTAATGTCGCGATCACATGGATGTGAATAAGCGACCATGTCGCCAACGGTCACTGTTGCAACAATACCAATCTCAGCCAACCTTTTCGCTGATAGTTCAGCTAAAAAGCTATTGCCCCAAAGTCTGTTTCGTAGTTTGAATGCTTTAATCAAAATCAAAGTCGTGGGGCTTCACCCCACACCCGACCAAGGAGGACTGCTCGTCCTATCCTCCTTGGATGCTCCAAGACGCCCCCAACGGAGTTGAAAGCCCCTTGGGCTCATTGACAAATTTGCTATCGCTTCCGAAGGATGCGTCCCTGCACCTGCGAAAGCTAGC